>NZEU01000051.1 GCA_002689135.1 Porticoccaceae bacterium
TGATGACATACATGATAAGCTAACCAAGGCATATATGGCATATTTCAAGGCAAATGAAGCATTTGAAGCAAGAAATTCAGTACGTACACACAGAGAGACTCGCAAATGGCTTCGTGAAATAAGATCTTTAGCAAAACAACGCATGGATGAAGTACACGATAGGCATAATTCCAAAAAGGACGTCCCAGAAGATTAGGCTAGGGTAAGTATCCATATGCGATGGACTTACCAAGGTAAAGAAATAGAAGAATTACCCGAAGATGTAGAGGGATTTGTATATCTAATAACCAACAAGACCAACGATAAAAAGTATATAGGCAAGAAATTAGCCAAATTTAAGAAAACACGCCCACCACTCAAAGGCAAGAAAAACAAAAGAAGAAGCAAAGTAGAAAGCGATTGGCGAGATTACTGGGGATCCTCAGATCATTTGATTGCTGACGTTGAAAAAATAGGAACGTTCGGTGACATGTTTGAAGGTGGTCCCACACAGTTAGATAGAGATGAAGCATATGGTAGAGAAGAAGCTGCTCGAAGATTAGTCAACAGATTAAAGTTTGGATCAGAGTCAATAGCCTTTACACCTTTTGTCTATGGTGTGGGTAAAAGCGCCAAGCTCCTGGCAGCAAGAGGCAAAGACCTAGCGTACAGCAATTCTAGATTTGCAAGATGGTTAGATAAATATGTTAGAGCTCCATTCAGTCCTAGAGGCGGATTAACAGAAGAATTGTTTGATGAAGAAAAAGTTAAAGAAGCATTAAAAGCTTCTGATCAAGGTGCAGCAAAAGAAATTGTAGATAATATTACAAAAGAAGTAGATAGACTATATCCAGACGCAGAAAATATTATTGGAAAATCTGGTAGAGCAGAAAGAACAAAATTTTTTACTTTATTAAATGAAGTTTTATTTGGTGGTGATATTAGAAAACCACTGAATAAAAATGCATTAGATGATTTGTTAAAACAATTTGATGACTTAAACGTATCCGCAGAATCAAAAGGTAATATAGTAGGCAGTTTAAATAATGCGAGAGAAGAATTTGTAAAACTAATAGATATATTAGATGCAAATGCTCAAGGCACTAAATTAAATAAAGGTGTTTCTGATCTACAAACATTATTAAAAGACAGAGTTACAAATTGGATAGGCGGAACCTACCGAATCTTTGAAGAACCTAAAAGAGGTTTCTCTACACTCTTTAGTAGATACACACCTACTGATGAAGCTAAAGAAGGAGCCATAAGATTTTTTAGAGAACAGATAGCAAAAGAAGCAGGTGATACAGGTTTTAATGTAGCGACTAGTGACAAGTATTTTAGAGAAGCAAAAGTGCAAGTTGAAAGTTTATTAAATGCTGTTCGAAACAAAGGTAAACCAAAAGCTCTTGCTCTTGGTGAATACGTAAATAAAACAATGGAAGGCAGACCTGGTGCAGATTTTGTAAAACAAGTTATTGATGGCACTGGATTACCTCCAAAAGAAATTAGACAATTGTTAGGAGAAATAACTGATCCTAGATATTCTATATACAATGCAATAACAAACTTGTCTGGTGTGGCTAGAACCACTGCTTATCTATCTAGTGTTGTTTCTAAAAATAATGAAATACAAAAAGCTGGTGGCAGAGGTTTTTTCTGGAACAGCGTAGAAGAAGGTGAACAAGCATTAAGATCTAACACTACAGGTATAAGAATGGTTCCTGTTGATGACATTGTAAAAGAATTACCTGGATCAGGTAAATTTGTAAACCCTGCC
Organism: Porticoccaceae bacterium; assembly: GCA_002689135.1. Taxonomy (GTDB): domain Bacteria; phylum Pseudomonadota; class Gammaproteobacteria; order Pseudomonadales; family Porticoccaceae; genus TMED48. The sequence goes on from NZEU01000051.1 coordinate 1,757, forward strand.
GCTGGTAAATTTACAACAGTCGAAATAGCAGAAGCTTTAAAAAATGCAAACAACATAGCTGGTGGCCTTCAAGGTTTTGTAAGAGGTGAAGGTAAAGAAGGAGCTGAAGCAGCTGTTAGTTGGATGTATAGAAATTTATTATTGTTTCCAAAAGGAGTATCACAATTAGCAAAGACTGTGTTTTCTATACCTACACACTTACGTAATATGTTTAGTGCGTTTGGTTTTGCAGGGGCTAATGGTACTTTATTTGATACAGAGTTTTATAAAAGTGCATTTGCAGAAGGTATTGAAGTATCGGGTTTATTAAAAGCTGGCGCACCTAGTGCTAAAGCTCAGGCTGCGTATAGAGAGTTATTAGAATTAGGTGTTGTAAANTCACAAGTACAAATAGCAGATTTAAAAGCTTTACTAACTGATGTTAGATTAGGTCAACAAGTTGCAAACATAGATACTACNGTCAGTCCTTTTATGAACAAAATGAGAAAGGTAAGAGACTTNTTTCAAGGTAAGTATGTTNCNGANGATGATACATTTAAGATCGCAAACTATGTTGTAGAATTAAAAAGATTAAAAAATTACAGAGCAAACGGCAGACCAGTAAATAGAAATGTAATTAAATTACCAGAATCAGAATTAAATATAAAATACAATGTAGCTAGAAAGAATGGATTTAAAGGGACTTACGATGAGTTCTTAGATGACTTTGCATTAAAAACAGAGGCAGCTGACATAGTTAAAAATACTGTGCCTAATTATGCTTTTGTTGGTTCTGCTGTTAGAACAGCAAGATTATTACCGATTGGTAATTTTATGTCGTTTCCATCTGAAATGATTAGAACAACTACAAATATTGTTGAACAAGGTCTAAAAGAATTAAGACACGTACCAGCGCCAGGTGTTAGAGTTAAGGGAAGTAATATAGGTTTATTTGTTACAGAAGTATTAGAAGACGGAACAGAAAGAATAGTTTCAAACAATGCTAGAAACTTAGGTACATACAAAACAGGTCTTACAAGATTATTAGGAATGGCAACTTTTACAACAGGTATACCAATAGCTCTAACTGAAGGAGCTGCAGCTATATATGATGTAACTAAAGATGAACTAGATGCATTGAGAAGATTTGTACCTGAGTGGTCAAAAAACTCTACACTAATTCCCATTAGAGATGATGATGGTGAATTAAGATATATCGATTTTAGTCACAGTAATGCATATGATATTATTAGCAGACCTTTAAGAACGGTAGTTAATAACATACAACAAGGTGACTTAACTGACGAACAACTTTTAACTGGTTTTGTAAATGGTGTTACGGAGGCTAGTGCAGAGATAATGAATCCATTTATATCTGAATCTATTTGGACAGAAGCTACAGCTGATTTAATTATACGAGGTGGTAGAACTGCGGACGGAAGAAGATTATACACAGAACAAACATCAGCAGGTGATAAAGCTGCAATTAGATTTTTACACTTAGGAAATGCTTTAGCTCCATCTTACAAACAATATGTTAGATTATTACAAGCAGCTACAGAAACTCCTACAAAGAGAGGAGAAGAGTTAGATGTTGGTCCAGAGATAGCAGGGTTCATGGGATTGCGTCCTATTAAAGTAGATCCACTAAGATCAATGGGTTTTAAAATTGCTAATTTTCAACGAGGTATAAGAAATGCTAGAAGAGAATTTACCGGTGGTTACTTTGGATTATTAAAAGGTGGACCAGTGGAAGTAAACGACATTATAACTAGATTTGCAAAATCTAACAATGCTAGATTTGGTGTAATGCAGGAAATGAAAAAAGATATTAACGCTGCAGAAACTTTAGGTGTTGGATCAAATGAATTATTTAGAGAGTTTAATGAAAGACAAATATCTGACAAAAATTTTTATAATTTAAAATCTGGTAAATTTGAACCATACTTTCCATCAGAAGATATTGAAGAAAGATTTAGAGAGATAGCTAGAAATTTAGGAACAGGCAATCCTTACATAGCTGCACGTCCAATATTAAGAAGAATGGTAGCTAACATGAGACAAGTATCTTTAGACTCACCATTATTATTTACTTCAGAAATACCAAGTTTTCAAGAAGGAGGACTTGTAGAGAGTGGTGAACCATTAAATATAGAAGATTATTTAATACCAGAGATACCAACACCACCTATCCCTGCAAATGTTGCGGGTGCTAATCCTAATCCGCAGGTAATACAAACTGCGCAACAACCTACTGTGACACAACAAGGACTTACAGAAACAGAAAAAATATACTTATCTCCAGAAGAACAACAAATAGTATTAAGACAACGAGGAATGATAACATAATGCCAGCTGGTGACAAACTAAAACCCAAAAATACAAGAGAGCATTTGCTTTCTATATATGGATATATTACAGGTTTAAAGAAAGACGTTAAACACATGCATGAAGGTATTCACGATTTGGGCGGTAAGATAGACAAGATCTATTGGGTGTTATTGGGTACTGTTGGGGCGGTATCACTTCTGCTGTTAGAAAAAGTCTTAGATCTAGGTTGGTTTGGGTAAGTACAATTCTTTTATTAATTTATACCAAAGAATTTTATATTTTACATTTTTAGTTTTATTCCACATGATAGCGGCTTCATCTATTTGACGTAGTTTTAAATCCAAGCTTTTAATTCTTCCCCCATGACATCATTAGCTATGTTCATTTTATTACGTAGTGCTTTTTGAATCTTAACATCAATTGTATCCTCAGCAATCAAATCAATATAAGTCATAGGTTTGTTTTGACCTATACGATCAATACGTGCTTCTGATTGTAAACGTTTTTCTAAATCATAACCATTAGAATAATAGATCATTGTACTCGCTGCGGTCAGAGTTATACCAAATCCACCAGTGCCAGTTGTACCTACAAAAAATCTACATTCAGGGTCTTCTTGAAACTTTTTAATATTTTTCTGTCTATCTTCTGTGGCCGTTGCACCATAATAATCAACAACAGAATTTTCTCCAAAATGTTTTTTTATTTCTTCTATAATTCTTTTACAATCTTCAACGTAGTAAGACCAAATGACAACCTTACCAGATACCTCCCAAAGTATATCCATAAGTTCTGTTAATCTATTACACGGAAGCTGTTGAGGTTTACCATCGTCTGTTGCGTGATAGCCACAAGATATTTGATGAAGTCTTAACAATTGCACCATAACTGTAGACGTAGAACAAACTTTACCTTCTAACTCTGAGATAGCATACTTTCTCATTTCATCATAAAGTTTTCTTTGTATACCTGTTAAATCTATTTTACGAGTTAAAAATGTTTTTTTAGGTAAATCTAAACAATCGTCTTTTAAAACACGCTCACTAAATTTTTTTATTTTTTCTTCAAGTTCAGGTATATTTCTTTTGTTTGGACCAACAGGCACACTAACAGATCGTGATCCTAAGTTCATAGTTTTCATAATACAATAGTGAGCTCTGTATGCCCAGAAAGAATCAAAGCCTAACAGATAGTTATCTAAAAAAGCTGCTTGACTATATAAATCTAAGGGTGAGTTTGTAATAGGAGAACCAGTTAATATTCTTCTGTACTTAGCAAGAGGTTTTAACTTCATGATATTTTTAGTTCTATTTGCTGTAGGAGTTTTAATAGTTGTAGACTCGTCTATTGCCATCATTGCTTTGTGACAAGATAAAAAACGTCTAGCGAACTCTGTAGCTTTTGGGTATGAAAAAGCTTCTACATTCATGATTAAAATATGAAAGTCTGTACCTGTATCAAACATTGTATTTAACTCTTTTATTTTTTCTATTGAAGAATTAGATGTTTCCCAAAGGACAACTTTCTTTTCAATGTGTTTTACCATGTGATCAGGTATTTCACCTTCATACCAATTTTTATAAACACCTTTTGGAGCTACCAATAATAGGCCATTTATCTCACCTTTATCGTATAACATAGAGGCATTATCTATTAAGACCTTAGATTTACCGGTACCCATCTCCATAAAATATGCAAAATAGGTCTTATCCCAAGAACGTTCTAACGCCTTTAATTGATGGGCATATGGCTTAGTTTTAAACTTGTAATTCATGTTTACTTTTACTTTCTAATTGTTATATATTGATTAAAAGATAAAAAGTCAATGAGCAAAGTTTATTTAATTCAAGACATACCAGGAACAAGTAAAGGTGAGCCTAAATATAATATTGTGGGCGCACAAAAATATGGTGAAATTGTGTCGTTGCTTCCAGAGTTTTCACAAATGATACACTCACCTGGACCTTTGGTTATGAAACTTAGAACGCTTCTAAAGAACTATACNGANGATGATTATCTTTTNTTATCNGGNGANCCTGCNATCATAGGTGTAGTATGTTCATTAGTTTCNGATACAACNAATGGTAGATACAAACTTTTAAAATGGGATCGTCAAGAAAAAACTTATTACCCNATAGAANTAAATATTTTTCAAAAATAGTTGACACTNTAAAATAAATCTNTATATTTCAAATTGCGATAAACGATTATTATTAATGATTAAACTAACAAACANATATGGAGAAAGATATGACTATAGACCTACGAAGAGATGCACCNAATCAGGTGTCAANCGTCAATCCAGACGAACTATCAAAAGAAATTAATACGCTTCAAGAAATAAAACAAGAAGTTATTAATCAAGAAACAAAACTGAAAGAGTTAAAAGAAAGAGAAAAATATTATTCTAATATAATTATACCTGATCTTATGAATCAGCTTAATTTAAAAACTCTAAAATTAAAAGACGGATCAGAAATATCTGTCAAAGATGTATTTGGTGTCTCAATAATTGCTGCTAAAAAGCAAGAGGCACACGACTGGCTTCGGAGACAGGGACTAGGCGCGATTGTGAAAAATGAAATCACAGTTAAGTTTGGTCTCAACGAAGATCACAAGGCAGAGCANTANGCTCTACTTGCANGAGGACAAGGTTATGAACCCGATCGGAAAATTGCAGTTCATGCCGGAACCCTTAGAACAACTTTGCGGGACTTTCATCAAAAAGGTGGCAGTATACCTGCAGAGTTGTTCAACATTGTTTGAAGGAAATCAAACAGAAATAAAAACCAAAAATTAAACTACTAAACCAACAAACATTAAGGAGTAAATTATGGATAAACAAGTAGNAAAAAAGAATAGTGCAGGATCACTTGCAACTATNAATCTCAGAGGCGANGCTGGTAAAGGCGCNGAAGAAATAAGATCGGANGATGTATCAACACCGATTTTAAAAATTCTTCATCAACTTTCACCGGAGTGCAATGAGAGAGACCCAAAATATGTTGAAGGTGCAAAACCTGGCATGATATATGCAGCAGGCTTCACGCAACTTATTAACGGTAACGAGGGACTCAATGTGATTATAGCACATTCTCAAACTAGATATCCGGAGTGGCAGGAGAGAGGCGATAGTGCTTCAGCTCCAGTCGGAACTCATCTAGAGATTCCAGCGGATGCAGTGGAAGAGAAGAATGGTAGATACAGACTACCAAACGGAAACTATGTAGAGAAAACTGCATACTTCTACGTATTAGCATTGGTCGATGGAGAGCCAAGACCAGCAGTAATTGCTATGCGATCTTCAAATCTTACACCAGCGAGAGAGCTAAATAATCTTATTAAGAATCTTAGATTCTCNGATAAAGATGGTTCTTTCAATCCAGCTGCGTACTCTGCAGTTTATAATTTAAAAACTGTGGGTAAAACAGCAGGCAGTAAAAGCTGGCATGTCTACAAGCCATCAAGAGTTAGAAATCTTGANGTGNNTNTNNANGCAGANGCNGANNTATANGAANTNGCACANCAACTTCAAAAGACNGTATCTAAAGGTGCAGCGAAACCAAAATACGAAGCGCCTAAAAATACTGGAGACATTGTATAACAGAGTTGCCGCAGGCNACACTTGCGAGAAGGGGCGGGAAAGCGAGAGTGGAACCGCCCTTTAATACGTTATGAAAGATTTTGAAAAGTATTTTACTGGATTAAAAAGAGACTTTGGTTTTTGCAATGTCAAGAACGGATATTATGACCCTAAAACAAACAAACTTAAATTTGACCCAGGTGATTACGGCTGGGCTAAAAGACCTATAACAGATAAAGATTATCAAGATCATTTAACCGGACAAAAATCTATTGGCTTACAAGCATGTGATGATGAAAGCATGGCTANCTTTGGTGCAATTGATGTTGATCCTGACGATTATGAAAAATTTGATTTACAAAAATATTTAAAAGTTATTGATACTAAAAATTTACCAGTCATTCCAATCGAATCAAAAAGTGGTGGACTTCACATTTATGTATTTACAAAAGAAAAAGTACCTGCATCTTTAATTAGAGAGTTTTTATCTAATCTATTATTTTTATTTGGACTGCCAGCAAAGACAGAAATATTTCCTAAACAAACTGCTCTTGGTAAAAATCAAAATGGAGATAGAACCACTGGTAGTTTTATAAATCTTCCGTATTTTAATGGTGACGAA
>NZEU01000052.1 GCA_002689135.1 Porticoccaceae bacterium
GAGAGTCGGTATGGGAGGCCGGAGTCGATGGGATGCAATGGAAGCAGAACACTTTTCCATATCAGGCAAAGTGTTTATCACGAATCAGGACGGAATACAGATCGATGCCTGATTGCGATCGGTGCATCGTGAATGAACTTTTTTCTGATACAGGGTGCGAGAAATTATGGTCAGGTATTTAGTGTTGATAAGCCTAATAATTTGTAGCCCACTTACTTTTAAAGGGTTTAAGGTGCGCTCCGTTCATACGTTGTATTAGATGGAGCAACCTTCTCTGCGAACGAAAATTTACGGAAGGTTTGTGCTACCCATCAGGTCTCTATCAATCTCTCTGGCCACTTCTCTGCCCTCGTTTATCGCCCTCACCACTAGGTCTTGCCCTCGCCGACAGTCCGCTGCGGCATACAACTTATCTATGTTGGTTCTATAATTGACTTTATTTGCCGTGAAGTTGCCGCGTGCGTCCGTTTCAGCTCCCAAATTTTCATTAATATAGTGTTCTGGCTGAAGGAATCCCATTGCGAGTAATATAAGGTCAGCTTCCCAAAAACTTTCGGAACCTGGGATCTCTTTAAGCTGTGGATCAACAGCGACGGTAAGTATTCCCTTCACCGATCCATCGTCATTCCTCAGTATTTCTTTACTACTAACCGAGTACTTTCTTGGATCAGAACCAAAATGTTCCGCCGCTTCGGCATGACCATAATCGATTCGATGTATTTTCGGCCAAAGTGGCCAAGGATTGTCAGAGCCCCTGTCTGTGGGGTTTTGCGGAAATAGCTCGAAGTTTGCCAATGACTTACAACCATGACGTAGTGATGTGCCAATACAATCCGTTCCAGTATCGCCACCACCAATTACTATAACGTGTTTGTCCTTGGCAGAAATAAAGTGCCCGTCGTCAAGTTCCGAATCGAGGTAGCTTTTTGTATTGTAAGTCAGGAATTCCATTGCAAAATGCACACCCTGTCCTTCTCTTCCTGGAATATTCAAGTCACGTGGTTTTGTTGCACCCGTAGCTAACACAACCGCATCGTTGTTTTCTAGCAATTTCTCAATCGGAATATCTCTGCCAATATCGGTATTGCACTCAAAAATCACACCCTCATCACGTAATAATTGCACTCGACGCTCTACAATATCTTTGTCAAGCTTCATATTTGGGATACCGTACATTAGTAGCCCGCCAACACGATCGTCTCGTTCATAGACAACCACAGTGTGTCCCGCTTGATTGAGTTGAGCCGCCGCTGCAAGACCTGCAGGCCCTGAACCGACTATAGCTACTGATTTTCCTGTACGGTGCTCGGGTACTTTTGCTATTACCCAACCTTCATCAAAACCCCGGTCAATAATAGCATTCTCGAGATTTTTTATTGTGACCGGGGGGCTGGTGATCCCTAAAACACATGCCCCCTCGCAAGGTGCTGGGCACACTCTTCCAGTAAACTCCGGGAAATTATTGGTTTTATGCAACCGGTCAAGCGCCTCTTTCCAACGCCCTTTATATACCAGGTCATTCCATTCTGGAATTAAGTTATATACTGGGCACCCATTATTTGATTGACAGAAGGGCACGCCACAATTCATACAACGCGCACCCTGTGTCTTGAGATGACCTTCGTCATGAGGTGTATATATTTCTTTAAAATCGGTGATTCTAGCAGTCGGTGATCTATAGGGTTCGACGACTCTATCAAATTCTTTGAAACCTGTGACTTTACCCATTCTAATTTCCTAATTTGTTTCTGTTAACTAACCGACTGCTTGATTTCGAGCTTTTTTTGCATTAATTTCTGAGAGGACTCGTTTGTAGTCGGTTGGCATCACCTTGGAAAAAAAATGACGCTCAGTATCCCAATCCGCCAAAATTTTTCTTGCAACATCTGATCCTGTGTAGAGCAAATGATTTCTGATCATACTTTTCAATTCTTTGATATCGTCTTGATCTTCTAGTTGTTCGAGCTCAAGTGTTCCGGTATTACATAATTTGGGGAAACCTCCATCTCTATCCCAAACGTACGCTATGCCACCACTCATTCCAGCACCAAAATTCCTTCCGGTCCGTCCAAGAATCGCTACCCTTCCACCGGTCATATACTCGCAACCATGATCCCCAACACCCTCTACAACTGCCTTTGCCCCACTATTTCGAACACAAAACCGCTCTGCGGCAATGCCTCTGAAATAAGCTTCGCCTGAAGTCGCGCCATAAAGAGCGACATTTCCTAGAATAATATTATCTTCAGCGATAAATGTGCTTTCTTTTGGCGGTCGAATAATAATTTTTCCGCCCGACAAACCTTTCCCTACATAATCATTAGCGTCTCCGTCTACTTGCAGGGTAATGCCTCCCACTAGCCAAGCACCCAATGACTGTCCAGCAGAACCAACTAAATTAACCTTTATAGTGTCGTCTTTCAGCATGCTTCCGTTGGTCGCCTTGGCGACTTCATGCGAAAGCATAGTACCCACGACGCGGTTGGTGTTAATTATTGGCAAGTCCAGCTCGACTAGCTGACCATTTTCTAGGGCAGGCTTAGCAAGCTTAATAAGTTCATGGTCCAGCGCCTTATCGAGACCATGATCTTGATCGAATACACATCGTACTTCTGTGTTTTCGTAGATAATCTTTGCAGGCGCAAGCATCTTAGACAGATCAACTCCCTTGGACTTCCAGTGGTCCTGAGCCACACGGGTGTCAAGGAGATCAACACGTCCCACCATTGCATCTACGGTTTGAAGACCTAGATCTGCCATAATTAGACGCATTTCTTCTGCAACCATAAACAAGTAGTTAACGACATGCTCCGGTTGCCCTGAAAATTTCTTACGCAAATCAGCGTCTTGGGTTGCGATGCCGACCGGACATGTGTTTAAGTGACACTTTCTCATCATAATGCAACCAAGGGTAACTAGCGGTGCTGTGGACAAACCTATCTCTTCAGCACCAAGTAGAATGGCTATGGCGGCATCGCGCCCTGTCTTAATTTGTCCATCCGTCTGTAAAACTACCCGAGACCGAAGATTATTCATCACAAGGGTCTGATGAGTTTCAGCAATTCCTAGTTCCCAAGGTAGACCTGCATGCTTGATAGACGTCAATGGGGATGCACCTGTGCCTCCATCATGCCCTGCTATCACAAGGTGATCTGTCTTGGCTTTCGTCACGCCGGCAGCGATCGTGCCAACGCCAATTTCAGAGCCCAACTTCACACTAATTCGCGCGCTAGGATTACAGTTTTTTAAGTCGTGGATGAGCTGGGCTATGTCTTCAATTGAATAGACATCATGGTGTGGGGGAGGGCTGATGAGTCCTACGCCAGGCGTCGAGTATCGAATCTTAGCAATAGTTTCATCCACTTTTCCTCCAGGTAGCTCCCCACCCTCACCAGGTTTGGCACCCTGAACGATTTTTATTTGGATTTCATCAGAGTTAGCGAGGTACCACATTGTCACCCCGAAGCGACCTGAAGCCACCTGTTTGATGGCTGATCTCTTGGAATCACCATTAGGCATCGGTGTAAAACGGCGCTCATCTTCTCCACCTTCACCGGTGTTTGATTTACCGCCAAGCCTATTCATGGCGATCGCGAGGGCTTCATGACTTTCGGAAGAAATAGAACCAAGACTCATAGCTCCGGTACAGAACCTTTTTACTATTTCCGACGCGGGCTCAACCGCCTCTAGTGGAATAGATTCGCCTGAATGTTCTCTGAACTTCAATAACCCCCGAAAGGTTGCACTCCGAGTTGAATGCTCATTGGCATGTTTAGCAAAATCCCAATAGGCTTGTTGATCATTGGTACGTGCAGCCACCTGAAGGTTAGAAATGCTCTTTGGATCCCACATATGGGTCTCTCCTCCGCGTCTCCAATGAAAGTCTCCAGGATTAGGCAGTACTTCAATAAGGTTAACGTCTCGTTTTGGGAACGCTAGCTCGTGTCGCTGAGACATCTCTTNAAATAATATTTTAAAATCTACACCTTGTACTCTGCTTGTGGTCCCCACAAAGCAGAGAGAAATAATATCGTCGGCTAGGCCCACCGCCTCAAATATCTGCGCCCCTTTGTAGGATTGTAAGGTTGATATGCCCATCTTCGCCATTACCTTGAGCATTCCTTTTCCGACACCCTTTTTATAAGCGTCTACTATAGATTTTATGTCGGGATAACGACTTTTTTCAAGAAGACCATCCTCTCTAGCCTGCGATAATGCCTCGAAGGCAACATATGGGTTTATAGCGTCTGCACCATACCCCGTTAGAAGGCAATGGTGATGAACCTCTCGAGCTTCACCCGACTCCAGAATAATTCCTATGCGCGCTCTTTCATGGCTGTTTACAAGGTGGTGATGAACCGCACCACACGCTACGAGTGAACTCAATGCCATCCTATCGGCACAGAGCTCTTTGTCTGAAAGTATTATTAGGGAATAATCTTCGGCTATCGCTTTAGATGCCGAAGCACAGATAGAGTGAATACACTCCATCATGCCGTGGAGACCTAAATCCTTTTCAAATGTGATGTCTATTACTTGCGATTTCCATCCTTTATAGTCGATGTTTTCTAGTGCGCTCAATTCCTCATTTGACAGTATCGGCATTTCCAATTTCAATCGATTAGCATGATTTTCTGAGCATCCTAGGACATTTTGCTCTGGTCCAATGAAACATCTAAGTGACATTACTACTTCTTCTCGAATTGAATCTATGGGCGGGTTGGTGATTTGAGCAAAGAGCTGTTTGAAATAGTCGTACGACATCCTCGATTTTTCAGACAAGCATGCCAGCGCGGAATCATTACCCATTGAGCCGAGCGGATCTCGTGCCTCATTCACCAGAGGTATCAACATGAACTCCATAGTCTCAACCGTAAATCCGAAAGCCTGCATTCGCTGCATCAGATCACCCGGGCGGGGTTTAATAGGAGCATTCTTATTCACCAGGCATTCTAGGTTCAGAACTTGATTTGAAAGCCAGTCCGCATATGGATGCTTTCGAGCAAAATCGTGCTTTAATTCGTCATCGGGCACCATACGACCTTTTTTAAAATCGATTAAGAACATTTTGCCAGGCTCCAGACGGCCTTTGAATTTGATATTAGATGGTTCGACTGCCAGCACCCCGACCTCGGACGCCATGATTACCCTATCGTCGTGGGTGATATAGTACCGACTTGGTCGCAATCCATTTCGGTCTAAGACCGCGCCAATATAATCGCCATCACAGAACGCAATGGACGCAGGACCATCCCAAGGCTCCATAAAAGCAGAGTGGAACTCATAAAACGCCTTCTTTTCAGAATCCATGTTCGAGTCCGATTGCCAAGCCTCAGGAACGGTCATCACGACAGACTCCTGTAGACTTCGGCCTGACATCATTAAAAATTCTAGTACATTATCCAGCGAGCCTGAGTCTGAGCAATCTGGCTCAACAATTGGAAATAACTTTGTGATATCTTTGCCGAAAAGTTCAGATTGAACATTACCCTCTCTCGCAGACATTTGGTTTTTGTTGCCACGAAGCGTATTGATCTCTCCGTTGTGACTCATGTACCTATTTGGCTGAGCTCTGTCCCAAGACGGGAACGTGTTTGTACTAAAACGGGAATGTACCATAGCCAAATGCGTTGCGTATCTTGGGTCATTTAAATCCGGATAAAAGGGGAAAACTTGTGCGGGTGTGAGCATGCCTTTGTATACAATTGTCTTGGAGGATAAAGTACAAGCGTAGACAAGATTACCTTGGTTTAGCGCATCATTCTGTCTAAGCTCAGCCGTAAAGCTTTTTCGAATAACATAAAGTACCCGTTCAAAATCTTTGGAGCTCGACTCACTCGATTTCACAAACATCTGCTCGATTTCGGGCATCGCATCTCGCGCGGCTGGGCCGATATTCGATACTGTTGGCTCGGTTGGAACCTTTCTCCAAGTAATAAACTTTTGTCCATTTTGCCTAACAATACTTTCTATACGTTCTTTACAAAATTTTCTTTCGATGCTGTCAGTTGGTAAAAAGATATTACCCACTGCATATTTCCCTTCCTCAGGGAGATCGAACCCAAGTTCTATGGCTATAGATTTAAAGAACGTGTGAGGTATTGCCGTCAAGATTCCCGCGCCATCCCCCGTATTTTCCTCAAAACCGCAACCTCCTCGATGGTCCATCCTAGAGTTGAGGTGATAAGCGTCTTGCATCATCTGATGGCTGGCTTCTCCGCGAATATTTGCTACGAAACCTACACCGCAGGACTCTTTCTCTTGATCGGATGAGTACAGCCCGAAGTCTTTTGGGAACCCCCTTCGTCCATCTAAACGTTTATTGGTAGAGCCTTCCCTTTGTGTACCTAGCATATAAATTTCGCTACCGTAAGATGTTGTCGCCTGCTTCGAACGTTTTGTCGCTCGGGTTGAGGATTGTTTAAATACTTATTAGCGTTTAACCTAAACACATGGTTGGGACCATAGTCACTCCCTTCGATGGACCCCCAGTGCCCTACGAATTTTATATTCATACGTATTATGCTACAAAATCGACTTGTTAGTTTAAGCCCTTTTGCGGAGGAACCGTTAGAAAAAAAGGTCTAGGAGTCAAACGATACCATCGGTGCAAGTAAAGTCAAGCTGAGATAAATCAGTCTGATATGTTAAATCTGAGGTTACCGGCAAAGTTTTTTGGAGAGTCATCAAAATTTGAAGTGCATAATGCTTAATTTTTACAAGAAACAGTTTAATGTTGTTGCCAATAAGATATCCATCAGTTTTCTGAGGAAAAGTCTGTTTCAGTGCACAGAACTACACAGTGCTAAAATTTGATGCGGACAACATAAATCATGTTTGCTGGCACAATGATGATCTGGATATATTGTCTGAGAGTTTAAGGCATAAAAACTGCCAATAGACGTAGTGATGGATTACATATTGAACTGGAGGGTAATGATATGGCTACAAATATTACAATAACAGATGTTGGTCCACGTGATGGCCTTCAGAACTTAGCCAGGGTACTCTCTGTGGTAGAGAGAGCAAGCCTAATCAATTCGCTGATTAAAGCTGGTGTTTCTTCCATAGAAATAGGGAGCTTTGTATCCCCTCGCGCAGTTCCTGCGATGAAAGATACTGATTCGTTATTTAATTTGTTAGAGGTTAACGATAACGTTGATTATTTTGCATTGGTGCCAAATCTTAAGGGCTATCAATTAGCACAAAGTATAGGAATAAAGAATGTCGTTTTAGTTGTTTATGCAAGTAATTCTATGTCAAATAGCAATGTTGGCATTACCATGAAAGAGGCAGAAGCCTCTGCGATCAAGATAATAAAACAGGCGATCATTGACCGTATCAAAATAACTGCAACTATATCTGTGGCGTTTGGGTGTCCATTTGAGGGCAATATTGATCCTGCCGTATCGGTGGATTTAATAGATAAGTTATCAGACGCTGGCGCAGATAGATTGGTTTTAGCAGATACGATTGGCGCAGCAAATCCACGGCAAGTATCGTCTTTAATGAATCGCCTCACTGAAAAGAGTGATCCTCAATTTTTGGGTTGCCACTTTCATGATACACGGGCGATGGGATTAGCCAATGTATATGCTGCATTGGAGTCGGGTATTCGATATTTTGATACCTCGATTGCGGGGCTCGGAGGCTGTCCATTCGCACCGGGTTCCTCTGGAAACGTAGCGACGGAGGATGTCGTGATGATGCTCGACCAAATGGGATATTGTACTGGAATTAACCTGAGTGAACTTTTATCTGC
>NZEU01000053.1 GCA_002689135.1 Porticoccaceae bacterium
AGTTGATAAAAATCTCAAAAGGACGCCGTAATTCGTGATCAGTACCTTCATTGAGCAAGATATCATTAATAGTAAGGTAGAGGGCATGATCAGAGAGAGGCGTTTTGATCTTATAGGTGCTACCTTGTAATGCTTCTGGCCTCGAAACTTTTTCGTGCATTTGAATGATATTGTTCTCAGGAATGGAGGACTTTTCCTTGAGCTCGGTCTCTTTTGTCAGCACCTTATAGCCAACAATTTTTTGATCTATTTTTTTATTCATTCTTTAGCTTCTCCAATGAAACATGTCATCATATTATTTTTTTTAAAACTTTCCGTAATAACCCTCTTTCAAAGCATCAAAGAGGTTCGCAGCAGTATGTTTTTCTCCATCATATTCAATTTCTTCGTTACCTTTGAATTCAGCCGTTGATCCGTCTTCTAATGTAAAGCAATAAGTAGTGTTCTCTAAATCTTGTTCTTTTACCAAAACACCCTGAAACGCCTCAGGGTTAAACCGGAATGTAGTGCAACCTTTCAACCCTTTTTGCGCGGCATATAAATAGATATCTTTAAAATCTTCGTAGTCACAGTCCGTGGGTACATTTATGGTTTTAGAAATAGAAGAATCTACCCATTTTTGCGCTGCCGCTTGAATATCGACATGTTGTTTGGGCATAATATTTTCAGAGCTTACGAAGTAGTCGGGAAGTGCATTGTCTGGGTTGTCAGAAAATGGCATGGCAGAACTATTTATTAGAGCTCTGTAAGCGAGTAACTCATATGAGTATACATCCACTTTTTCTTTAGATTTTCGTCCTTCCCGAATCACATTACGTGAATAATGATGCGCAAAACTAGGCTCTATTCCATTGCTAACATTGTTTGCCAGTGACAAAGAAATAGTGCCTGTTGGAGCAATAGAAGTGTGGTGGCTAAAACGGCATCCCTCTTCAGCGATGGCATCCACCAATTCAGGAGCTACTTCAGCAATTTTTTTCATGTAGTCACTGTACTTGCCGAGCAATAGCTTCCCAACGATTTTGTGTCCAACCCTGATGCCATCCTCTGCGAGTTCAGGTTTTTTAAAAAGCATTTCTGCTGTTACTGTAAAACTGTCATTCATTATTTTTGCTGGCCCTTTTTCTCTTGCGAGGTCCAGCCCCGCCTGAAGACCAGAAACTGCCATTTCACGAGCGACACGTTCAGTGAATTCCACTGAGCTATTATCACCATAATGCATACATTGCATTGTGATAGCAGATCCAAGGCCTAAAAAGCCCATGCCATGTCGGCGTTTGTACTCAATTTCTTCCCGTTGCCTATCCAGTGGTAAACCGTTAATTTCGACAACATTGTCCAGCATTCTAGTGAAGACCTCTACGACTTCCTTGTATTGTTCCCAATCGAAATATGCATCTTTAGAGAAAGGGTTACGCACGAATTTAGTAAGATTTATAGAGCCTAGCAAACAGCTACCATAAGGCGGCAGTGGTTGTTCGCCACATGGGTTCGTTGCACGAATGTCTTCACAAAACCAGTTGTTATTGTTTTTATTCACTTGATCAATAAGGATAAACCCGGGCTCAGCGAAATCGTATGTCGACGACATTATAGCATTCCACAGTTTTTGAGCTCGTATAGTTTCATAGATTTTGCACGCCACTAAGCCCTGTTCGTTGCGGACATAGCCCTCTGATGTTGGGAAGGACTTCCAGACGATTTTTTCGTCGTTTAAATCGAGCCCGTCTTCAACCTCTTTTGCAGTGATTGGAAATGTCAAATCCCAATTTCCGTTGTCTTTGACCGCGCTAATAAACTCTTCGGTTATAAGGAGCGAGAGATTAAATTGACGAAGTCGACCGTCCTCTCTTTTCGCTCGTACGAAATCGAAAACATCTGGATGACTCACATCAAAGGTGGCCATCTGCGCACCACGTCGACCGCCTGCAGAAGAAACTGTGAAGCACATTTTGTCAAATATATCCATAAAAGAAAGAGGACCAGATGTGTATGCACCTGCTCCTGATACATAGGCGCCTTTTGGTCTTAGAGTCGAAAATTCATAACCGATACCACACCCTGCCTTCAAGGTCAGTCCTGCCTCTAGGTTACTTTCAAGGATTCCTCTCATTGAATCTGGGACAATTCCTGAAACTGTACAGTTGATTGTAGAGGTTGCCGGTTTGTATTCTTGCGCGCCAGCGTTCGATATTATTCTTCCTGCCGGAATTGCTCCATGCTGGAGCGCCCATTCAAACCGATCCTGCCAAAATTCTATGTTCTCAGGATCTTCTACTTCTGCCAATGCAATCGCAACCCTTCGATAGGTCGCTGATATGTCTTGATCTATCGGACCCATCTGTTTGTCTTTTAATCGATATTTTTTATCCCAAATATCTATTGATGCATCTTGCATTCCTATTTCGTCGTCTCTGATGATCGTTTTAATCGACCTTAGTTTGGCTACGCTCATTCCGATTCCTTTTACTCAATGCTGTTTTGATAAACTCATGTTGTCAGATGACCTTTCGTTTTTTTGCAATTTGTCGACTTGCGATCTTTTGTTATTCTCAAGATTTAGTAGTATATAAATCTATAACTACCACATCTAGTATTATTTTTAATAATTCACCTTCTGTCTTGTTGTTAAATTATGGGAAAAGTTGTGGACAGTTCTGCTGATATAGCAAGCGTAGTCGATTTTAAAGCATAGTGTTGTCTGGGGATAAAATAGACAAATCCTTAAGTCTGCTGGCTTTTGTTGAGATGTGTAAACCACTTCGATAGACTTGACATTGTTACTTCGAATTCTCTGTGTGAATTTGCTTTGATTGTCATCGTGTTAATACCGGTTTAGATTTAAGGTGGTATTAAATTTTTTTCTGACCATTTTTGGGGTTGTGGTGTGGATATTTTTGATTTTTCAAGCGGCCGAGAGGGCTATTATGGCCAATATGGGGGGGTGTTTCTCCCTGAGGTTTTGCATAACACTATTGAAGAGCTCTTGCATTGCTTTAGGGAATGTAAAGAGGACCCTGACTTTTGGAGGGAATATGTGCGACTTTTACAGAACTATTCTGGCCGTCCAACGCCAGTAACACATCTTCCGAACCTTTCAAGTCATCTTGGTGGCGCTCAAATTTATGTGAAGCGCGATGATTTAAACCATACCGGCTCCCACAAAATTAACAATGTTATGGGTCAAGGACTATTGTGTCAGAGACTCGGAAAGAAAAAGGTTATTGCTGAAACTGGGGCCGGTCAGCATGGATATGCCACGGCTACGATGGCGGCACGTTTTGGTTTTGATTGCAAAATTTATATGGGAGCAGTAGATGTCGCGCGCCAGCGACCTAATGTTTTTTGGATGGAAAATCTTGGTGCTGAAGTAATAGCAGTACAAGATGGGCAAAAAACTCTAAAAGATGCCATCAATGAATGTATGCGTGATTGGGTTTTAAATATGACCGATACTCACTACGTCTTAGGGACTGCATGTGGTCCCCATCCATTTCCAGAAATGGTTAGCTGGTTTCAGTCGATCATCGGCATAGAGGCTCGAGAGCAAATCTTGGCCTTAGTCGGAAAATTGCCAGATCGGATTTATGCTTGTGTTGGAGGAGGGTCAAATGCAATCGGTATTTTTCAGGGATTCCTAAATGACGAAAATGTTGAATTGGTGGGTTGTGAGGCGGGCGGGCTCGGTGTAGGTTCAAATATGCATGCAGCTCGCCTGGCATATAACGACGCTTCTGTTGGAGTAGCGCAAGGCTATAAGACCTATTTTCTACAGAATCAGCAAGGAAATATGCTGGAGACACACTCAATTGCTGCCGGGCTTGATTATATCGGTATTAATCCTATTTTTTCTTACTTATGGGAACAGGATAAAGTGCGCTTTGAGGCAGCTACCGATTTGGAGGTGAAGGAAGCTTTACGTTTGATCATGAGAATGGAGGGCTTGATTCCCGCTTTAGAGACTACACATGCGTTTGCAAGTGCGATTAAGGAGGCTCCAACAATGGCGGCCGACCAGATTATCCTAATCAATCAGTCCGGTCGTGGTGATAAGGATATCTTCATGATTGCGGATGCACTTGATGATCAACAATGGAAAAGTTTTATAAAGGATAAAGCAACCCAGTATCGGCTAGAGGAAAACTGATGGAGCTGGCTACTTATATAAGAGAACGTCGTCAGGAAAAGGAACTTCTTATTATGGCACATGTCGTCTGCGGTTATCCATCTTTTGAAGAAAATATGCAGGCACTAGAAATCATGGAGCAAGCCGGCGTTGACTTAGTAGAACTGCAATTTCCCTTTTCTGAACCTAGTGCGGATGGACCAATTTTTGTTCGGGCTAACGAAGAATCACTTAAATCAGGCACCACAATTGACCAGTGCTTTGATTTTATGCGTGCCGTAACCTCACGATTTACGTTTAAGGTTTTAATGATGGGATATTATAATACTGTTTTTAAAATGGGTGAAAAAGACTTCCTGGAACGTTTGTCTGCTGCGGGAGGCGTTGCATTCATTCTCCCTGACCTTCCGATTGCGGAGTCAGTTATGCTTCGTAAGACAGCTTTGTCTCGCGGTATCGATCCGATCATTTTTATGACGCCAACAAGTAGTGAGAAGCGTTTGTCTGAATTGGGCGCGGCGAGTAGCGGTATGGTGTATGTTGTTGCCCGAAAGGGGGTTACAGGTACAAAAAGTAATATTGATGCTGAAGTGGTGGCATTGCTTCAGAGATGTCGTATGCACACAGATGTTCCACTAGGACTTGGATTTGGAATTTCAAATCGTGATGATTTGCAAGTGTTGCGTGGAACTGCCGATGTTGCCATCATCGGCACAGCTGCCTTAAAGACCTGGCAAAATGCAGGTCCTTTTGGTCTAAGAGATTTTTTTCATGCTCTTAGTTGATACGAGCATCAGCACCAATCAATTTTTTTCATTTTTTTATTTCGGTACAAGCTGGCTAATTTAGATTGCTTCCGCTGTTGCGCCAATCATTTATAACCTGAAAACGTACCTCATCGAGCGATGGCAAGGGCCCAAGCTCAAAGAATTCGACATATATTAAGTGGAATCCATGAACTGACCTTATTGGCCCTATCCAACTTGGCAATGATTGTGTATTTGAGGCAAGAGCTACAATTTTATTCCCGGCATCCTCCCCGAACAGTTCCTCGAGGTCAACGCTTGTAACTCTCTCATAATGATTTAACAGAGGATTTTGGTCACCGGTCGGAGTGATCCCTCGTTTGCTTGCTGATAGATCTTTCATAGCGGCTTCATATGCTTGTCCGCCTCGAGCTGATATAGCGTACGTCACCTGTCGGAGTGATACTAGAGAATTATCTCTGTAATCCTCTCGGTTAAGCTTAAAAAATTCTAGGAGCTCAGCTTCGGAGGGCTCTTTGTCGGTGGTGACTGTTTTAGTTAGTAGGACCAGACGTTTCTCTAGGCTTTTTTCAGCGAGTCGTTCAATAAGTTGTTGTGGAGTATCGAAAAAGTCTTGCTCTTGTTTTATTGATAATTTGTTTTCAACATTAGCTTGTAATCTATCCAACACACGAGATTCTATCTTTGGGGCTACTACCCACTGTTGCAATTCTAACTGGTGATTAGTTTTTATGTTTAGGAGCAAAAATAGAAAAAAGATAAAACTAGCAATCAAGAAAGTGATCAACAGCTCCATCCTCATGTTTAATATGCTCTCACTTTTCACATATCATTTGTCAACAATGTTTATTGTCGGAATACTTTTACTATTTCTCCTGCCTGAGGTTCTCCGGCAGGGTATAGGCCATTTATTACTCTAAGGGTGTCCACATCAGTTTTCGAGAGGTTAAACGCATTTGCCAAGCCGTCAAAAGTGGTTTTGGCTGTCGCCTTAACGTAATGAATGCGTTGTGGCTTCTGGCCTGCTATTTCGGCTTGCGAAATCGGCCTAAAGGTATTGATGGCATCCAAAAATAATTTGTCCTGTTCGACGAATTTTGCACCTCTACTAGTTTCTCCTTCGAAAACATATGCGTTTAACTTATAGTAAACCACTGCGACACGGATAAGCGATTCTTGTTTTCTGATTTTATCAAATCTTGGTATTAATCCTGTAAATCCTTGTAAGCGCGCTGGCGTGATTGCCTCTCCATCTCTAACTTCAGAAATGTTCAATTGATTATACAGATACTCTTCCGGAGTCTGAGCAGTCCTCGTTAAACGCGACATACTGAGTGTTGATAGCCCCTGTGGTTCGCGCCCTGTCGTAGCCACTGGCGCGGTGCCGCGGGCGTGCACCCAACCCTTTGGATAATCAAATCTCACGCGCCAGTTTAAGTCAGAAAAACGCTCTTTAGGTATATTTTTGGCGAGGAAATTTTCACCCCAGATTAAATTTTGTGTAAGGGTTCTATATTTTTCAGCACCATTTTCCCTAGTGTTATCAGTTATCAGGGTTTTTGCGCGAGACACCACTGCTCGCAAGCGTGCGTCGTTCCGAGGGTGTGATGCGAATACTCCGTGATAGGTAGGCCTTGTTGCCCCCTTCCTTCTTGCTTGATCTTTTTGAAGTGTTTCGAAATCCTTCATGATCGATAGCATTGAAATCATTTGATCAACATCATAACCAAGTTTCGCCATATACTCTGCGCCGCTCTGATCAGCTTCAAGCTCATGATTGCGGCCCATCGAGCGAACTTTTGAATTACCATAGGCCATCCCGGCTTCATATACCTCGTTACTATTCGCCAAGACTGCAGCGACCGTCGATAAGATTTGAGTTGCGGTACCGCTAGTCGACTGCTTGTTTATGTGCCCCCGCGTCACGTGTGCTACTTCATGCGCAATTACTGAAACAAGTTGAGCCTCGTTGCTAACGTAGTTTAAAAGTCCTCGATTGATGTACACATAATTGTCCGCTGTTGCAAAAGCGTTAAGGGCCGGATCATCAAGTAAGGTAAATATGAATTTTTCGCCCGCCATCTCTGATACCGATACAACCTGAGCACCTAAATTTTCGATGTAGGAGGTTAGTTTTGGGTCCTTGAATAATGGTGTTCGCTTCAATAATTCCTCGTATTGTTTTTGGCCACTGGAGGCAGACAGGCTTGTCTGCGTTGCTAGAAATGCTAGGGTAACGACGGCTAGTGTTGAAAAAAAATTGAGTTTTTGGTTCACAGACATTTTATTCTCTCAATCACTCTTTTCTTGTTCGAATATTGCTTCTAGTTGTGAGGAAAGACCCTTACATGCGTCATTTTTTACTGGCGTCAAAAGGGGAATAGGGGCGATGGCACCTATAAGGTATGAAGTGCCCTCAGAATCAACTCGAACGCGTGCTACTTCACTGACGTCTGAGAGATCCCAAACGATTGCCTCATAGATAGATGCCTTGTCCCACGTTGCAAAACCAAAACATCCTGCTCCTCCCGGGCCTGCCGCACAGCTGATGGAGCCGTTTCGGTCAAGAGTTTCCGTTGAACCATCTAACCACACCAAGAATCGTATTCCTCTGTCTGCTATCGCTTTTTTGACTAGTGGCTCTTGTATGAGTTGTCGCATGCGAAGTAAGCCCTTTGGCGCTGTTCTTGGTTCAAGCCAAGGATACAAAGCGTCAATCAGTCCGCGTTCAGGTAAAACCTTTAGGTTTTGCGATCGTAACTTGCCGCCCACACAGGAAACAAACTCATCGTCTGTTTCGTAATGTCCTGCATCTCTGCGCCCAAGGAGCGCTACAGTTTCCTCACTTCCCACAGATACTTTCTCATCAAAGCTTCGGTACTCGTCGATAGTTGTAGTGGTATTACACGCGGTTAGTAGGAAAATTAATAGTAAATTTATTACAAGTGGCATGTGTTACGACCTCCCCGATTTTTCTCTGAGATGTCTTTCAACTGCTGGAATTCTATAGAAATCAAGCGTGAGTTTTGCACCGATATCCCGGAGGGCAGCCCTGGTAGCAGAACTTACGGCTTTTTCTTTTTGTAGCATGAATGAGTCGGACGTTTTTCCATACACCGGCATGAACAAGTTATCGATAAGGTTACCCTCAATGTCAGTAAGCTTAAGGTTGTACTTGATCCAGATTTCATAGACATTGAGATAATTTTGAGACGGGACTGCAATTTGCGCCTCTACTACTGAGGGATAAATTATAATATCTGGCGACTGTTCTATCTTGTCTTCTGAATCAAAAAAATCGACCTTGTCAAACAGTGCCGTAAAGGTCTTTCGCATTATAGTTTCTTGAGCGCCTCCAATTGACAGCTTCGTCTTACTGCTGGGCTTGGCAACATAAGTTGAAAATTCTGGTGTGAAAATCACCGCGGCATGCAAGGCACGAGATGGTGCCAGAAGATCAGGAAAACTCTCTTCAGAGAGTACTTGTGTGGTTCCACCGCATCCTTTGACGAATAACATTATGCAAATAACTGTAACAAAAAAAAGTGGATGCTGACTGCGCATATAGATACCTAAACTAATTTAAGCTATTTAATCCAACGAAAGTGCCACCATTGTTATAACTTAATTCCCTCATGAGTGCTGCAAATTTAATCGCACCTGCGCCTGGTTCTCGTCCCGCAACAAGCTGCACAGGGAACCCTATCGCATGAATTCTCGCCAGACCGCTAATTGTACGATCAATTTGATTAATTTGATTCACCATGTCAACGACCCGCTTGACTGACCGGCCTTGGAAGTCGTCTCCTAATATATATATACTTATTTTTCTATCTCGTTCGTAAAAATCGCGGAGCGCTCCCTCTATCCCACCCACGGGGTTGGAGGGATCCGACGGAGCCCATTGTTGCAATGTTCTCAGGATTTGGTCTCTCTGATCAGGATTATCCTTAAGCCACTGACCCTGATAAGCGTCAAACATGTAATATCCATAACCATTGAGCACTTGCAGTCCTTTTACTTCTGGATATATATCTAAAATGTTGATCATTTCTTTTTGCACTTTTTCCCATGCGGTACCTCGCATACTAGGAGATGTGTCTATTACAAAAATAATGTACTCACTATCCGCGGGAATTCCGCCCACAAGATCGTTTTGACTAACAGAGCCCGCTTCTTGTAGACGTAGCATTTCCTCAGAAAGCACCTGCTGAACGAGTTTCAGTTGTTCTTTCTCTTGAGCTAATGACTGAGCATTTTCAGTTGCTTGGGCCTTGGCAGAGGCGAGTTGCTTTTGTAAGCGAGCGATTCTCTCCCGAAGCTCTGAAAGCTGCTCCTGCTGAGAAACTAGTTGTTCCTCTAATAGGATTGTTTCGCCTCTGATGTCAAAAAGTTCAAGCTGAAAAGCCTTGAGTGATCCTATTAGTTGATCCTTTATATTTTCGATGCTGGCTGGGTCACCAATCCTTGCGATCACAAGAAGGAGCACAATTGCCCCGAATCCGCAACTGATTACGTCGAGGAATGCCAAGCTCGCCTCGGAGGCTTGACGCCTTTTAGTTTTCATGTTTCTACCCAGAATTGATTATGCATTTTATGGCCAGTCCCGAGAGGGCGCGATAAACGCTCCCTGAGTATTTAAAGCGAGTTGCCAGAATAAGGCCGCAGCCTCTGGATCGCCCTCCATTGGAAATAATATTGTGTTAACCGGGATTCCATTAGGTATTTTCTTAATTGCATTTTGAAAGTTTTTTCTTCGTTGGTCACCATCAACCATCGAGGAGGAGGGTGGTCGCGTGCCCTGTGTTGGTAAACCATCAGTAAGAATAAAAATATTGTCCGGTGATTTATCGAAGTCATTTATGCTTACCACCGCATTTTCTAGGCTTGTGCCTGCGGCAGGAGCGAAAGCACGCAGACCCTCTACCGCGCGTTCTATTGATAATGAGTCGGCGGCGTCTAACCATTCCCCGTCGGTGCCGTTAACGGCAGCCGAGACCGAGGTATTGAAGATGTATAACTGAAATCGGCTGCTGGCAGGCAGCTGTGCTAATAACCATTCTACTGTGCTCATTGTCCAAAGCCACTTTGGAGCAGATTGACGTTGTTTGGTATCCATATTCCGTCGAATAATGGCATTGACTACATTATCCGCTAACATACTGGCCGAACCATCCACAAAGATCAAAACGCGCTCACCCCCCAGCTTCAGACCCGTTAAGTACTGTCGATTACCATCTCCAACAAATTCTCTTACCTTGTCGCCATACTCGATATCTTCGAGCTCTGAAGTTTCTTTTTCGAGGATTTCTACTTGACGCCGAAGCTTATCAATTTCTTCTTGCGGATCGGTTTGAGCACTAAGTTCTGCCTCTTGTAATTCGGTGACAACCCGTCGTGATTGTCCTTGTGCTTCGACCACTTTGGCTTCTAGTACCTCAAGGCTATTGAGGAGTGCTGCTTTTTGTTCTTCAGCAACCAGAAGATCTTTTTTTAATAACTCCATTTCCGCGGCAGCGTTCGTATTTGGGTCTTGAACCTCTGACGCGCTATGCCTGAATATCAAGAAAAGGAGGGTGACGGCCCCAAACCCACAAGCCATAATGTCCAAAAAGGACAAACTTAACGCAATATTTCGGCGTTGTTTAGGCATCAACCACCTCAATGAGTGCGAGCTGGTGTTTGTCTATCTGGAGAGATTCGCCAGGTATTACTTGGTTTGGGAGAAGAGCATAAAGGTCCTCTTTTTTTTGGGCGATCAAGAATTTGCCGTCTTCCAGAGACAAAACTAAATCGGCATCGCTCTGCTCTTTACAGGTGATTGATATCCGATCTTGTGAAATCGTAAAGCTCAGGATAGAGCTAAGAGGCCATGCGCATCTGTCGTGTAGAAGGTGTGTCGCAATCCGTCCTCGCAATTTGTTTTTCTGGATGGACGCCACATATTTAGATTGATCGCTAATTTGCGAGAGTGAAACTTGGTTTAGCCGTTTAAGAGGTTTTCCCTCTCGTTGTGCTTGCGTTGCAAATCGCATGCATTTTCTTTC
>NZEU01000054.1 GCA_002689135.1 Porticoccaceae bacterium
TTTTAAAAAGAGACTAATTATTTTTTTAAAAATTTAAACTATTGATTTATATCTAAAATATGGCGGAGAGAGAGGGATTCGAACCCTCGAAGGGCTGTTAACCCTTACTCCCTTAGCAGGGGAGCGCCTTCAGCCGCTCGGCCACCTCTCCACTTATACATGCAATGCACTTTAACTAATATGTGTCCTTGTAAACCCGCTATCAGTTTAATATTTTTATGAAGAAAAAGCAGTACAAATCACGTTAAGCTTTGGAACTAAACACGGAAAAAAAAGCAAAAGGACCCTATGAACCTTAAGTATGAGTTGCAAAAATAATTTCAAAATACAGGTGATTTCTCAAGATTGTATTCTGCATGAAGTGCCCTGACCGCTAATTCCAAATATCGTTCTTCAACAATGACCGCAATCTTGATTTCTGAAGTTGTGATAAGTTGTATGTTAATGCCCTCGCTGGCTAAACACGCAAACATTCTAGCGGCAACTCCAGCATGAGATCGCATTCCAACACCAACGATGGATACCTTCGCGATTTTACCATCTGCACTTACTTCCTTTGCCCCCAAATCATGTGCAATTGCTTTGAGGATAGCTTCTGCACGACGTAAATCGTTCTTGTTAAGAGTAAAAGTTATATCCGCAGAGTTGTCTTTAGCTACGTTTTGTACGATGACATCAATTTCAATATTTGCCTCACTGATGGGAACTAAAACTTTTGCCGCAACACCTGGTTGATCGGGAATACCGCGAATCGTTAATTTAGCTTCGTCTCTATTAAAAGCAATGCCTGACACAACCGGTTTTTCCATATGATCCTCATCCTCAAGTGTGATTAATGTGCCAGGGCCATCTAAGAAGCTTGACATGACCCGCAAAGGCACATTGTATTTACCCGCAAATTCAACCGCGCGAATTTGAAGCACCTTAGACCCTTGGCTCGCCATTTCAATCATTTCCTCGAATGTTATCTCGTTTAGCCTCCGAGCCTCACGGACAATACGTGGGTCAGTTGTGTATACACCATCAACATCGGTAAAAATTTGGCATTCATTAGCATTAAGTACTGAGGCTAGCGCCACTGCGGTAGTATCCGAACCACCTCGACCTAATGTCGTAATATTATCTCGTTCGTCTACTCCTTGGAATCCTGCCACCACAACAACGAGACCAGAGTCTAAATCCTCTCTAATACGGTCTGCATCAATGTTCTCGATGCGAGCCTTACCAAAGGCACTATCGGTGGAGATTCGCACTTGTCGGCCAGTATAAGACCTAGCCTCAACACCAAGATTTTGTAACGCCATGCAAAGTAACGAAATTGATACTTGTTCTCCTGTTGAGAGCAGCGCATCCAATTCCCTTGGATTTGGGTCATCATGAAATTGTGATGCAAGCTCGATCAGGCGGTTTGTGTCACCGCTCATGGCCGACAGGGTCACTACTGTTTTAACACCACTACGATGACTTGAGTGTACTTTCTGAGCTACTGCTTTGATCCGGTCAACCGAGCCAACCGATGTGCCACCATATTTTTGAACGATTAATTTCAATGAGAGTCTTTGTCCAGTGTATTTTTAGCGTGAATTTTAAACATCTCTACCAAAATGTTTAGACTGTGGCCTTGATCCACTCATATACAGATTCCATCGCCGAAGGTAATTTCATCAGATCGGAAACTGATCCTTGAGCCATATCAGGCCTTCCACCACCTTTTCCATCGGCCTGATCAGCAATATACTTTAGGATATCACTAGCATTGAAAGATTTAGTAAGATTACGCGTCACTCCAGCTACCAACGATGCCCTCTCCCCCTCAACCGAGGCTAAGACAAATATCCCCTTACCCAACCTAGAACGCACCTGATCAGCGAAATCTCTTAAATCTTTAGAGTCCGCATTTTCAACTATTTCCACCAACACGGAGATCCCAGCCACATCTCGAGATTGCCTCATTAAACTCATGACTTCAACGCCAACCAATTTAGCTCTGAGCGACCTAATCTCCTTAAGATGTTGCTTGTTTTCCGACATAACAGTTCTTGATTTTCCTATCAGCCCACCTCTAACAGTTTGCAAACTCTCTGCCAGATCATCTAAAATTCGTTCATTGTCATTACAATACTCTAGCGCCCTAACGCCAGAAAGCCCCTCAACACGACGAATTCCCGATGCAACACCAGATTCTCCAACTATCTTAATTAGCCCAATTTCTCCAGAGCTCTTGACATGGGTCCCACCGCACAGCTCTACGGAGTGATCACCACCAATATGCACTACACGCACGATATCGCCATATTTTTCACCGAACAAAGCCGTTGCACCCTTTTCTCTGGCCATTCCTAGAGACATTTCACTGATTTCAACATCAACATTGCAAATAATTTGGTTATTAACGCTCGTCTCGATGTCCCTCAACTGTTGATTACTCAAAGCATCTAAATGAGAAAAGTCAAAGCGAAGGCGCTGACTGTCAACCAATGACCCTCGCTGCTCCACGTGTTCACCTAAAAAGTTACGAAGAGCCGCATGAAGTAGGTGTGTGGCTGAGTGATTTCGACAAATAGCATGTCGTTTTTGTTGATCAACGACCGATTTTACGCTATCTCCGCGAGCTATTTCACCACTCACCACTCGACCTATGTGGATATGATTGTTACCAGACTTTATGCAGTTGTCTATTTCCACGACACAATTTTCTCCGAAGATTTGTCCGCTATCGCCAACTTGGCCTCCGGCTTCTGCATAAAATGTCGTCTCTGTCAAAGCAATCGCAACTTCGTCACCCTGATAGGCCACATAAACGAGATCACCTGCTCGCTGTATTGCTGATACATGGGTATTGACCTCTAGAGTTTCATAACCTAAAAATTTGGTCTGACTATTCAAGCAAACGTTATCTGGGTTTTCGATCTTAAACTGACTAGACTTGCGCGCAAGTTCACGCTGGCGCTTCATTTGCTTATTATAGCTGACCATATCTAACTCTAGTCCTCTCTCACGNGCGATGTCATTAGTTAAGTCAGTGGGAAACCCATAGGTGTCGTATAATTGAAAGATCACATCTCCTGGTACCACTTTATCATCTAAAGTTTTAAACGCTGACTCCAGTGCGGCCATACCATTTTCAAGAGTGCGAGCAAATTGCTCCTCCTCCCTGCGTATAACGCGTTCTATATGCTCTCTCCTCATTCTTAAGTCAGGATATGCCGGGCCCATTACCTCGACTATCTTTGGCGTTAGCTTATGGAAAAATAGTCCCGATGCACCAAGTTTATAACCATGTCTGAGAGCTCTTCGGAGGATACGCCGCAAAACATACCCTCGTCCCTCGTTAGAGGGTACAACGCCATCAAGAACCAAAAATGCGCATGCCCTAATGTGATCTGCAATAACTTTAAGCGAGTCATCACCACTATCTTTACACTCTAATACAACAGCAACAGCCGCAATTAATTCCTGAAATAAATCAATTTCATAATTACTATGAACTCCCTGAAGGACAGCTGCAATGCGTTCAAGTCCCATTCCGGTATCGATACTTGGCTTCGGTAGCGGTGTTAAATTGCCATCTATATCACGCTCATATTGCATAAAAACGAGGTTCCAAATTTCGATGTACCGATCCAAGTCATCGCCATCATTGCCAGGCGGTGCGCCGGGAATACTATCTCCATGATCCCAGAAGATCTCACTTGATGGACCACATGGGCCAGTGTCACCCATCTGCCAAAAATTGGCTTCATCTAATCTCGACAACCTTGTGCGGTCTATGCCAACATCATTTATCCAAATCTCGGCGGCTTCATCGTCACTAATATGAACAGTCACCCATAATCGCTGTGGAGGCAATTTAAGAATAACAGTCAAAAACTCCCAAGCATATTTGATTGCCTCTCGTTTAAAATATTCGCCAAAGCTAAAATTTCCCAGCATTTCAAAAAAAGTATGGTGTCGAGCTGTATAACCCACGTTCTCGAGATCATTATGCTTGCCCCCCGCGCGAACGCAACGCTGCGCTGATACCGCTCGTTTGTAATTACGATGCTCAGAACCCAAGAAAACATCTTTAAACTGCACCATTCCTGCGTTAGTAAATAAAAGTGTCGGATCGTTTTGCGGAACCAGACTGCTACTTGGAATAATATCGTGTTGATTTTCCCCAAAGTATTTTAAGAATGCAGAGCGTATCTCAGCTGTATTCATAATAGTTCCAATTTTCTATTTACATCCCAAAAATCACGGTGCGGCTATATCTGATTCATTGAATTTTTCGCTAGCAAGCAGATGAAGGTGCAAGTGAAACACCGTCTGACCGGCATCCGCACCATTATTTATTACAACACGAAATGCATCACCAACCCCAGAGCGACGCGCCATCTCTCCAGCGACCCACAGCAAATGACCCAGAAGCTTCGTATCCGAACGCTTAGCATCAACAAGTCTTTTCACTGGTTTCCGCGGAATCACCAACAAATGCACATTGGCCTGAGGCGCTATATCGTTAATCACCACGCAATACTCATCCTCATATATGAAATCTGCAGGAAGTTCTCTGTTTATAATTCGTGTGAACAAGGTCTGATATGGCTCGGACATGGTGAGGAGATACCTCGTCTAGTATTGGTCTTGGTGGTATTCTATTTTGGCAAGTTTTTCGTCTGCTGTCATGAATCTTGCCTCAGATTCCAACATAATTGGAACACCATCTCGGATTGGATAAGCGAGACCACTCGCAGAACAGAGTAATTCCATCTTTTCGGAATCAAAAACCAAGGGAGCCTTACTCAGCGGGCACACCAAAATAGTTAACAATGTTTTATCCATGCTTATCCAATCTTTGTGACTAAACACTAGTCTAATGAAAAACACTTAGGTTGACCATCCTTACGCCTTAATCAAAAGCCGAAGAATAATCAGTTTCTGGTAAAGCTACTCTTTCGCTGGAAGCGCTAACAAAACTAATTGAGGGTCAATACGCTCATCATGCCAATTCATGCGCCAGTCAAGATGTGGACCGGTTGCTCGACCTGTTGCTCCAACTGCTGCGATTACCTGACCGCGCTCTATCGAATCTCCAACATGCACAAAGATGCTACTTAAATGCAAGAATGTAGAGCTGAGGCCCATGCCGTGGTCGATAATAAGGGTGCCCCCAGAAAAATACATATTATCGTGAACCAACGTTACAACACCCGAACCGGGGGCCTTTACCTCTGATCCGCTCGGGGCAGCGTAATCGATCCCATAGTGAGGGCTTTTCGGAATACCATTATAGATACGAGCACTTCCGTATACACCAGTAACTGGGCCTACTAAAGGCAAATCGAAACCAGAGAGAAATGCATCACTGGTGCTTCGGAGTGCCCGAGCATTAAGCACCTGTCGCGCCTCCTCACCGATTCTAGCAGAGACTGATTCTGGAGGTGTGACGCGGTCCTGTCTCACTCCGTCTATATGTTGCACCTTATATTTTCTTTTCACCACCTCCCAAGACCTCTTGGTGCTTTTACCAAAAGAATCTAGGAATTCTACATTTACCAATCCATCAGCATCGCGTCCAAGTCCTAACAAAATTTGCCCATTGTTTGTCTTCTGCAAAGGAGTTCCTTTATAAAAAGCTCGATAACCTTGCCCAAGTTGACCCAAAAGCAGACCACCTTGTTGCCAACTTCCCGTCCAAGTTACCTCTGATGAATCGCCATAATTTAGACTTGAACCAATTGACACACAACTGTTACAAAAGAAAAACATGCAAATAAACCGTTTTATCGGACTCAGCACCGTATTAATACTCACTCTCTAACCTAATATGTGGCTGAATGGAATCAATCTGACAAATCATGTTGGTCTCCATAACTTCAAAATAATCGAATCTTTCACAAAGTTTATTAGACCTAGATGAGAAGATAAACCCGTTTCGTTTTATACCAAGACAAGGGCGCGTTAATGAGAGAACGATTTCCTTACCACGACCAATATTAATTATCGCTATCTGATCATCTTGAAAACGAATTGATCTTATTGCGTTTCTCCGAATACATTTATTGTAAATACCAAAATTCGATGAATCAGATTCATCCAATGATCTCAATTCTTCCGAGAGCGAGACCTTAACAAAGAAATGATCGCCACTATTTGCAGTAACAAATGCCGATAGTGTTAAAAAAAATAATAAAGTCCACGCTCCCAATATTTGATGTGTATAGCAAAAAACATTGTTAAACCTTTTGACCCTGAGAAAAAAAATTTTCATAGTCGTAGATGTTGCACTAAAACACTCGTCCCCTCAAACAATAAATATTTTTGTTGATCATGCGAGGCATTTTTGATCCCCTGACCAAACAAATTACGAATGTGGTGGACAACAAAATCAATGAATTTTTTACCTCTCAGACATCTATAGAATCCACATTTACAAAGTATAATGAACAGCCTTGGACCTCGAAAGATTAAGGCTAAATACCTAATAAAACGTTTTCGTGGCAAAACTTTGGTGCTCAAATCAACAGATGGCACTCGGCTACTTGGTGAATTCGATGGAAATAATAATTCACACCGAGCGGTCGTCGTTTTACTTCATGGTTGGGAGGGCTCAAGCAAGTCTTAGTACTTAGTGACGACTACCAATACGTTGTTAAATCATGCTTTTGATGTTTTGCGACTCAATTTTCGGGATCATGGAAATACCCATCATATGAATCTTGGTATTTTTAACTCCACAATGACAGAGGAAGTCAGCGATGTCATAAAGTATTTCTTGGAAAAACATGAATATCAAAAACGGCTTATTGCTGGTTTTTCGCTCGGCGGCAATTTCGCATTGCGAATAGCTACTGGCCGCGGTAGTGAGTTAAAGCTCGACGCTGTGGCCGCAATTTCTCCGCCCGTAAATCCCATAAACGCCATGGTTGCCATTAGGCTCGCGCCTTTTATATATAGAAATTGTTTTTTCCGCAAATGTTGAGCGTCCCTAAAGACAAAATTAGCCTTTTTTCCAGAATATAATTACGGAGAAGAACTAAATAAAGCTAAGTCTCTTGATGATCTCAACACGGTTTTCATTCCTCGATTCACACCCTACTCCAACCCAAGTGAGTACTTTTCATTATATTCAATCGTCGAAGACAGACTGTCACGCCTTCGTGTTCCCTCTTATCTGATAGCATCACTAGACGATCCAGTTATCCCCACCGATTACATCACCAAAATAAAAAAGCACCAATTTTTTGGACATCGATATATAAAGGTTAGGCGGACACTGCGGATTTATTGAAAACCTAAATGCAGACAGCTGGTGGAAACTCATTTGGTAGATATTTTCAAATCGAGCGCGTAAGCCACAAAACAAATAATTACTGCACGAAGTTATTGTAGTCCCTAATTGCTTGATAAATTTGTTCTGCAGAGAACCCTCTCTGGATTAGAAAGCGCCCAGTACGTGCCATCTCTGCTTTACTCAGGTTTCGCTTCTCTCCAAATTTTCGTTGCAGCACAGTCAAAACCAACTGCCTCCAATCGATACCCTCAGAATTCAGCAACATGTTGGATAGTTCTGGATCAATGCCTTTATTGTCTAGATCTACCTTAATTCTCTTGGGTCCGTGTCCTTTTCGGATTCGTTGTCGAAGAAACATCTCAGCATAACGTTCATCACTTTGTAACTCCGCTGCCTCTAGCTCGTCTAATAATTCGCTGATAAGCTCTCTATCATGAAATTTCCGTCCAAGTTTTGCAACTAGCTCTTGCTTAGAGTGCTCCCGTAAAGCTAACAAATCAAACGCCCTCAGCCGAATATTTTTGATCAAATCTCGATGCTCTATATCCATAATATAATTTCAGATTTCTCTAGCTAGAAATTTTATATGCCAAATATTTTGCGCATTGCTCAGTAACAAAATACAGTCACTCAGTCGACAGAGCATCTTCCTTAACAGGTTTAAGTCCACCCAATTCTTTGTTTCGAATTAAACTCTCTATTTCATCAGCGATATCTTTATTTTCAGTCAAAAATCTACAAACGTTTGCTTTACCCTGACCAATCTTCTCCCCCCTGTAGGCATACCATGCACCAGACTTATCTATAAAATCGTGTTTTACCCCCAAGTCAACAAGTTCACCATTATGGTTGATCCCAGATCCATACAGTATCTGAAATTCTGCTTGCTTAAAGGGTGGAGACACCTTGTTTTTTACCACTTTAACCCGTGTCTCGTTTCCTACGATCTCGTCGCTCTCTTTAACCGCCCCAGTTCTTCGGATGTCGAGTCGCACAGATGAATAAAATTTTAGCGCATTTCCACCAGTTGTAGTCTCAGGGCTTCCAAACATTACTCCGATTTTCATACGAATCTGATTGATAAAAATCACAAGGCAATTCGCACTCTTAATGTTGCTGGTGAGTTTGCGTAACGCCTGAGACATCAAGCGCGCCTGAAGCCCCACATGGTGATCTCCCATTTCGCCCTCTATCTCTGCACGTGGAGTCAAAGCTGCCACCGAATCGACCACTAAAACATCGAGCGCACCAGATCTGACAAGCATATCTGTCACTTCTAAGGCCTGCTCACCAGTATCCGGTTGAGAGACAATGAGATCATCAACAACTACTCCCAATTTTTCAGCATAAGCGGGGTCTAATGCATGTTCTGCATCAATAAAAGCACAAGTGCCTCCACTTTTTTGAGCCTCAGCAATAATCTGAAGTGTTAATGTTGTCTTACCAGAGGATTCAGGACCATATATTTCAACAACACGTCCCTTGGGTAAACCTCCTATCCCGAGGGCAATATCAAGGCCTAGTGAACCAGTGGAAATCGACGGGATTGCCGGCCGATCATTTTCTCCCATACGCATTACGGTCCCCTTTCCGAACTGCCGCTCAATCTGCCCAAGTGCGACCTCTAATGCTTTTTCTTTATTTCCATTCATTCTTGTTACCTCAATTCTCTACCCAAATAAATACGCTCTGTCAAAACTTGCTACCCCGATTTCCTGAAAATAAACTGTATAACTGTACAGTATTTAATCACTCAATTAATTGCAACATTTTTCGTAACGAAAATTCAACAGATTGACTCCTTACCATATTTCTGTCACCCGAAAATTGCATATGAGCTACCTCTATCTGATCGCCAAATCCAAATCCAAACCACACCGTACCAACAGGCTTTTCCTCTGTCCCACCTCCCGGCCCTGCAATGCCACTAATTGCTATTCCATAGTCAGCCTGTGCTAACCTCATTCCACCTTTCACCATCTCTCCAACCACTATTCCGCTTACAGCGCCCTCGAGCTCCAAACCTTCTCGTGAAACGCCAACCAGTTCCCTTTTAAATTGGTCTGCATATGTTACAAGACCCAACCGAAACCATTGTGAACTTCCACTCACGGCAGTAAGTGCACTTGCTAAAGCACCCCCGGTGCACGATTCTACAACGGTTATTGTTTCGCCATAGGAAACAAGTCGTCGGTCAAGAGTATCAACTAGAGAATATAAAGAATTATCCATACTTACATTATAACTCAAAACATGTGCCTCTTAATCTTAGCTCTCGATTATTAATCTCATAACTGAAACGTAACGGGGCATACATAAACATATTAACTCTGCTACAGTAAAACTTTAACAAAACCAACATTACATAAGATGTTTGAAAATTTTACAGTCAATAGCTATACCCCAATGATACAGCAATATCTTGGTATAAAATCGGAGCATCCAAACGATATTTTATTTTACCGAATGGGTGACTTTTATGAGGTTTTTTTCGATGACGCCAAACGAACTAGTGAACTTTTGGGTATAACACTGACAGCGCGTGGCAAAGTCAATGGACATCCCATACCTATGGCAGGCATCCCCTATCACGCAGCGGAGGCCTATTTAGCAAAATTAGTTAGGCTCGGCATTTCTGTAGCGATTTGCGAACAGGTCGGTGACCCGGCAACCAGTAAAGGGCCTGTTGAGCGCAAAGTTGCACGAGTATTGACACCTGGCACCATAACTGACGAAGCATTATTAGACAATCGTAACGATAGTCTTTTAGTCTCAGTCGCGTGTAAAAGCAGTTCATTTGGAATTGCATCTCTAGACATGAGCTCGGGACTTTTCAAAGTAATAGAAGTTAATGGTACACAAAATCTAGCTAATGAGCTCCAAAGGATCTCGCCAGCAGAACTACTTGTACAGGATACGCTCGTCGATGAAATGAATTTATCGTCGGCAGTAATCCGACCGCTTCCACCTTTTGACTTCGATATCGATAACGGACGTCGAATCTTACACCAACAATTCGACACCAGGGATCTAAGTGGTTTTGGTTGTAATAACTTATCTTTGGCGCTGGGGGCGGCAGGATGTCTAATCCGATATGCGAAACAGAAACTACGCAATAACCTGGATCACATAACTGCCATTCAGCAGGAGGACAGTAGCCAAAACGTTTATCTTGACGCGGCAAGTCGTGCAAATCTTGAATTAGATGAAAATTTAAGCGGTGGCCGAGAGAAAACCGTTCTGCACCTACTCGACCACTGTGCCACAAATATGGCAAGTAGACTATTAAGACGTTGGTTAATTCAGCCGCTCCAGCACCTCTCAACACTTCAGGCCAGACAAGCAAGCATTACTGAAATCAAATATACAAACATAGACGATAAGTTACATAAATTTCTCAAACAAATTGGCGATTTAGAGCGTATAGTTTCCAGAGTTGGGCTACGATCAGCACGACCTCGGGATCTGGCACGCCTCCGAAGTGCCGTATCAGTATTACCAAACTTAGAGGGTATACTTAAAGAAAGAACAAATTACGCACTAGCTGATTTTGCACAAAAATTAAAACCATTACCTGATGTCCTCTCTCTACTTGAGAACGCACTAACTATTGAGCCACCAATGGTGCTGAGAGATGGCGGTGTTATTGCCAACGGATACGATACTCAACTTGATGAGTTAAGGCGTTTTAACACCGGTGCTAATGACTTTCTGATCGCATTAGAAGAACGTGAGAAAAAGCGTCTAGATATAAATAATTTAAAAGTTGGGTATAATAGAATTCATGGATATTTCATAGAAGTGTCACGCGGACAGAGTGGCAAAGTTCCTGCAGACTACACTCGGAGGCAAACTTTAAAAAATGCAGAGAGATACATCACATCAGAGCTAAAGTCTTTTGAGGATAAAGCGCTAAATGCAAAAAGTAGAGCTCTACATTTAGAAAAACAGCTGTATGAACAACTCTTAACGCTCCTCAATAAAAGCCTACCTGCCTTAAAAGAATGTGCCGCTGCGGCAGCTGAGTTGGACGTTTTGTCAACACTTGCTCGACGTGCTAGGACTTTGAATTATTGCAAACCAGAATTAATCCTTTCATCGGGCATTGATATTAAGGATGGGCGTCATCCAGTAGTAGAAACTGCGCTTAAAATGCCATTCATCGCTAATGACTTAATTTTGGATACAGAGCAGCAGATGCAGATTGTAACCGGACCTAATATGGGTGGTAAATCTACCTACATGCGCCAAACAGCGTTAATCGTTCTCTTGGCCCAGATTGGGAGCTATGTTCCCGCTAAAAGCGCGCGCATAGGGCTCGTGGATCGAATATACACTCGGATAGGTTCCTCTGATGATCTTGCTGGTGGGCGCTCGACTTTCATGGTTGAGATGTCTGAAACAGCTAATATACTTAATAACGCCACCGATCGAAGTTTGGTGCTGATGGATGAGGTTGGAAGAGGAACAAGCACCTTCGATGGACTTGCAATAGCGTGGTCTAGCGCTTATGAGCTTGCAAAAAAAATTAAGGCTCTCACCCTTTTCGCCACTCACTACTTTGAATTAACCGAACTACCGAATCTGCTTACTAACGTTGTTAACGTCCACTTAGATGCAACCGAATTCAAAGATGATCTAATATTTTTGCACTCCGTGCAGGAGGGCCCTGCCAGCAAAAGCTATGGCTTACAGGTTGCAAAACTGGCAGGCATACCTCCAGCAGTATTAAACCGTGCGAGTAGCTTCCTATCCAAAATGGAAATCTCAGCCTCAGGTACCAAGGTAAGTCGACCTGAAAATGATAGAAACTCACAACAATCAGACAAAATAGAGGATGGGCCTTCGACAGCAATATTAACAAGGTTAAATGAGATTAATCCGGATCATCTGTCTCCTAAACAGGCTCTTGAGATAATTTATGAACTCCAGAATCTACTATGATTATTCACAAATCTGCTTTAGACCCCCTGTTAAAAAAATGAAGAAAAGTGCTAACTTAGCTCACACCCCTGCTATAATAAAGATCGTCCCGTTGTGAAACAGCTTGCTGTTTTGTTACAAAAAAAACGGGCAGAGTTTTTATACGAAGAAGAGACAATTGTAAAGATGACATTTGTAGTAGGCGACAACTGTATCAAATGCAAACACACCGATTGCGTTGAGGTTTGCCCAGTAGATTGTTTTTATGAAGGTCCTAATTTCCTGGTAATTCATCCTGATGAGTGTATCGACTGCGCTCTGTGCGAACCTGAATGCCCCATAGAGGCAATCTTTGCAGAGGATGAAATACCGGAAGGACAGGAAAATTTTCTTGCGCTTAATGCAGAGCTTAGCGAAATATGGCCAAACATCACTGAGAAAAAAGATCCAGCACCAGACCATGATCAATGGAATGGTATCACGGGCAAAATTAAATATTTAGAGCGTTAGATATCAACAGTTATCTTGTAATGGTTTCAGTATTTTTTGCGAAAAAAAATGATAAGACAAAGTTAATGTCCGGTTTAAGTAAAGATGCGATCACTTAACTCGTTAAAAATAAAGTGCCTGTATTGCGAGGTTATGTCTTCCAGTGTGCTCAAAGTCATAAGATTTATTTTTTCATTTGCGCATCACGAAATTCACTGATAACAGACGCGACATAATTCAGCTTCACCTCAATTTGTCCAGTAATAACAAATGGATAAGCATCACTAAGTCCAATAGACCGGTTCACCTGATTAAGTTTAACAGCGAGTTCTCTCCATGCATCTATTAGATCCTCAGAACTCAGCCCTTGGGGCGAGGTTTTAGACATTCCTATATGCTGCGCAGTATCTAAACATTCAAAGATGAGCAGGTAGTGGTTAAAAGTTTCAGCCCAATCCTCCGAAGGATGCGCGCTAGCATAGGCACTTATGTAATTTTCAGGCCAATTTTTTGGCGGCCCATTCTCATAATAGATGTCAAGACTCTTACGATACTCGAACTTTTCCTCCCCGAAGAAGTCCGAGAAATACCGTGACATTGGTAGTTTGAAAAAATATTTATCCCAAAGATAATGGGCTAGCTCATGTCTAAAGTGGCCCAGAATGGTGCGCTGCCTTTCTTGTAAATGAGTTTTTGCTTGTACCCGCGCAACATCATCGGCCTCTAATGAGTTGATGGTGACAATACCTCCCGCATACCCAGTATTCACTTTAGTGGCTTCAACATCACCACTGATCTCGCTCTCGATAAAATCAAAAAGGAGCCCAAACTCTGAATCGCGCCAGCCGTTATTAACGTTTATGCCCATACTTAGCAACGTATAAATCGCCCGCTTTTTTGCATCCTCCAAACGATACCAACGAAAATAATTAATCGGTGGATTTACATCAATAACCTCTTGATTTGGAATCGTTCGATTAAATTGACATGCAAAACAAAGTCTTTGAGCAGACTCCTGCGGAACAAGCCAATTACACACATCAAAATCGAGCTCATTTCCACACAACCTAAAATACCGACCATCAAGGCCAACGAAAAGCGAGTTGTCGACTGGCTCTATGGTTATCAGATTCAGGCCTTTTACATCGAATCCTAAAGACTGGGTGCAATTACTACAGTATTTGTTTTCGAAAAACACCTCTTGCCCACACTGACAAAAAAATCTTTTCATAGAGATTCGGACATGAACCACGTTTTTGTTGAAATATCGCTAATCGAAGAAGCAGTAAGACGCACCCGCTCTAACTCTCCGCGAACTGACGGCTCCGACATATCAAACGCATTAAATTTTAGAAGCAACTGCTCAAGCAAATTTATACTCGGCATCACCACTGATTTTTTTTTCATCGGCCTAAAAGCTTTTTTTATATTTTTCACGCAAAAGGCGATGGAGCGAGGAAGCTCAGGTTCCAAAACTAAAAAATTAATGGCGGAGTCAGGTTCAACTAAAGGACCATATGATCTCCGATAGCTACCCCTTGCTGCAAGGCTCTCTAACACCCCCGCCCAGATTAATGAATCGAAAGCGGGATTACTTTCAATTCTCTCCGTTATCGCCCTTGATAAAGTATTTATGACTCGCAAACTAAAATCAATCCGCTCTAATAGGTGCCCTAAAGTTAAAAACCTGTATCCATGATCTCTCCGCTGAATTAGCATCATTAAGCCATTCAACAACTGACATCGTCTCTCCAATTCGTTCAGAAACTTGAAACGATTTTTTCGTGCCACTGATTTATCCGCGTTATCTTTAGAAAAAAGGTACAACTCATTGAGGCATTCCCAAACCTCTGTCGGCAAAACTCCTCGGGTTGTCCGAGCGTTTTCTCTCGCTGAATTCACCGCAAAAAGGATACTTGTTGGAGTTTCAGTCTCGGAGATCATGAATTTCATTATGCTAGTCTCGGTCGAGGCCCTCCCAGAAGCTATGTATTCGTGACGATTCCCCAAAATGGTGAGTAAAGAAGTCCATGGCAGTTCAGTTCCCTTAGGCACATCCATTCTTATTCGAGATAGGGTCTTGATCACTCGAGACAAGCTTTCCGCTCTCTCGAGGTACCTAGCTGTCCAGAATAATCGCTCCGCTACACGGGATAACATACCTAGATCCTCTCATTCACTATCCAGGTGTCTTTGCTACCACCACCTTTGGAGGAGTTAACTACCAAACTACCTTTTTTCAACGCTACCCTTGTGAGTCCTCCGGATGTAACCCAAGAATCGGTGCCCGTCAAGACGAAAGGCCTCAAATCTAAATGTCTTGGCTCAATAAGACCATCAACAAATGTGGGGGATGTAGAAAGCATTATAGTTGGTTGAGCTATGTAATATCTTGGCTCAGAAGTGATCAATTTCCTGTAGATTTTAACCTCTGCTTCTTCAGCATTCGGGCCAATAAACAAACCTTTTCCACCAGACTGATTCACAGGCTTGATAACCAAATCATTTATGTTGTCAAGAATATAAGCTAACTCCTCTGGCTGGGTGCACTTATATGTTCTTATAGATGGAAGCTTTGGATCCTCGTTTAGATAGTAACGAATTATGTCGGGAACAAAAGAATAAAGGGCTTTATCATCTGCAACCCCGCTACCAGGCGCGTTCGCTATCGCAACCTGCTTGTTTTGCCATGCCCGCATCAACCCAGGAACCCCTATTGTAGAATCAGAGCGAAACACTTCAGGATCAAGAAACATCTCATCTATTCGACGGTAAACCACATCTACACGTTCCGCCCCATCAACAGTCTTCATGAAAACCTTATGGTCTTTAGTGACAAAAAGGTCCTGGCCCTCGACAAGTTCAACACCCATCGTTCGAGCAAGGAAGGCATGTTCGAAATAAGCGGAATTGTATATACCGGGCGTCAATACTACTATCACAGGCTTTGGGTTTTGTCTCGGTGCAAGAGATTTGAGTACCCGATGAAGTTGTGATGGGTAGTCGTCAACCGGATCAATGTTATAATTTTGGAAAATCTCGGGTATTACTCTTTTAATGATTTCCCTATTTTCGAGCATGTAAGAAATACCAGATGGGATACGTAAATTATCCTCCAAAACTCTGAATACCCCATCCCTATCACGCACCAAATCAGTGCCACAAACATGCGCCCAAGCCCCAAGAGACGGCGTTACTCCCAAACACTCTTTGATATAGTTTGGAGATCTGACCACCAATTCCCGAGGGACAACATTGTCTTTTAGTATAGCTTTGTCATTATAAACATCTTGAATAAACAGATTAATCGCTCTACAACGTTGTTTTAATCCGCCATCAACCTCACGCCAAACTTTGGCTTCTATAGTCCTCGGAATAATATCTAGTTGCCAATTTCGATCTACATCAACTTTCTCAGAATCATCTGAATAGACCGAAAAACTCACTCCCATCTCTCTAATCGCCAACTCTGCGGCACGAGCCCGGGCGAGAAGTTCCCTGTGAGGGACCTCACTGAAGAATTGTAATAAATCGCTTGACTCAAGACGTGCCTCACCGGTGGCTGTAATGATTTCATCGTAGCATTCTTTTGAATCATAACCATTCAGCATTGCCCTTGCTCCATCCGCTGCGTCTCGTTTCAAATATCTACTCAGCAATAAACATGCCGAGCTGAGCATCCAACAAAAAAATTCTCGGCAATTGATATGTTGAAAGAATCAAGTTTTGCTTGTTCTATCAACCCATGGATGGTTTAAACGAGCCTATAAAGCACATTTGAGAAAAATTAAAGCTAGATATAGTGTGACAGGCTTAAGAAATCCAAGCGCCAATCACCTCAGTTACGAATAGTGATGAATCGAAACTACCTCTTAATTAGCCGTTGCTTGCTAGACCCTCATCACCAGCCATAAAGCTTTCTGTCTTATCTTCTATAAGCTTCAACTATTTTTGGTTTTTAGGCACCACATCTGGGAGGGAGGACCTTCTCCAACTCAATTTTTTACACGGAACTTAAACTATCGTTTCTTTTGTAAATTGATGTTCTAGGTTTTGCGAAGACCCGTCGAACCATAGGTTCAAAATCCTCAATCGACATATTGTTATAATNTGGGTCAAAGGAATTCTGGTCGTATTTTTCGCAGAACTCAGCACAGGCTTGCCAATTTTCATTATCTTCAAATTTATCTCGCATATCCTTGTCAAGTCCAAGGTGATCGAAAAAATAATAGCCTTGAAAGATTCCATGATGCTTTACAATCCAATGATTTTGTTCAGACACAAAAGGTTCCAACATGGTTGCTGCTAAATCTGCATGATTTGTTGAGGCTATGGAGTC
This sequence comes from Porticoccaceae bacterium, assembly GCA_002689135.1. GTDB lineage: Bacteria > Pseudomonadota > Gammaproteobacteria > Pseudomonadales > Porticoccaceae > TMED48. The sequence goes on from NZEU01000054.1 coordinate 17,028, forward strand.
ACCAATATCATGTAACAATGCGCAGACAACATATTCCTCGTCTTTTCCATCTCTAAATGCCCTAGTTGCACACTGAAGACAGTGTGTGTAACGGTCTACGGCATAGCCACCTGTATCGCCCTTTAGTAATGCGAGATGAGCGAGAATCCTATCCGAAAGTCCACTCACAAACTCTCTTGCGTGCTCCATAATTATTTCATAATCTTGAGCAGTCGAATCTGACATAGCGGTAAACTTCGTTTGTTTGTCCATTTATGCGCTCCTTGTAGTCAATNCCATTTATGATTCGACCAATTAAACGTTGTCCTAATGGAAAGTAATATTCTAAGGTTGCAGAGAGTTCTAGAAAATACCAAGGTAAACAAAAGCTGTCTTGTCGTCAATACCCTCAGGGCTTCGCTACTGATATTGTTAGAGTTAATGTCCCCTAATAAAATGGGTGGCATCCTTGTTTGTTGGGTTTTTGCTTCTATAAATTGCCTTTAAAATACCAAAATTAGGTAAGTTACCGGAGTGCATGGCGTTTATTGCTTAGTGACTATAACTTCGAGGAGCGGTTTAATTTTGAAAATAACTGATTTTAAAACATTACATGCCGATGCCGGTCGATCTTTTTCGTTCCTCAAAATAGTCACGGATAACGGAATCATTGGTTGGTCGGAATACACCGGAATTTCAGAAATTATTCGCCGCAAAGGTCTTACTGCGCTAATCGAATCAATGCTACAACCCTTAGTTGGCAGAGATCCAAGAGAGATAGAGAGAATAACCAGCGACTTGTACTCAATGACTCGTCAATCCTTGTCAGGATTGAACCACCAGGCTATCGGTGCTATACAAAATGCTCTACTAGACATCACAGCTAAGTCTATGGGAATTCCAGTTTACCGCCTATTCGGTGGACCTCTGAGAACACGAATTCCAATGTACTGGTCTCATTTTGGTACCTATAGGTTGCAGAGAAGCAATCAAATTTACCAAAGAAAACTCATTCGAGATCTTGATAGTATGGCCGCCCACGCCAGAGATGTGATGGAACAGGGATATTCAGCGCTTAAAACAAAGATTCATTATTTCGATGATATCGGAGGGACCGGCTACTTCCCTTGTTTTGGTAGCGAACCCGGAGCACCGGAACTAAATCTATCTCCAACAATTCTCAATGCAATTGTCCATCAGATGACCGCACTTCGAGAGGCAGTAGGGGATGAATTGGACCTGATACTAGATTTGAATTCGAACTTCAAGGCTGATGGTATNATCCGAATAGCTAGAGCGATTGAGCACCTTAACATTCGCTGGCTTGAGGTTGATGTATTCAACTCGGATGTCTTGCGAGATATTAGGGAACGCTCGCCAATGCCGATCGGTGGGTGCGAGATGCTTTGTACTGCGAAAACCTACACGCCGTTCTTCACTCGCAGATCAGTCGATGTACCATTAGTAGACGTTACCTGGAATGGCTTTTTAGAATCAGTAAAAATTGCTAGTGTTGCCGATGTTTTCGATCTAAATGTATCACCGCATAATTTTACGAGCCATCTTGCAACTCAGATCAATGGTCATTTTTCTGCAGTTACTCCTAACCTTGAGCTGATGGAATTCGACGTTGACGAAGTGCCTTGGCTTAGCGACTTTTTTACCGATCCATTGCAAATAGAAAATGGGGTCTTAGTTCTCACTGAAAAACCCGGATGGGGCATGGATATTAATGAACAAGCTGTGAGAGAGCGTCCAGCGAGATCTCTAGCTAACTAAGTAGGGATGTTATTAAGAATGAAACTATCGGATATTACTAAGGACGGGATATATTTTCCAAAACGAAAAAAAACGGGAAAAGGTAAAACATCATTTTTACCATTTATTTACAACGATGAATGTACTGGCCTAAAACCCATCGTTGACAACATTATTCGCTGGCGGAGTAACTTTTTAAAAGTGCAATCGTTTTATATCTTTTGTTCAAGTTATAGAAAACCAATGATTGCCGAAGATGGAACAACATCAAACTTTGATTCTCAATGGCAACGCGCCAAACAAAAAGCTCTAAAAAATGGCCTAACCGAATCTTTCACAGAACATGATTTACGAGCAAAAACCGCTTCAGATTTGGAAAATCTAGAGCACGCGGCCCAGCTTTTACAACATACTTCATCGTCCACCACACAAAGAATTTATCGCAGGAAACCAGACGTTGTGCTACCATTTAAGTCTAAAGTATCGGACTAATCGTAAAACATCGGACGGTTTTTTCAACTGATTAAAAAATTAGTTCCAATAAATGTAGTAAAATCAACCAGTTAAACAATGCACCCGTAGCTCAGTTGGATAGAGTAGGTGGCTTCGAACCACTTGGTCGGGGGTTCGAATCCCTCCGGGTGCGCCATTTACCATTCTCATTCCGCTCTAATTCTCTGATGTGCAATCGATTTAACGATCGTTAATTG
>NZEU01000055.1 GCA_002689135.1 Porticoccaceae bacterium
AGATGCGAGAAGTTGTCACAGGTCATGCAAGAAAACAGAAATAAAGGTGAGTTACAGGACGAAAGACAATACAGTTATGCAAATTGTGAAAGTCAATGGCGAAACACAAGGACAAACAATTTGGAAAAATTGTACAGTTTTTGATGATGAAAATTGGAATTGTGATACTCAAGAAGAACCAATAGTTTCCGAAAAATACCTTTCTGAGGTTCAATATTATGAACATAATAATATGACAAATGGTAGATACATTTTCCATAGGTTTGCTAGGATTATAGATTATAAAAAATCAACAAATAAAACTAGTACATATACTCTTTATTGTGCAAAATAAAAAATTAGATTATTTCAAGATTTATCCTCTTTAACGAAGTTAAATATTTTCTAACCTATCTTTTTCAATTCTCTTTCTTAATTCTGTATTTTTAAAATTGATGTCATAAGGTGATTTGTAAATCTTTTGAGTTCTTGGATCAAACAAGTAAGTGACACCATAATCTTTAGCATCAAGTGAACCACNATCCATTTTCTTTTTAATTTGTTTTGCCACAGCTAATTCAATAGATTTATAACTTTGTTTCAGATCAGTTGGTAATAATATAACTAGATCAAGAATTTCTACGGCATAAAAATCTTCCATATTATCTAGTGATGTTGGATAGAAATACTTTTCTTCTTTTGTATTTGTATATTCTCTAAACGATTTCAATCTTCTAATTCTAGATGGTTTCAATCGTCTGATTCTNTTATTTTGATTTGATAGTTTTGTGAATGGATTTTTATCACTCATGAATAATGGCCAACAGAGTTACTTTATTCATCTTCTTTTTCTCAGCCTGTTTCTTTACATCAGTAATAAATGATTGTGTGATCTTGTTTAGATCATTTTGATAATTGTAGAAATCTTTACGCATAGCTGTGGTGTTACGAACATTCATAAGTTCTCTGCGTAGAATATCTAACTCTCTAATCATTTTTTAAAATACCATTCNTTANNTGAACACCATTCAATAAGACGAAAATGGTAGTTTTTGAAACAACAAAATCNACTATGTNCAAGGCCACTTTTTGAACANTCAATTTCACCTGAGAGAGGACAACCTTNAGTTGAGGAAAAAAGTTATCACTCTCTCTAGTCCACGATGAAAACATACANCAGATCATATCAACCAAACATTCTATGTTTTTGTTCTAGTTCATCTAAGCCACGATGAATAAACTCACGAACAAGATTTGATGTTGTCGTTCTGTGTTTGATACGTTGATTATCTAATCGTTGTCTTATATCAGGATCAATTCTTGTATGTATGTCAGCTGTTTTACGATATAGATTTGTAGGAGTAATGGATTGCATTTGTAGTACCTTTACAAGATGGTTAGCTATAATAATTAATTCACTAATCTTATTTATATACACTTGACACTATTCCTTTAATTTAGATAATCGAATGAACACTTGGTTAACACCATATTAGTAGTGCGATTGAGGTAACACATATCAACACATAGTTATTTAGACAACACAATGGACTCACCAATCAAGGTGATAATGAATCTGTATCAAGATGACTTGAAGCTAAAACTATTCTTTACGTTGCGTATCAGAATTACAGATGTGTTGGAAACAAATTTAATGTTTCGTGATCTATTTCAAAACACTCTTGTTTATAGAGTGAATACCTACTTCTTACTGTGCTAATATCAAATTTCTGAATATCGATACGTTTTTCTTTACGCCTTCGGTTATTGAATTTTTCCTCTATGTTCAAAAGTGTTTTGCCAAACGTGTACTCTAAAAATTCTTTGAAAGAATTATGTTTAGCAGATTTGTATTCAATATTTCTAATAATTAAGTGGATATGTTTATTTGGTTTTTTTACAAATACTGCAAATCTGTATAGATTTGATTTTTTCAACGGACTTAAGATATTAGATTTAAGGAAAGCTCTTTCTTCTATCTTCAACATTTGTAAATTAAACCATTTTTTCACATCATCAACGCCTTCACAATTAAGTGATATCCAAAGATCATTTTCTTTGAATGATCTTTTCAGCCACCAAGACCAAGATTTACCTTTGTAATCCATCAGAAAAATATCTTTTTTATTTTCCTCTGTGAAGTTATGACCAGTAAAATAGTTCTTTGATACTGGCCAAGTTCTCAGAGATTCGTATATCGAGTTAGTGTTTGTTTTCATCATGAATGTATTTATAAAAGTTCATCACAAATACACACGAAATTAGGCAATTAATTATTTTTTTTTAATCTTCATACTCTGGATCAAAATCAATTAGCAGACTCTTCACTCTACCTGTATCACGATCAATTCTAGCTATAACAGGATAAATTCCATCACCATATAAAGTTTCAGATAAGATCAGACTTGAATTATCTGGACGATCTTTACCTGCCATTTCACTTGAACTGAATTCTGCATAAGAGTTTTTTGTCAAGTGCATCTGTGCAAGGATCCCAACTTTATTACCGAGATTACCTGTTAATCCATTAATACCATCAGCAAAGNAATAAGGATCGCCTATTATGATAGAACCACTATCAACTGACACATGACCAATTTGTTTTATTTCTGGTATTACTGCATTTCTTTTTTTACTCATTTACTTCTCCATTAAAATTTAAGTTAAATACCAACCTATCAAGCCCATCGGAAAAGTGAGGGAGAATTGATACGTTTTTAGGGAGAAGTGAAAAGTGTCCAATTGGACACTTTTTGTTAATGGATTCTTATTGGATTAAAAAGTATTTAAAATCTTCTTACTCGGTTGATAGAGAAGAGATACCTCTTTGTTAAGCTTTTCATGATTGAAATTTATAATTGGTTCTTTAAATTCTTGATCTCTGAAATAGAAATTGTAGTTATGTGTATTAACTAATGATATGAATTTAATTCTCTTGTTTTCCAGTACCTCAACTTCGTAATCAGAATTTACAACCTTATTAAAACTGTTGCTGGATATTGTAAAACTAAAATCTTTATTTGGCTTATCAGGAATTTGTAATGTTGCAATTGAAAGGTTTTGTTCTTTAATTGAAAATATGTCTGATGAGAATTTTCTATAATCAAACACATTAACTCTTATGAATTCATTATCAGAAAAAAATCTTAAATGCGTGGCGTTCTTCTTTTTGATTATTTGTTTGATTACATTTACATAAGATGTTTCTAGAAAGAATGTATCTACTGCTACCTGGTCTATAAGCAGATCTACTTTTGAAACTAAATGATCAATCTCAGCTTGTTTAATTCTTTTATTGATAGGCATAAAGAATTTAGGCCTAGTAAGTTTTTGTCTGTGTGTTGTCTTAGTAATTAAATCTCTATCTCGATCACAGAAAATAAATAATTCTGAATTCTTTGTAANGAGAAATCTATCTCCAAATTCTTCATACTTATTCAAGATAGATTCATAATTCATCTTCTAATCTCTTTTTAAGTAATCCTTTGTATTCTATTTTTGCGCCTAATCTGTAAGACCTCATTGCATTTTCTAACTCTTCCATCAACCTTTTTATTTCATGCGATTGTCCTGTAATTGTTTTAGGCTTAAATGAAATTGATATTGAAGGTTTAGGAATCTTCTCAGGATCAACANCTGTGTCATCTTTTGAATCCTCGTCATCATCATTTAGCCCTGNGAATTCTTCTCCATCATTTAACTTTAATTTCTTAATATCTTCAATTGTTGAATCACTTGTAATTAATTTTCTTTTAAATAATTCTTCTAATTTTTCATCATCATTATTGTAAGTTATAGCTAATTGATGAAGTGAATGGTAACTATGTGGTAATTGATTTGAATACTTATCGAATATCAAATTTTTTTTACCAATTTTTATCAACTTATGAAAGGTAGTTTCACTCATGATATTTTTTTCTAAAACTAATTTTTTNCTCACTTCATTTTTAAGTTTCTGATCTTTCATATCATCTAATTTATAAAGTGTAGTGCTAACTTTTAAATAATGTTCAACACTTTTCTTNAAGTGAAAGCCAAAGTTTTTATATTCTGAAATAATGTCCTCAACTATATGATTAACTGTATCAACAGGAACAATATCTTTTTTCGTTTTATTTGTTGTCATGTCGTTTGCCTATCATGTGTTGATAATTTTCTTCTATTTCTTTCCACTTTTTACCTCGCATATCGCCGTACCAATCATCAATTAATGGAATGTATTTGTAACCTTGTCTTACCATCTGTGCGATTCTACTCTTAGCTGAGAGTTGTCTTTCATAACTTCTTTGTTTTGAATTGTAATTTTTTTTGAGTTTATCAAATTCTTTTTTAATCTCAGGATGTAACTCGTCTTTTAAAGTATCTTGTTTATAACCAAATCTCCAAAACTCGATTAACGTTTCAGTAGAATTATCAAAAGNTGGAATTAAATCTTTCTCATCAATTTTTCCTTGCAAGAATAAATCTGCATTTTCATACAATGTTGAAAGATATACACCTCTTTGATGCCCTGTTTTAGTTGTATGAGTTTGATTGATACCAAACCAGCTGAAACATTTTTTGATCAATAAATTTTTGGCCTCTCTTACTACTGGTTGAAGTTTCGTATTGATCTCAGACATTATTTGGAAATACTCAAATGGAAATCTTAGCCGATACCATCTTCTTAATCTTCTGTATGTTTCTTCTCTTGGTTTAAGAGGTGTATTACCTGATGAATTACCAAGATGAATCCAATAAGGTTTTAATCCACTATATTGNGTTGCTTTATCTTTTGNGCCATACAATGATGTTGTATCAACTGTTACAAGTGTATCTCCGTATCTTCTTTTCCAATCATCTTGGACTTTTTTACTCATTGCTAGTAATGAGATGAGTTTACCTCCGTTGAACATTCTTCCAAATGGTTGCGTGGCAACCAGACAATGACCAGAAGCCATGTGAATAGAACGACCTATTTTACTAAAACATTGTTGTCTTAATTTACTGGTTTCTTCAGTCCAATTTCCATCTTCTTTAACACCAAATAATACTTTGTTTCTTTCTGATAAATTCATAAGTGCAGATCCAACCATCATTAGACCTAGATATTTACGAGTCACTTTATCAATTACCAAATAACGTAATTGTCGACCTAAAGCTCCATCATTTGGATTTGATGAAATTAAAGTTCTCATGATCTGCCAATGATATGTGTATGGTTCTTCACACTTATGATCTACAAATCTTTCTTGATCGAAGAAGTCTTTTTGTCTGATTTGTATTTGATCAGTACATAAAATCAACTCAGGTTCTATTCTTCTAAAATCACTTCTTCCACTTGGCTTCCAAATTAACTTTCTTAATCTTTCTATTTCTTTTACATCAGCTGTTTTATAAAAATTATTNACTTCATCAAATTTATGCGTAAGCATATATTCTTTTATATTCATTTCGTGTAAACGATTCATCTCTCTTAATAATCTGTTTCGCATTACAAGATCGAGTTCGTCTTTTTCTTTTAATGTGTACTTTCTAGTTTTATGAACCTTCGACCATTCTTTAAATTGTTCAGCCTGAGGTTTATAAACTCTACTCATTTAATTGATACCTTTTGTAGCTTTAGTTTTTGAAACTTTTACTATCTCTTGTTTGATGTTTTCACTTAATGAAAATGTACCAAAATCATTGATTTGAATTTCGTTACCTTCTTGAAGTTTATTTGTCATTTCGTTGAATAAATCTGTAACAATTTTATTCACATCTTTGAGTGCAATTTTCTTATCACTCTTCTCGTAGATTTCTCGGGCTAAATCATTTTTGTTAATCATCAGGAGAACCTTATGGACAAAATTTTATTATAGCCGATAGAAAGTATTATTGAAATAACTGAACACACTTTCTGAATCGTCTGAATGTGTTTATGAGGTATTTGTATAGAAATGAATGATGCACAAATCATTCACATAAAAAAAAGAAATGGTGCCGTGTATCGGATTTGAACTGATGACCTATCGCTTACAAGGCGATTGCTCTACCACTGAGCTAACACGGCACGCAGAAAATATTATAAATGAAAAATTAAAACCAAGGTAAATCTTCTTCGACTTTGTGTTTACTCTTTGCGTTCTTCATTTTGGTTATTTCTTCGGCTCGTCTAGCGTTGAGTGCATGATAATAATGTTGTTCTATCATCTTCACACTTGTCCCCATATTGTTACTTAAATCTGTGATAGATACACCTTCATTGATTCTGTACGTTGCATAGGTGTGGCGTAATGAATATATGGTTCTTTTATCACCTTTGTTGTCGTGAAGTAGATCGTATTTGGTTAATAAGTGTTCAAAACTTTTCTTGAAACTTTTAATTTCTTCACCTTTACGATTTGCAAATACTGGTTCGTTTTTATTTGGCCTTGATTTAAGTTCTTCTTCTCTGTTGCGATATAGATTTTCTAATGGACTTTTCACATTTGGATTTGCAACAACTTGTCTTGAACCAGTTTTACCATCAACATTTAACAATATGTCTTTTACAACTTTTCCATCTTCCAATCTTTCTTGAGATGTAACATCTTTCCATTTGAGATTTCTAGCTTCACCTGATCTTAGACCTGTATTAGCCAAGATCAATACATAATTTCTCAATAAAAATCTTTCTCTCCATTTGTAACCACCTTCAGCAGTTTTACCTTCTTTTTCATGTTCTCTAAGATTTCTGGATAATTTTAAATAATCTGCATCATCAAAATGAGGTCGTCTGTTTATCTTTTGTTTTGGTAGATCAAAATCTCTGATTTCTTTACACCAGCCTTGATCAGTACACCAATTATAAAACTTGCGAATAGTGAGAACATTTTTTCTCATGTAATTCTCACTTGGTTTTTTTGAAATGTTTGAATTTTTGTATCTTATTTTTTTGTAATTTTTTACNCGCCAATCAACAAACTGATTTACNGCNCCTTTNGTTACATCACTTAATTTTTTATCTTTCATGAAAGTACAAAAATACGTTTCTAAAAATCTTTGTTCTTCTTCGATTCTTTTTTCACCAACTCGACCTGTGTCTTTTAGATTTTGTAGATAGTGATTTACAGCTGTAATAAGTTTCTTGGATTTTGTTTCAATTGTTTCGTTATTCTTCAACTTGGCGTAAAACTCTAACCACTTGTCTTTTGCAAATGCAATAGCATCTACTTCGTCCATATGCCCCGTTGTCATGCGTGTGAATCCACTCTTTTGAGGAAATGATAATCTGCATTGCCATTTAGGTTTCTTCGCATTAGGACGTTGATAGAGGACAATCTGTCCGTTCTGCAATGACTTTTGGTTTATTTCGTACTTTTTGTCCATTAATTAACCAATCGAGTGGGCTTNAAATAACTGAAAATGTGTCCAATTGGACACAAATTTAATTATACAAAATTGTGAACGATTTGTGAATCGGTTAATTAATTCTTTTTTTTATGTAAGTTATTGATTTATATAACTTTTATAATGATGGTAAATACTTTACAAGAAAACAGTTCTACTCTAAAATGGTTATAGGTAAAGGGTTTAGAGTAGGCNTAATATTTTTGTGAACGATATGTGAAAAAAACTAAACTCTTTATTTTGTGAAATCATGAGCAAAATCAAGGAGTTAGGAAATGAAATCAGTTGCATATATTCGTGTTAGCACCACAGACCAACATTTAGAAAATCAAAAGATATACCTCAATCGTGAAGCTGAGAGAAGTGACGATTCTATTTCGCACTTTTATGAAGATCACGGCATATCAGGAGTAAAAAATTCTCGTCCTTCACTCAATCAATTATTAGATGATGCAAGGAAAAATAAGTTTGGAAGATTGTATGTTTACGATCTCTCTAGGCTCTCCAGATCAGTTAAACATTTATTAGAAACAGTCCAAATTTTGAAAGATTTGGATATCGAGTTGATCTTTGTAAAAGAAAGGATTGATACTTCAAATCCAACAGGTAGGTTTTTCATGACAACTATTTCTGCGTTGTATGAATTAGAACGTGAAATGATCCGTGAACGATCTCTTCTAGGCATAGAACGTGCAAAACGTGAAGGTAAGATTTTTGGTCGACCAAAGATTGTCACAGACAATCTTAAATCAGCTGTGAAGATTCTGCGTAATGAAGGTGTTTCGATCAGAAAGATCGCATCACAGGTCGGTATTTCTGTTGGTTCTGTTTATGCGTGTCTTTAATCAGACACGCATTTTTATTGGAGAGATCATGAACAAAATAATCATTCTATTCGTTACAACAATTTTCTTATCCTCATGTGCTAGTGTAAAAAACAAATTCGCAGAAAATAAAAAACATTCTGTTGCAATTTCTAACAGCATGGAAATTCAATTTGATGATCAGGGTAACTTTCTCAATTTAACTTCAACTGCATCATCACCAATTACCATTAACTTACCAAATTCAAAAGATACTGCAATTATTTCTGCAACTCTGAAGGCTCGTTCAAACATTTCTGAGTTTTTATCTTCTGATATTTCAAGTGAAAGTTTTGTAAATAAATTATCAAATTCTTTCAATCAAAATATGGCTACCAAAGTGAGTGAAAATATTTCATCAAAGAGTACATCTATCTTAAAAGGTACTTTTGTATCTTCAACTATATTTGATGATAAAAACAAATTGGTAATTGTTACTGTTGAATCAAATCAAAATATTCAGAATAAATTTAAGCTTATTGAAAATGCAATTACATATTAAATTACTTCTGGTTATTTCTAGTTTTATGTTGATCTCTTGTTCAACAATGAACAAGAAAGAACAACTAGTGCAAGTAACGGGTTCAGGAACAACTAAAGAACAAGCCGTAGAAAATGCACTCGATCTAGCAGTACAAGAATGTCTTGGTATTTTAATTGTGAGTGATCAACAAATGCAGAATGGAAAACTTGTTGTTAATTTCAAAAGAAGTTACTCAGGTGGATTTGTAAGTGATTATGAAATCATTCAATGTTCAAGAGATGAAAAGATCAAAGAATATATTAATTGTATGATCAATGCTGTTGTTACTGAGTTGCGTTATAGAAATTATGATTACATCAAGAATGATACTGAGTACAGCTTTAAAGACTATTCATCTTATTCTTATCAAACAGAACAATTAAAAAATCTCAGAGATATTTCAGATTATTTAAAAAAATAAAAAAAGTTATTTTA
>NZEU01000056.1 GCA_002689135.1 Porticoccaceae bacterium
CCACTTCTAGACAATTTTGGTCCAAGAGAATTCTGGGAAACCTATGCGTCTAACTTTCGGGACGGATAAATTTAATTCCAGATCAGAACTTCAATTGGCGTTGGATTAAATCCGCTGCAAGGATTATTCATTTGGGGACAATTAGAAATCAGCATCACAACATCCATCAATGCCTCTAACTCAACATATTTTCTTGCACCAGATATCCCATCCTCAAAAGTTAATCCGCCCTTCTCAGTCACTGGCACGTTCATGAAAAAATTAACATTATGAGAGATATCTCGCTTGTCAAGTCCGTACTCTGGATGCTCTGAGAGAGCCAGCATCCAACTATCTCGACATGAATGCATGAATCGTTTGTCTTGGTGATAACGGACCGTGTTACTCTCAGAGGAACACGCCCCACCTAATGTATCATGACGGCCGCAAGTATCAGCTACGATCTTTAGCATCGGACGGTTAATGTTAGAAAGCAAAGAAGAACCGGCTGTAAGATAAAGACTTCTCTGTTCGCGAATTGTGTCTGAAGCACTATAACGTTCACTGGGGTCATCTGAGCTGTAGAATAAAGTGTCCACAGCCTGATTTCCCTCCAAATCAACGATGCGCGCCGTTTGGCCCGCTTTTATCAACGTTATGAAATAATCCCCAGAATCTACAACCTCTCGCAGGATCGCCTGCCGAGGAGAAAAACTGCTACTGATCATTTTGGCGTTTGCTAAAACCATAATCTTCAATTTTCTCTATTGATTCAGATTTGACAAATCAACGATGTTGGGCGCCATATACTGACCTTCAGCGCCAAGGTAATAAACTGCGTTGTTAGCAAAACCACGACGATTTTCCGCACAAAAATTCATACACCTATCATCAGGGGTCAAAGGAAGTGCTAAGCCAATTTCAATTTGGACAGAATTATCAGGGTAATCTTTTGCACGAGAGAGCGGATGTGGACATGCATGAATAATGACCAAAGAGTCCATCTCTATCCTCAATGTAACCTGGGAGCCACACTTATTTGCTTCAGAATCTAAAGTTAAGATGCCCCGATGATCTGCATAAACTTTACTGAACCAGTTTAAATTAGACGCTAAATTATTTCTTCCCAAACCATATTTAGCAAGCTCCACCAAAAAAGCATCTGTTCCATTCTGAGACCAGGAATTTCTATCATTCTGGTAGTCACGCTTTCCATAACATTGCTCCACATGCGCAGCATGCGAGCTTCCACAAACCGAGTCATGCCAACCCATAGTATCGTGAATGACGGATGCAAAAATGCGGCCCATATCAGAATAAAGACAATGTCCCTCTCCAATCTTGAAGGTATGCTGACACTTTAAAGTATCCGGTGCATTGTATCGTTCCAAAAAATTCTCTGAGTTATAAAATAACATCCCAATATTGGCACCACCCTCTGTATCGGTCATTCGAATGACGGTGCCTCGCTTTAGTCTCAGAGACCAATGACCACCCGCAGGAATTTGTGTGGAGTAATCGATAGACTTTATCATCACGGGTCCTCATAGATAGGAAGCGTAAATACCTTCAGCTGCCGTTATAGCTAGTAACCAGCGTCTTCTCTGAACTCTACCAAAGTGCCTCGCGCCATTTAATAGCTGCGGGCATAGCCTTTATACAAATTCATACCCCTGTCTTTGTTACCCAGTTAAACAACTCGAGCATATCAGGGACTATGAATGAAGCCGAAACCACTTCGTCAAGATACACATCAACAACAATATCGCTTTGAATTGCAAACTGCGCAAACTAAGAAAACTCCAACAACGCGACTTAATTCACATAACAAGAGCCACAACCATGCAAGTGACGGTAACTAATTCAAATCAACAGAAAATTAATCTAACAAAGAGTATGGCTCTTTTCAAACGAGATTCAAAAATATGCTTTCAGGAGGAACTCTATATTGGTTGAGATTAAAAAACGAATAAATAGTGCGCACCAAATAAATGCTTTTTTTCATTTTATTGGACTAAAAAGGCGCAAAATTATTTAGAAAGCGGTCAAACCCCTTTGTATTCTTATTATAGAACCCTGCAGCGCGCACCTACCTTAGATAGGACGCTTTCTACTTGTTGTGATATTGCAAATGCACCCATATTGGCATGTTTAATGCTTGGATCTTTGCGTTAAAGCCACTGACATCCACTTGATACACTCAAACTAATTTACTTTGGAGTTACACATGAAGAAAAGATTGGCCGTCGCTCTTATTACTCTGTTAACCCTCGCGTCCTGTTCTCGAGAGGAACCGCTTAAGGTGGGCTATAGTGACTGGCCGGGTTGGGTGACCTGGGAAATCGCAATCGAAAAAAATATGTTTGCAGAAGTTGGGGTGAATGTCGAGTTTGAATGGTTCGATTACGTGGCTAGTATGGATGCTTTTGCTGCAGGGCAACTTGATGCTGTGGCCATGACAAATGGTGATGCTCTCGTTACGGGGGCAACCGGCGCACAGAATGTAATGATTTTGATCAATGATTATTCTAATGGAAATGATATGATCGTAGCGGCACCAGGTATTTCAACAGTTGAGGAGTTAAAAGGTAAAAAAGTAGGTGTTGAAATAGGGTTCGTGGGGCATTTGTTATTACTCAATGCATTGGAAAAAAATGGACTCTCAGAGGGCGACGTTGAACTAGTGAACGTGCCAACAAACGAAACCCCTCAGGTTTTAGCCTCAGGAGAAGTGGATGCTATCGTCGCGTGGCAACCAAATTCGGGTCAAAGTCTAAATCTTGTACCGGGGTCAACAGCGATTTATACGTCCGCAGACGAGCCCGGGCTAATCTATGACGTGCTAGCGGTATCACCCACAAGCTTTGCGCAAAATCGGAGGAGCTGGGCAAAGGTAATTGAAGCATGGGATATGGCTGTTGCCTTCCTCAATAATCCTGAAACTCGCGAAGAAGCGATCTCTATTATGGCAGCTCGGGTGGGGTTATCCTCAGAAGAGTACAAGGGCTTTATTGAGGGTACAAAAATCATGAGTGTTAGCGAAGCATCAGTATTTGCGCAAAGAGGCGACGGCTTTTCATCAATCTATGGGTCTACCAAGATCGCTGATGATTTTAATGTTGCAAACGACGTTTACGATGAAGCACAACCGATTGACTCCTACATTGATCTGTCGATGATGAAATAAAAACTGAAAATCTCTTCATGGAATATTCCACCTTTTGAAGATGTGATTATCTGTATATTTGCAACAAAAAATGGAGCAGTCTCCTGTTATCAGATAAGGGTAAAACATATCAGTAAGGTTACATATGCCCTCTCTCTCGGTACGTAAGCCACTCAGCAAGAAAAGAAGATCATTGGTGGCATTCTTCAGTTTTGCGATTCCGCTGATGATCTGGAGCGCAGTTAGCTACTTGCCCTTTATCTGGCATCCACTTGTAAAGGTAACCGAAGCTGGATCGGTGGGCTATTTCAGAGCAAATATGTTAGTCCCTCGAGAAACATTCAAATTCGAAACTCAAAAGATGGCCAGCGCTGGCCTCGAACAGCCCTCAGGAACCCCTGCTAATCCGCTTTACCTACCTGCACCGCATGAAGTTGGAAAAGCTCTGTATACCGCATTCGCCACAGAACCCAGAAGGCAAAGTGAGAAATGGCTTCATGAAAGCTTATGGAGCAGTATTCAGGTAATATTCTGGGGATTCATTTTGTCCTCGATGCTAGGCATCCCGATCGGTATTCTCGCAGGTACCTTTGATTTTTTCTCAAAATTATTTGAGCCTTTCATCGAGTTTTTCAGATATCTTCCAGCGCCCGCATTCGGCGCTCTCGCTGTGGCAATTCTGGGTATATATCAGGCACCAAAGATTGCTATTATTTTTATAGGTACATTCTTTCAACAGGTTCTAGTAGTCGCTAATACTACACGCAAACTTGACCCCGCTTTACTTGAAGCTGGACAAACGCTTGGTGCGAGCAATCGATCTTTATTGCTGAAAATAGTGATCCCTGGAGTACTACCAGATCTGTACCGAGACACACGAATCCTTTTAGGGTGGGCTTGGACTTACCTTATTGTTGCCGAACTGATTGGAACTAGTTCGGGTATCACGTGGTTTATAACGCAACAAGCTCGATATAAAAATTTCGATAACGTTTACGCAGCAATAATAATTATCGGTGTTCTTGGGCTTTTTATAGATTTTCTAATGGCCTATTTTGGACGCCGCTTTTTTCCTTGGAAAAGTATTTAATGGAGTTTTATTTTTGACCAGATTGGAGTTACCAGACTATAAATTCCAAACCGAGAGGGTAAAAGAACGCTTCTTAAGACTCAAGCGACGAAATATAACGATGGAAATTAGGAATCTTACTAAAACATTTCAGGGTATTGATGGGCCCGTAACAGCGCTCAAAAACATTAATCTAAAAGTGCATAAACGCGAATTCGTATGTGTAATTGGTCCATCAGGATGCGGGAAATCTACTCTAATACGCACTCTCGCAGGTTTAGAGGAAGCCACTTCGGGAGAAATCTTTCTTGATGACAAGGTTGTAACCAAGCCCGGTCCCGAGAGAGGTATGGTTTACCAAGAATACACACTCTTCCCCTGGTTGACTGTAAAAAAGAATATCATGTTTGGACTGCTTGAGAGTGGAGCAACCAAAAGTATTGCAGAGTCAGAAGCCCGTCAGTGGATTAGTCTAGTTGGACTTGAGAAGTTTGAAAATCATTACCCGAGTCAACTATCAGGTGGCATGAAACAACGTGTAGCTATTGCTAGGGCGCTTGCCAATCAGCCAAAAGTTCTTCTGATGGATGAGCCTTTTGGTGCCTTGGATGCTCAAACTCGAGCGAAAATGCAGGTATATTTGATGGAGATCTGGAAAAATATCGACATTACGATACTCTTTATTACTCATGATCTCAATGAGGCTGTATACCTTGCGGATCGGGTTGTAGTGTTGAGAGCAAATCCGGGAGAGATTCAGGAGGTTATAGAGGTTCCAGTACCTCAACCCAGAAACCCAAGTCAATTCATAACACCGGAATTTTTAGCAACTAAACATCACATAGAAACTCTGATTCATCCAATAGAACAGGTAAATGAGGCGGATAATTTGAATTTAGTGCGAATGGTTAATGTCGCGTCCGACATTGGTGATATTTTTTGAACCCTCAACTTAGGGTGTGTTGTTGACTCATCCAAAACAATTATTTATGCAAAATTTCTCGTGTCTAAAAACAAAGATAAGTAAAAACCACAAATTATTTGGTAGATTCCTTAAATTCTAACGAGCCAAAAAGATGTGCACAAAACTGAGTTCTTAATCGTATACAATGTTCAAGGATTACCACTGTGACGATTAAAAGGCCTTTAAACAATTAGATGACTCTGCTTCTTGTACTACTCTTTATTGCGTTCGCACCAATGCTCTGGCTACGTTATATCTTTCATAAGTATGATAACGTGATGGAAAATATGCCTTTCAATGGTCGAGAATTTGGGGAACTAATTCTAAACGAAGCAGGCATACGGGATGTCAAAATTATAAATACTCCCATCTTCGATCATTACAATGTCAGGGAGAAGCAAGTAAGTGTTTTACAACGTCGCCTAACAAGGCGAAGTCTCACATCACTTACAATTGTTTGTCATGAGATTGGACATACTATACAGCATCATGAACGCTATAAGCCGTTGGAATACCGCACAAAAGTGGTCGAACTAGTGGGGTTTTGCGGAAAAATCCTCGGAGCTATCTCTTTATTTGCAATGCCATTTTTTTTATCGACGAGCGGCGTGTCATTCCTAAAACTCGGGGCGACCATCTTGGCCGCCATGATTGGAATAGGATTGATTATTCACCTCATGACGATTGGAGTTGAACTCGACGCCAGCTTCAACCGTGCCATGCCGATCATCAGGGAGAAAATCCCCGCTGACTATCATAGCGCCTGTCGCTCAGTTTTAATTGCTGCAGCTCTCACCTACGTTGCAGGAGTTGCCGCCAATCTGCTCTCGATGCGATTCTTCTGGATTCTTTTCTCCAGACTTACCTGATTTAGGCTCGAATAAATGAGACAGATATTTGCAAAATCCATGACTACATTCTTTCGGTTTATTGCAGACACTTTTTTCGCTAAGCGCTACGGTCACAGGGCTGTGGTTTTAGAGACTGTTGCGGGGGTTCCCGGCATGGTAGCGGGGATGCTTTTGCATTTTACCAGCTTGCGCAAAATGAAAACAGGGTACGGCGCTACAATAAGAGAACTTCTCGCTGAAGCAGAAAACGAGAGGATGCATCTGATGTTTTTTATCGAAATCGCTCAGCCAAATTTCTTTGAGCGAATGTTGGTGGTGGTCGCACAAGTAAGTTTCGGAATCTTTTATCTACTTCTATATCTTATAGACTACAAGACAGCTCACAAGATGATAGCTTACTTCGAAGAGGAAGCGGTCCAAAGCTATACTGAGTATCTTGCCTTGGTGGAAAGTGGTGCTACAGCAAACGTCGCTGCGCCAAAATTGGCAATTGATTATTATGAAATGAAGCCAGAAGCTCGGCTGATAGACTTAATTCATCATGTGCGTGCCGATGAACAACATCACAGTGAGGTAAATCATCGATTTGCGGAAGGGCGGGATTTTTAAATGGCAAAAGCAATTACCGTTGTCAGGCCATATTCATTAGAAAAATCTGAGGTGTGGAAAATAATATCGGAGCCGGGAAACCTAGAAAATTTTCACCCATTCTGCAAAAGTAATATACCCATCCTTTGGTGCGGCGAGGGTTCGGTTGATGAACTCACTTACCTAAATGAGCGGGTTTTCAAACGAGAGTTTCACAGCTGGTTTGAAGGTGATGGATACGATCTGTCTTTCATAGGAGAACAAACAATGGCAGAGGTGAGCTGGCGTATAATAAATGGTAACGAATCCTGCTCCGTCCGAATTACAATAGTTCCGAGGTTTATGCCGTTCAGCACCTTGCTTTTACGACCTATCGTGCGGCTGTATATTCATAAGAAGCTAGAATCGTATCTTCACAGTGTCCTAAAAGGACTGGAGTATTTCGCTATCAATCGACAGAAGGTTAACCCCAATCAATTTGGTGTAAATTCTTGGTTTTCCTAACTATATCTGTCGGCATACCTAATGAGGGATAATTCTTTTTCTCCCACAAGCGTAATAAAATTAGAGCAAGAGTCCTTTTATACTGAAACTTGTCGAAACGTAGAATAACGATTTTTAAAAAATTTGTACTCCCGAGCTGAGCGTCTCGTTCCATAACTTTCTCTCAAAATATATCAAAATTTGGATTTTATAAAATCAGAAATTTCCAATACTCTTTTAGGATCATTTTGAGTGATGTGTTCCAACAGTAACGTTTGCAACTTTAAAACCGTGTCAGCATATTCTGAGTCATCTACGACATTGATGGTTTCTAGTGGATCTTTTAGATGATCGTATAACATGTGTCCCTTCATTTTGCTGGAGTTAGCGCCTTTGCCGAAGTACGCAGAATATGAGTAACGCTCAGTTGTTACATTATCTCCTTGCTGATACCTTGGAAACACGGCTTCTTTGGTGGGCAACTCAGGGTTATAAAGATGTTTCTTTAACGATATCCCTGCAAGATGTGTCGGTAAACGAAGATTTGCAAGATCAACTATAGTGGGGTATATGTCTACGTATTCCACAACACCCTCCACACTCCCTGCGTCTTGTTCTTCAGGAAGTCGCACTAGCAGAGGAACTCGGGTCGCAACATTAAAAAGCGAGTGCTTGTTCCAAAGCGCATGATCAGCAAGGCTAAAACCATGATCGCTCGAGAGTATAACAACGGTATTCGATGCTACCTCGAGGTTATCTAACGCATTAATCAACTTTCCAATCTGCGCGTCGGTAAAGCTTGTCGATGCATAATATCCATGTGTGAGTGTTTTAATTAGTTCCTCCGGAAGATTGTTTTCCCACGGATCTCCCACGGCTGGAATGCCCGTGTATCCATTACGTATTTCTCCTGACTTCATCCATGCATCTGGCGGAGCTCCCTTGGGTTTAAATTGTACCTCAGAAACTTTTATAGATTCACTATCGTAGAGGTCCCAATATTTTTTTGGCACAGCAAAAGGAAGATGCGGCTTGACAAAACCAACCGCCATGTAGAATGGCTCTTTTTTTGCCAACTTGTTGAGATACTCCAACATCGCACTTGCCGCGTCCGAAACGTCACCATCGGGATAACGATTATCTGCCTCATCTACAATCTCAAATGCTGGAGCCTTGCCTAGACCGGACGGAGCACATGCACCGGTGGTAATACAGGAGTTACGGGACCTGGCCTCGATATTTTCAGCGTTCCTATAGTCCGACAGGCTTGATCTCCATGGATGATTACTCCAAACATGAGGAGAATCAGTCTTTGTATGAATGATCTTCCCAAAAGATAATGTTTGGTAACCATTGTCTTTTAAATATGCCGGTAATGAGACCGTTTCAGGCGCGTCTTTGTCCAACCGGGAAGTATATTCTCTAAAGCGATCCTGACGGCCGTAGAGACCTGTCAGCATACTCGCTCTCGAAGCGCCACATGTCGGTATATTGATGTAAGCTTTTTTAAAGATAATACTCGTTGAAGCAAGTGCCTCAATATTCGGAGTCTCCATGGTTTTTTTACCGTACACGGAAAGACCTTGGGCACGTAAATCGTCAATGATTATGTGTAGGAAATTGAACTGTTTGCCGTAGCCATTGAGGGAAAAAAAAAGCAATGTTGTAAAGAGAATAACAGCTTTTTTATATTGATTAATTTTGCATTCTCTCACATTAAATGGCCCTCCTCATTTGCTGAGCTCATGGAAGTGCTCAATGAACGAAACTGGAACATAGTTACCAAGGCTACCCAAAAGTAACTTTGTATTATATACCCACCGAAATCATTGACGATCTGAGCGATAACAATATAAATAGAACTCACCGAGTTTTTAAGGATTGTGATCCATCAGTCTCCCGCTACAGTGATCCGCTGGTTAGTGATATAACGACCATCATCGGAACAAAGGTGCACAGCTGTCGCTGCTATGTCCTCCGGAGTGCAAACAAAACCAAATGGCGACTTAGAGTCCACCTCACGAATATTGTTACCAAAGCCGGTCGCGTTGACAACATTTCTGCCCATGTCAGTATCTACAAGACCCGGCGCGATAATATTGACCCGCATCCCATGACATTTTTCCTCACGAGCCAGTGTATGAGCCATTGCCTCTAAAGCAGATTTGCTTACAGCGTAGACACCAAAACGTGGTGATAATGCCTGCACTGCAATCGTTGACATCATGATCACATCACTCCGAGGGACTTGACGCATGTGGGGCACTAAGTTTCTGCATAGCCATACTGGGCCCCAGAAATTTACGGACATGAGTCTGTCCCACTGCTCATTTGTCGCTTCTACAATATTTGGCCGCTGAATAGCAGTCGAACCAACGCCGGCATTATTCAAAAGAATATCAATTTTATCGAAGTCCTCGATAACCGCTAGTGCTAGTTGAGCACAATCATTCTCGCACCCAATGTTTGCTTGATAGGCTCGAGCCTCAACACCAAACTTTAAGGCAATATCCACAACTTCTGAAGCAGCTTCTGAATTCTTAACATAATTTATGGCAATGTTTGCGCCCTCAGAGGCAAACCTTTCAGCCACAGCGCGTCCAATACCGCGACTCGCGCCAGTAACAAGTGCTGTACGGCCCTCTAATTTCTTCACTGCAATCGTCCCAAGGTTTTAGTTCATCGAGGCATCATCAACATGGTGGACTCACCGTCATTCCAGGGATAAAACTATACGACACTTAAAACTCATATCAGATTTCAATTGGTACAAGCAACGTTTCACCAAAAAATGCTAACTTTTTTTCGTTTAATATTGCGGATGATAATGAAATAGAAAGACAAATTTCAACCAACATAACCGCAAAAACCGCCTGACTCCATGCTGATGGCAACTTAAGAGTATAGTAGATGTTCAATCAATCACGAAAATTATAAGTAATACTTTTGCTAGTGACACAAATTTATTGTACAACTTCACATTAGCTTGGGTTTGTTAATCACCGGCCCATAGGCTATGGCTTGATACAAACATCAAGTCAAACAGCTTTTATAGGAATCCTAGCGACCGTAACTGGTATCACTACATTATATCCGAACAGACCAACGTAGGGACTAGATTCAACCCAGATTCATTAATTGAATCGAGACCGCTGTAATAGATTTAATTTAGCCATTTACGCTCAAAATAGGCTCTCTCAAGACTGCGTAGAGTGGGGTGTTATTGGGGACTACTCTAAACTAATTCCTGATCACGCAAAAATCAGTTTTTTTACAGATTTACTTAAATCTAAACATACATATCATTTTGTAATAAAATTTATGAAAAGTATGCATTTGAATTATGTATAATTTGCAGTAATCTTGTAATAGTGAGTGATTCTTAGACGTGAAGGGATGTGTAAAAGTGGAAATAGTAAATAGCGCAATGGTTTTCTCTTGTGCGTTACTCGTTGCCATTGCAGCGCAAGATTTTATCTCTCCTTAGTGGCTAAGCACCTTCAAGGAATTTTTTATACCCCTCTTATCCCACCCATGGGATAATTTTAAGGGACCTCACAAGGTCCCTTCTTTTTTTTCAAGTAGACTTTCACCATATGTGGAAAAGTAGCATCACTTTTTGCACAAACGTCTGACGTTAACGGTTTTTTACGTCTAGAGAAACCCACTAACACAACAGTCAATCAAACCTCTTAAAGAAAAGAACTCAAAAACCCGCATACACAAACCGAATATGTCTACTTGCAAGCTTAAATTGTTTAAAGCTATCCAGATTAGATACTAAGAATACTCTACCTGTCCCGCCCAAGAATTAGTACCACATCTCAACCAGTGTCTTTCCAGCACAATTTCGAGAACTGAAATCCGACCTAGTTGTCTTACAACTATGTGAAAGCGTTGATCAATTGTCCTCAGTCTGATCTCCACATCTTCATTTCAGTAAAAGAATGGTTCGGAAAAATGTATAGTAAAAGCTCACTACGAAGAAGAGCGAGATTCTCAGATTAATTCTTAGCAACACCGCTTTATAGATAAATTAATCAATTTACATATACTGTCTATACGAGAATTTTTATACAGAAGAGTGGGATCGGACTATTAAAAGATCTAAGAGAACATGGCTACCCCTGATGATCTTTTTGGTCACTGCTCCGTCAGCTTGTCTTTATCAACTGACACAACCATTGGATCTACAAATATATGTCGAAGATTGGGAATCCCTATCAAAACACGAGCAGGCACCAGAATGGTTTAAGGACGCGAAATTCGGAATCTACTTCCATTG
>NZEU01000057.1 GCA_002689135.1 Porticoccaceae bacterium
TACCCTCCCTACGTTCGCCTGTTTCTAGTTCATCCATATCGCAGATGTCTGCAGTCATCGACATCATGATCGTGAATAGACCTCCAATACCGAATGCGAAAAGTGGCAGAGGTAATAGCATCAACCATAGTTTGTCGGGAGAGAAACCCCACCAAAATAGCATGTAACCAAAAATTGATATTGACTGCGTATACAATAAAGTTCTCTTTTTGCCATATTTTTGCGCGCTGTGGTTGACTATCGGTATAACTAAAAAACATGTGCATAATGCGCCCACTGATCCAAACAAGGTCGGCCAAACTCCAGCTTGAACTGGATCGCCGTTATTCATGTAGTAAACAACGATAAACCATGAAAATGCAGCAATTGTCTGGAAGGCATTAAATATTAGAAATGTTGCAATGCATATCTTTTGGAATGGTTTATTTTTTAGTGTAGTGGTGATTCCTTGAATAAAATCTCCGAACGAAACCTTACTAGAGGCTAAGATTTTTCCGGAATTATGCTCGTCTTCTTCGGTGTTGTTAGATGTGCAAAAAAAGGCGGGTATAATTGCTAAAATCATACAAATCCCTCCGATCCAGATCGAGAGTGTTTTTGCGCCTTCCGTTGCGGATGAGAACCAAGCTGGATCGTACAAGATTACCCAGAACCAAGGCGCGATAACCCATGCCCATTGACCTATCCATTGTGCGACTGCCATGAGCCGAGTTCGCTCGTGATAGTCAGTACTCATTTCATACCCCATTGCTACATAGGGAACTCCGAAAATAGTCATTCCAAGCCAAAAGATGCAACACCACGTTAGGAAATAATAAAAATTGTACATTTCAGTATTTTCGACCGAAAGCTGCCACATCATTAAAAACGAAAATCCTGAGATGATAGCCCCGATAAACACATAGGGTCGGCGTTTTCCCCAACGAGACACGGTATGGTCTGATATATAACCCATGAGAGGATCTGTAATAGCATCAATTGTTTTCGGGATGAAAAATATAAGGGACCATAGGAGGGGACTCATCCCTAACCCTTGAACGAGGATTACCATAAATATTCCAAGCGCAGCGGGGAACATTTGGTTGGCCAGCATTCCGATACCAAAGGCAATTTTTTGGTTTAGTGGTATTGGCAGGCGGTGCTTGTCTTTTAGATTACTTTCAATCATATAATTTCACACCGCTGTTATTCTTCTTCTTCTTTACTTACTCTCAAGTTTAGTCGTTTCGTCAAGTGTTGTCCCGTTCGCAGCGACTAACAACGGCATATTCGCGGTCGAAGATCCATTAAACGGATCTTCGATATAAATAAAAAGGCGATATTCCCCAGGTTTCGGTGCGTAAAAAATTATTCGATTGATATCATGAATTTTCTTAGTCCACAAAATCGCTGGCTGGAGTTCCAAGTCGCCTCCATCGCTTTCACTCGCTCTGTCCACCTCCTCCATGAGCTCCCACCGATATGCAAGTCGATACTTTTGCTGATAATAAAACTGAATATGCGCGCTATAAGTGTTTCCCGCAACTAATATTGTGATATTGATCCCATTCTCATTTAACACTTCCATCGATAGCCGTGTGGGCAGTGGTCTTTTCGGTAGCTTTCTAGTCCAAAGAAAATACATTGTCTGTGTCATTTCAGTGTGACGGCCATTTTCTAAAAAGAGACCATACCAAGTCGGGGTTCTCTCCTGCTTTTGTCCCCATAGAAAAACAAAAGCTCCCACGCATTGATTTTTATTAGTTATGATAAAGTTGTTATATCGATGCTTGATCGCAGAAGCTTTTTCACTGCTGGTTTGTTCAATTGGCCTTCCCCAAGCGGTACATGGCGCCTCCCAGTGTCCTGTGGTACCCCATTCCGACACAGTGTATGCACCCGAATAATCACTTTGGCGGAGAAATTCGGGGAGCTTTTCGATATCCCGATACATTTGAAAAGATAGCAAGTCTAAATCTTGGCATCTCCCAGAGACTGTTTTGATGGTTTCTGGGTCTGCGCCTGCTAACATAGTGGTTGTTGGATGGTTACCATCGATTAAATGAATCGCCTCAGATATTTCATTTACTGCATCCCATACTCTAGGGTTTTTATGCCTTAAATTGAGTTCATTACCTATGCCCCACATCAGCAGAGCTGGATGATGTTTTAATCGCTGCACATCACGTCTAATATTTTCTAGTTGTCCTGCCACTGCTTCTTTATCGTCATAATTGAAGCCATGTCGTTCGCGCGCCACATCAAGGCCCATGCAGACTAAAAGCCCTGAGTCTTCAGCCTCGTCTAAGATCTCAAGAGCACTTTTATTTCCATCTTCAACACGCCAGGTTCGGAAAGCGTTGCCTCCATTTCTGGCAAGACTTTTTATGTCACCGAATTCGAGTCCAGCTCCCTTAATAAAAAATCGTTTTCTATTCACCAATAGGTGGAATGAGCCACTATTGTCGATTAATTCGACTTTTCTTCGCTTTATAATGAGACGATCTCCATTTTTTTATTTTACGAGTAACGTGGACCTTATGCCTCGCTTACCCATTATTGGATAATTACATCTGTTATTTTTGAAGTGACTCAAATGCGCCAAATTGCCAATTACGTATTGCTAAAACAGCTGTAACTCCACTTTTTTGTTTCATAGGTACCCCAGTATCATCGACGTTAATATTTTCAAATTCCTGAGCAAGCTTGTTGATTTTTTTGTGGAATTCTAGTGAGCTATTTCGTGAAAATGTTCCATTGAGCACCACCAGCATTTCATTTTCTTTCGAAAAACTATTTTTAAAGAACTCTCGCCCAATAGTTTCTCGAAAGACGTTTTGCATAGGCCCATTTTTTCGCCATTGAAAGTTTGGAGAGACTAATAATTTAATGCGATTATTCGGCAGTAATTCTATAATCCTCAAACGATCTAATTGAGCAAGCTTTTGAATACATTGATGCTCAGAAATATTATATCTTGATGTTATATCTTCTAGCTTCCACCGGTTTAAGGCACATACTCCTACTAAAATGAGTGTGGGGTCACGTGCTATTTCAAGTTCCTGTTCTTCTGTTAGTTGCTTTAGACGAAACTGTCGCTCATTCATTAGGGATATTATATCGGAAATTTCCATATTCATTATCTGCGAGATTTGCTCCAGGCGGCAAATGGATAAATTTTCTTCAGCGAATATTCTTTTAATTGTCGCCTCTGATAGATTCATCCTTTTTGCCAGATCGGCATACGTGATACCGTGAGCTTTTAAGGCTGATTTTAAAGTCGAAAATATAGAGTTTATTTGCGTCATTTGTTCCCTCATCCTATCAATTTAGAGCCACATATTAGCTTTTATTGATGGGCTAGGGTAGATTGTTATTCTTTGATCTTCTGATCGGAAAATATTGACAAAAAGTCTTACAAGTTTAATGGAGTTTTCATGGAGCAAGCATTCATTTGTGATGCGGTGCGCACTCCGATAGGACGGTATGGAGGGAGCCTATCGTCTGTGCGCACTGACGATTTGGCGGCGATGCCTTTAACCGCATTGATCCGAAGAAATACAGGTATAGATCTACAGCATCTTGATGATGTGGTTCTTGGGTGCGTGAACCAGGCTGGTGAGGACAATCGAAACGTTGCTCGTATGGCGCTCCTGTTGGCAGGATTTCCCCCCGTTGTTCCAGGTTGCACCGTGAACCGTCTTTGCGGATCGGGCATGGATGCGGTGAGTATTGCGGCTCGTGCAATAAAAGCGGGAGAGGCTCATTGCATAATCGCTGGGGGTGTGGAATCCATGTCGAGGGCTCCGCTCGTGATGGCGAAATCTTCTACAGCTTTTGGTCGTGATCAGGAACTCTTTGACACGACCATGGGGTGGCGGTTTGTAAATAAAAAGCTGGAGGAAAAATATGGTGTCGAGGCAATGCCGGTAACCGCTGAAAATGTTGCAGATGCGTTTGGTATCAGTCGTGAGGATCAAGATCGATATGCCCTGAACAGCCAGAAGAAAGCAGGATTAGCTCAAGATTCTGGTTTTTTCGCGAACGAAATAATCACAGTAACGATCTCACAACGTCGTAAAGAGTCTTTTCTTTTCGAAGTAGACGAACATTTGCGGCGTGATACGACGCTAGTCGGGTTAAGTAAGCTTTCAACCCCTTTTAAGCTTAACGGCTCTGTTACCGCTGGCAATGCGTCAGGCATTAATGATGGCTCATGTGCGATGATTGTAGCGTCCGAGATGGGTATTCGTGATCAGAAACTTACTCCCAGAGCAAGAGTCATAGCGACAACTTTGGTTGGTTTGGAGCCAAGGATTATGGGGCACGGTCCAGCTTTTGCGGTACCAAAAGTTCTCTCGATGGCAGGACTTTCTCTGGAACAGATGGATATTATCGAATTGAATGAGGCTTTTGCGGCGCAAGTGCTATCGGTTACTCGCGCTCTTGGCCTAGAAGATGACGATAAGCGAGTAAACCCAAACGGAGGTGCCATAGCGCTGGGACATCCGCTTGGTATGTCGGGGGCGAGGTTGGTTATGACTGCCATCAACCACCTCCATACTAACAGAGGTCGATACGCTATCTGTTCTATGTGCATTGGAGTCGGGCAGGCCATAGCAACGATTCTTGAAAGGGTGTGAGTGGCTAGAACGATTGTGCATGGTCCTTAGCGTGATACCACTCGTTGCCATTGAGAACGCTAATCTGAGATAACGGTGAATCCTCGTGGAGTTGCGGTAAAGCTCCTCCCATTACTGAATACAATGTTCTGGGCCTGCGAAGAAAAATTATAAGTCACATAAGTAAGCTTACCGTCTTTCTCGAATGCTAAGGATGCTGGGTGGTTGGATGTAAGATCTCCGGTGCCTGTTTTTACTTGTCCAAGTGCCTTCATGGTGTTTATCCATTGATATGTATGTGCCTTTGATTCTCCGGCTTCTGCAGCATAGTTGGGGCCTACGGTGTTATAATCAGCAACAGCGGCGTTGGCATCAGACATGGCCCAGAGATTCCACCACAAGTCACGCCAGTGGTCATCGGGTAAGCCTGATGGTTTTCCGTTTGACGACTCAGTCAGTCCCAAGGCTATATAGTCCCTCATGTAGTCGGGATAAAGACTGACATGAAAGATTAGTGTGTTTGAGGGTAAACCCTGAATACCGAGTATATGGGCATAAGCGCCACTGAACCAAGTGGAAAAATCTGCTCCACTACCCCAAACAATTGATGTAGTTATCTTGTTATAGCCTGGCGGAAAGTTCTTATCATCAGAGCCTGGACTTTTATAGCCATCGATGTCGTTCCAATATTGCCAGTAGGTAGCAGATGTTGATGCGTGAAGGTACATTCCTTTTTCTACTAATGTATTGTTGCCAGTTACAAGGCCATAAAGAATGATGGCGCCATAGGCATTTGCTGCCTCAGAGGTAGACTCATTGTTATTTCCTTGAAGAGCATCCGCTTTCCCATCGGCCCATGAAAAACCATTTGCCGGATCAAAATGACGAAGGTGAGGAAACATGGGATCATTTTTATCTCCAGCATAGTCCCTTATTAGCAATTCAACCATCGGTCCATAACTAGATTGACTACACCAACTGGGATCGACTCTGCATATTTCGGCAGCGGCTCGCCCGAAGGACCCATAATGAAAATGGTGATCAGCGAGACGTTGATGTGATCCATAAGCCTCATCAAGGCCGAGAAGGGCGTCCCATGTTTCATCATAGACAAAGTATTTTTTGGCATTTAAATTGCCGTCTGTTACTGCAGAGAACCAGTCGGATAGTTCTAATTTCAGCCAATCAATAAGTTGCCTCGCCTCGGCATCCATACCGAGGGTATTCGCGATAGCCGCAAGCTCAGCGGCTTTTCCGTAAGCCTTACCAGCCCAGTAAGTATCGGTGCTGCTCGCCCATGACGGTGCGCCCAAGCCTACGAATTCAGAAACGAGATTTTCAAGTGTTTGAACGTTATAGGCTCCAGATAGATTTGGGAGAGTTGGGAGGACTCCAACAGACGGGATCGTATAATTAAAAGAATCAGTTTTAGCGAATTTAATCATTCCGCGCGCACTACGTATTTTGTAATCTGAAATGGTTTGGGGCGAGTGACGCCAATGGAGGGGATGTAATCCAACTGCAGTGGTAACCGCCGAACCCTCACGATCGTGGTAGGCGTGAGAAACGGTTACATTGTTTGTGGTTTGATCCACTGTGAAGTCAATTTCGACGGAATCAATAACTTCTCTTGCGCTATCTGAGAAGAAATCGCACATAGCGTCATCTGGAATGCCACTGATTTTTGGTAAGTATGTTAGTGTGAATTCGTTTGAGTCGCCACCAATGGTGATCTCACTCGTGTTGATATTTGAAAACACGGTTTTGGCCTCACCATTGATTAAAAATGAATTACGTATCCCCGCAACGTCAGTCCAGACGCCCAAGCTATTATTTTTCTGATAAAAAACACCTTTTTCTCCACCGTCGTTTGCTTTTGTCTTTAGCATTGCCTGACCATCTAAGATGGTAAAATAAATGTAAGGGGATCCATGGACAAAGGTCGCTTCCATAACTTCAATATTTCCTGCCTTCCACTGCACGGTAACAGAAGCATCACTGCTGTTTTTCAGGTAAGCGTCCAAATTCGAATGCTTTGAATTAGCGATAGCCACGCCCTCAAAAACCTCCATAAATGGAACAGGACCCTCGTACCTAGGGAAGTTGCCTATGGTTTTAAAACCTCCCGGAATACCTGATACTCTTACTCCTCGGTTGCTGATGCGAGCCCTTATCGGATCGGGTGTTATATAAGCGGCATCGCTTGCGTCATCGATCTTCATTTCACCGACAAATGGAATAGAACCCCACCATCTATGTGTAGGCACATTTTTTTTTAGAGCAGGATTTACCAATTGCGGTATGATAGCTCGTGGGGTCCCAGTGGGCTTACCTGTCAATGTGTTACAACTGTCGATTGCCGGTTCCACAAGCCCGGCATTGAATATCCAATTGCCAAAATCCTCAACACACTTGTAGCTAGACGGATTAATTGTGTTTGAAATGTTTCCTGCGCCGAAGTGGGAGAGTTCGTAAGCAACACCTACATCAGGTAAAGTAGACTCCGAGGGCGGTTCAGCATCATCTGAAATCCCAGTAAAACGTACATTGTCTATCTGGTAAACTAATCCTGCTCCTGTTTGAAAGGAGGGAAAAAAAACTATAGGCACGGTGACTGACGACAAGTTTATAGCTCCGCTCTCGACAAAACTTGCAACCGCGAAATTCACCTCTTCCCAGTTTCCGTCAGCATTGATTTTTGGGATCCTGAGTTCACCGGAATCTGTACCACCACTTTCTAATTTCACAAAAAATCCTCCGCTTAAATTATCAAAGCCTGCGGACTTTATTTTTATCTCGAACGAGAGATTACCTTCAACATAGCCGCTCAGATCTACAGGATTATTTACAGGACTGCCCACCACAAGTCCAGCATGCCCGGCGTCATCTAAGTATGTGACCTCTAGTACGCTTCCACGAGAGACGTCATTTGTTACTGTCCAATCGACGCTTCCGCACGTCTCTTCTCCCGTTGTAGGATTTACACAATTTTGGTATCCATTTTTTTCATCGAAAAAAGATAATTGTGCTTCTCCACCCCAAAGTTCTGTAACAATGCCATCAGCCAGAACAAATGTGTCGTCAGAATTTCCCGGACCATCAGTATTTAGTTCCACTATGGTTACCAGTCTTGTTTGTTCTGTAAAGTTACCTGCTGTGTCGGTTGCACGGTATACTAGTGCATAAGTTCCAGCCGTTTCACCAACATCTCCGGTTATTTCTACCTCGATTGTTCCATCTACATAGTCCGTTGCGTTCACACCGGGTTCGACGTAGTTCTCGCCTCGGTTAAGGGTATATTCAGGTTGGCCTATCAAAGTAATCGTAGGTGCTTTTGTATCGCTTACAGATACCTCTCGGCTCTGGGAGGACGAGTTTCCGGAGCTATCAGATGCGGTATAGGTTATATTATATGTTCCTGAATCAACTCCAACGTCCCCAGTCGTTGCCACTGCGACGTCTCCATCTATGTTGTCAGTAGCTGTTGCACCTTGGTCCTCGTAGGTGGTTCCTTGCTCATGAGTTACTAATCTATCCCCGATAACTGTTATTTCGGGTGGGACACTATCTCCCGCGCGGACCCCTTCCGAGCCGCTCCCGCCGCCACATCCGCTTAGAGTTATTATCGCTACGAGAACGACAGCGATCTTAATGTTCGTCATCTTCATAATATCTTGTCTCTGTTAATGAAGCACTCAGGTTATAAATTTATAAGTCGGCTGAAGTCGAATCAATAACACTAGTGTTCAGTTATCAATTAAAAGATCCTTACTGCACGAGACACAACTGCCCTTTTTTTAGAGATCATTTACATCCAACAGGCTAAACGGCGAGTTAGATGACACATTTGTCACCTAACCAAGAAATGCCGAGCCATGGATGTACGAGTGTGAGTGAATTATATCAGTTACTGGAATCCGTCATTAACAGTGTCATTTCCATTAAACTAAGGAAATCTTACTAGATACTTGCCCCTAGAGATTCTTTTAAGAATTGCGGGGCGATACGAAACAAGTACAGGTAACCGCTATCACTATTTTTTTGAGATTTTTGCTAACCTCTCGAGTTGTGGCAACTACACTTAAGCCCATGTGGGCATACAAACTTTTCATTTATAAGTGTGGATGAGTTATTGTTTGTTAGAACTATTGTCTGATTCGTTTATCACCTTGGTGTTTTCTTCCTGATTTACATTCTGCATGAATGCTCTCTTGAAGGAACTATTACTAAGCTTCATGACTTCTTGGAGATTTTCTCTTTGTTGTTCGCGACGGGCTTTTTGTGACTCCCATTCCTCTAACCACTCGGTCCACCACACCTTTTTATCTCTCTCGGCATCCTTAAATGTAGACGCTGTGAAAAACAGCATAAAAATCACCCCGGTATGTACAAGGACGCTAGTAAAGATACCTGTGTAGTAACCCGCCATCAGCCCAAATGCAACTGCCCATCCAATGAAAAGGACCATTGTTATGTAGAATTGTGTGGGGAGAGAGGGTATATGTCTGAGGGGATTATATTTAGCATCCATCACCAGATTCCAACTGTCATAAAAAGACATATAAATCTTTTTGAATAGCTCCATGCTCGACGCCTTTCCTTGTTCTGTTTAAACTTATCTTACTATATTTTTTAGCACTTCTTTTGATAGNAGCCTGCTAGCTTTCCTTGCTAGCCTCTTGAATCCTATGTCCATATTTTCTAATACTATGTTGTTGGCAATTTTAGTTCAAATAAAGATATTGAATTCTCGAGCATAATTTGCAAACTTCATGACTTTGGCGGCAATATATAAAAATATAAGCACAATTCCGGTAAATTTTACTCTATTTTCACTTGTCTGTTTAGCTGTAGGAGAAGAATTGAGCTAAAAAATATTTTCCCCATCTTTCAAGATAGTATTCCATGTTAATACGTGATCCGCTCATTTTAAACAACAGGAACATGATGGTTAATGATTTTGATTAATCAGCGATACGCGAACACTTATGTCAAAGGAAGTGAATTTTAGAGCTTGTGTAGCCAGATAAGTGTAAAATCAAGTAGGCGGATTAATCTGTTCTCTGTAAATGGAAACTATTGAGAGCAAGCTTTTTTTGAAGGAAAAAAATATTTCTGAATCTACTTTAAACCCAGTCTCAAAGCCATTACATCCACTCTGGCACGTTGTATGGCAATACCTTCGTCCCTATCGTGGGAGAGTTATATGCTTTGTGATCGCATTATTGGTGACTTCGGGGACTACCTTGCTGATTGGTCAGGGATTAAAAATGGTGATTGACCAAGGTCTCATTAATCAGTCCAGATCTTATCTCAGTAATTCGATTACTTTCCTGTCCGTGATAGCGATAATCCTCGCTGTTGCTACCTATATCCGCTTCTATTTAATCTCTTGGCTTGGCGAACGGCTGAGTGCCGATCTGCGCAAAGCGGTGTTTGAACATATCGTAAGATTACACCCTGGGTTCTTTGAGTCATATCCTAGCGGAAATATCATGTCGCGTATAACTACTGATACAACTCTCCTTCAGTCCATTATCGGCGGTAGTCTCTCTCTGGCGTTAAGGAGTAGTGTTACTTTTTTTGGTGCACTCGTAATGTTGATTGCTACTGATCTACACCTCGCTATGATCGTTTTGGTGGGCGTTCCTATTGCGGTACTTCCCGTCGTTGCTCTTGGGCGAAAAGTTCGCAGACTATCGAATAAAAGTCAGGACACCTTGGCAGATGTGGGTAGTTACGCGGGCGAAATTATTCAACAGATAAAAACCGTTCAGAGCTATACGCGGGAGGCACAAGAATGTAAAGCTTTCGCCACAAGCGTAGAACAGGCATTCGATATAGCTAAAAGGAGGATTCGAAATCGTGCGAGTTTAACAGCGGTAGTGATTCTGACACTTTTTGTTGCTCTTTCGGTTTTACTCTGGGTCGGTGGGAATTCCGTGGTTACAGGCTCGATGAGTGGGGGAGAATTGGGCGCATTCGTGTTTTACGCCTTGTTGATGGCTTTGACAGTGGCTACTCTCTCAGAGGTATATGGACAATTACAACAAGCAGCTGGCGCGACTGAGCGACTGATAGAGTTACTCGACGCAAAAAACTCCATATTTTCTGTTGGCATGCAATCTATCTCTAAGTTAGAGTCTGAATCTACGACGGTTCAATTTGAGAATGTGACCTTTGCCTACAGTTCGAATCCCACAAGACCCGCGATTCGTGATTTTTCGGTAACTATTGAGCCAGGTGAAGTAGTGGCAGTTGTTGGTTCGTCGGGCGCTGGTAAGTCAACTCTTTTTGATTTAATGCAACGTTTTTATGATCCACAATCAGGACGAATTTTGGTGGATGGCAATGACATAGTGAACTATGACCTTACAGATCTTCGTAGCCATATCGGCCTCGTTCAGCAGCAACCAGTGCTATTCAGCGGGTCGATAAGACATAACATTTCTTATGGTAGTCCTGCTGCGAGTGAAGCTGACATAATGCAAGCCGCAAAGGCGGCCCAGGCGCATGACTTTATAATGCAGCTTCGCGATAATTACGATAGTGCTGTTGGAGAGAGAGGAACTCGTCTTTCTGGGGGGCAATGTCAGAGAATTGCAATTGCACGGGTTTTGTTAAAAAATCCTAACATCCTCTTGCTCGATGAGGCCACCTCAGCTCTGGATTCTGATAGTGAACAAGGAGTCCAGCTTGCGCTTGCTACACTGATGTCGGGTAGGACTACCATAATCATTGCCCATCGGTTAGCAACGGTTAAGCATTCAGACAAGATAATTCTTATTGAAAAAGGGCAAATCCTCGCGATCGGGTGCCATGAAGACCTGCTCCAGCAGAGTGCTTTATATCGACGCCTCGCCAGCCTTCAGTTTATCAATCGCAATTAAGAATATTATGGCGTTAAGAGTTGCCACACAGAATTCTGCCTGCTCTTTAAGGTTCCTAAGATACTTAGCAGATTTCCAAGTCTAAATAAGCTGAGCTCCCATAAACACAAGACATGAAACTGACCCAATAAATGCTACAGACCACAGAATTGCGATGCCAAACGTGTGGGCCAAAATATTCATGATTCTGAGAACAGGCAAGTAATACCTTTACTCTCATCATCGATTTCTAAAACGATAGTAAATTTAACTGATCGCGAGAGGAATTGGCTGATTTGCGTTAACCTCACCTGCAACGTTCCAGCGGCTAGCTTCCATGGGAGTTAGACCGAGTCGTTCCTCGAGTCCGGAATGAGTTTATCGGCGAGTTTTAAAAGCAAGGGAAGGCGGGAACAACTGATTGCTTAAACGCCAAATGAGGTGCCTTTTATGGAAGTCGCAGTGGCCTTTCGGCCGGGATTATTTTTGTAGTGTCGATTCTCACTACAACCGGAGAGTCTCCAATCCAACACTTCTAATTAGACTACTTCAAAAATTCCGCGCATTGCATAAAAATGCCCTGGAAAGGAGCAGAAAAAGATATATTCTTCGCTGGTTGACAAAGATCCTATGTCGAATGAGACGCTAGTTTCTTCTCCCCCCCCAATCATTTTTGAAAATGCAATAACTCGACTGTCGCCTACCTTCACGTACTGGTTATTCAAGCCCGCGCTCATTCCGTCGGTTGCCACGGCCGAAACGTCTTTAGAACGGGTCAGAACCCAATTGTGGCCCATCATGTTCTTGGACAACTTCCCCTCATGTTTCAGCCTAATAGTTACTGTCCCGCAGGCTTTACTCGCAACTAACTTGTCCTGACTAAACTGAAGATTATCTCCCACTGCAATTTGAAAGTCGCATGACGCCTCAGCATTCAGGGAAACACCAATAATGGCATACGTAAAAATTAATTTGACAAATAATCTCATAATACACTCCTTATGCTCCGTGTACGCATTGGCATTAATTATGGACCTTTGGCTACTCGGAGATTTCATGAATTGAGTGTGTTCGGAGATCAAATCAACGGGTGCTGTAATATGGTATTTAAAAAAATTCGTTTGAGGCAAGAGAGAGTGGAGAAAGATTGTTTTTTAGACGTGACCATTGTGTTACCTTTTCCACTACGCAATTTGACATCTTTTCGGAATTATAACATGGCAAGAAGTTTTTTATTTTCAAGGGTCCCTGATGTTCGCGTTGGACTCGGGAGCATTGCACAGCTGGCTGATGTTACCGACGCGTTGCGGGTCAAAAATCCCATAATAGTGACGGATGAGGGTATTTTAGATTTTGGATTGCTAGATACCGCAGTTTTGTCTCTTTCTTCAAAAAATATAAAACCAACAATTTTTTCTGGTGTGGTTGCTGATCCTCCAGAATCGATACTAACTGAAGCGCTTTCTGTTGCGAAGCAAAATGGATGTGACGGTGTCATTGGTTTCGGTGGCGGAAGTTCAATGGATGTGGCGAAAGTACTCTCGGTTTTGATGGCGAGCGATCAAAACATGGTATCGATGTATGGAGTGGATAGAGTTACCGGGGTAAGGTTGCCCTTGATCCAGATTCCAACCACTGCGGGCACTGGTTCTGAGGCTACTATGGTATCTGTTATAACAACAGGTAAGACCACAAAAGCTGGGATAGTCAGTAGAACACTGTTGGCAGATGCTGTGATACTGGATGCTCGATTGACACTTGGGCTTCCGCCTCACATTACAGCCGCTACTGGCATCGATGCGATGGTGCATGCAATAGAGTCCTACACTTCGGTACGACTCAAAAATCCGATCTCTGATATGTTGGCACTGGAAGCATTAAGATTACTGAGTACCAATATAAGAACAGTCATAAAGCACGGTAATAATGCTGAGGCTAGGGAGGCCATGCTAGTTGGAGCGATGTATGCTGGTGAGGCATTTGCTAATGCCCCCGTAGCAGCTGTGCATGCTTTAGCATATCCTTTGGGGGGTAACTATCATATTCCGCATGGACTCACAAACTCATTGGTTCTTCCACATGTGCTCCGTTTTAATTCTCTTCAAGCAGCTAAGTTATATGATCAACTTGTACCAGTCATTCTTGGATCTGAGAAACCTTACGCCGGTACTGAGGAATCTGCATTAGTTTTGGCGGACTACTTTATTGAACTTGCCGATGCATTGGGACTCCCGACAACTCTGCAAGAAATGAATATACCTGAATGCGATCTTCCGAAATTAGCCGAAGAGGCTATGACTCAAACACGCCTACTGATTAATAACCCGCGCCCAGTATCTGAGGAAGACGCCCTTAAAATCTATCGACAAGCATTTTAAAAAGATACCACCATATGAGAAAAATCCAAATTAACCCACGTTCAAATTATAAATATTTCTTACCGATTGCCACTAGGTGGATGGATAACGACACCTATGGACATGTGAATAATGTGGTCTATTACAGCTACTTTGATACGATAGTAAATCACTTTTTGATAGATCGTGGAGGACTGGATATTCACAATTCGGCAGTCGTGGGCTTTGTGGTTGCGTCAAGTTGCGAATACATGAATCCCATATCTTTTCCTGATAAACTTGAGGTTGGATTGAGGGTAGATAACATTGGCAGTAGCTCGGTGAGATATGGTGTGGTGATTTATAAATCAGGAAAAGACGCGCCATGCGCTGAGGGCACATTCACACAAGTTTTTGTTGATCGATTGAGCGGAAAGTCTTCCCCAATACCCAAGGGGTTAAGGCACACGTTGGAGTCCATACAATTGGATTGATGAGAAAATTACAGAGTAACTTAATCTAGCCATTTTTATCCATTAGGGTGGATACGCATCAGACCCTCTTGGACAGTACTAGCGACCAATTTTCCGTGTTCGGTGAAGAAGGTGCCTCGGTTAAAGCCACGTGAGTTCCCCGCATAAGGGCTATCTAGGGAGTACAGAAGCCAATTATCAACTCGGAATTCATCGTGAAACCAAATAGCATGGTCTAAGGATGCGGGCTGTAGATTTCGATCGAATACACTTTTTTCATGCGGCAACAGGGCAGTGCTCATTAGATTGAAATCCGACGCATAAGATAGTATAGCCTCATGGATTCCATGATTTTGATCAACAGCTTCATCTACCTTACCGCGCGCCCTCAACCAAATATGTTGACTTGGAACCCGTTTTTTTGGATTTAGGTAATCCAAGGGTTCGACAGAGCGTAACTCAATTGGTCTTGGTTTAAAGGTATTTTTCTTATCTCCCGCGACAGCTTTTGATGCTCGTAGCCAGCTTACTTGGTCGTCCTCTAGTTCATCTGGCCCGGCGCAGTCTGGCATCTTGTGTTGATGTTGCAGACCCTTTTCACGAATCTGGAATGACATCGAGGTATTAAATATAGCTTTCCCACGTTGGGAAGCGATAACCCTTCTGGTTGTAAATGACGTTCCATCTCGTATTTCATCTACTGTATAGATTATAGGAATCGCGGTATCGCCAGGTCTCAAAAAATATGCATGTTGTGAATGGATAAACCTATTCTTGTTGACNGTGTCTTGNGCGGCGCGCATCGCCTGAGCGAACACTTGCCCACCAAAAACCCGAGGGTGATGTGTTTTTAGAGTAGATCCGCGATAAAGACATTCATCGATTTTTTCGAGGTTCAGTATTTCTAAAAATTGGCGAAAGACGTCGTTCATATTTCTACACTCTTTGACATTTAAATCATGATGCAAACTGTTTAGTCGTTGATTTTTTGCCGTGAAATAAAAATCACTACGGAAAATGAGAGATAAAAGTTAAGTCCGTTTAAGATTACGTTAAATTAACGTGTGCGCAATGATAGCATTTAAAGAGACTTTTATCTGCAGAATGAGGACTGGTTCGGTTACAATTCCAAGTGCGCGGTAATAAACGAGATCTGGTTGATCAAAAATGGGTCGAATTGGGGGAATGTGTTGAGACTTTTAAGCACTGTCAAAGCAAATTTGTGCGAGGTCACCGAGTTGAGCACAAATGCAGCGATTCACAGGCATAGCGGACTCAAAATGTTGGTTGAGCATGATACTGGGTTTTTCACAAAAAAAGCTCGCGCTACCCTAACATTTTTTGGAGGTCAAACGCTCCATGGAGGTCGTTTTATCTCGATGTTTGGAGATTAGAAAAATCAGAATCTTACGATCTGAATTGACTTAGATTAACTTTTTCAAACCACAGTTGAGGACTTGTAAAATGAGTATTAGGTATGATGGGCGAGTTGCCATAATCACAGGTGCCGGCAACGGCTTGGGTAGATCTCACGCACTAGGGTTAGCGTCCCGAGGAGCCAAGGTCTTGGTGAATGACCTTGGTGGAGCGGTTGATGGTACAGGAGAGAGCGATGCAGCAAGAGAGGTGGTTGAAGAGATAATAGCAGCTGGTGGTGAGGCAATGGCTAACGGGGCGGATGTTTCCAAAATAGATGAAGTAAAAGAAATGGTTGCTCAAGTTATCACAGAATGGGGTGGCGTTGACATTCTTGTTAACAATGCCGGTATTCTCAGAGATAAGACTTTTTCAAAGATGACCATGAATGATTTCCGTCATGTAGTAGATGTGCATTTAATGGGTTCCGTTTATTGCACTAAAGCGGTTTGGAATGATATGAAAGAAAAAGGATTCGGCCGAATTGTAATGACCACCTCGTCAAGTGGACTCTATGGTAATTTCGGTCAAGCGAATTATGGTGCTGCGAAGATGGCAGTGGTAGGGTTAATGAATACACTAGTCATGGAGGGTGAAAAGTATAATATTAAAGTGAATTGCCTCGCACCCGCGGCTGGTACTCGTATGTTAGAGGGTTTGATGAGTGAGGAGAATTCAGAGCTTATGACTCCTAAAGCTGTCACAGCAGGATTACTAACATTGTGTGATGATGAAGCTCCTAATAGAACAATTTTGTGTGCTGGTGGTGGTGGCTTTGCCTGTACTCACATCTATGAGACCAATGGAGTTTTTCTGCCTGATGATGCACAAGATCCAGAGAACGTCAGGGCAAGAATGGAAGCAATTAATGATCCTAAAGGGGAGGAATTGTTTGTTGGGGGATATCAGCAGGCAGATAAATTTTTGGAGATGGCTCAAAGAAATAATACGCGGACAGATTAGTATGAACACTTCGAGACGACGCTTTTTCGGAATAATTGAAGGATTTTCAAGATGAGAGCTCTTACTTGCAATGAATTTGGTCCCACCAAGAATCTTGTTTTAAAAGACCAAGAAAAATTAGAGCCCGGCGACGGTGAGG
The DNA here is from genome assembly GCA_002689135.1 of Porticoccaceae bacterium. GTDB lineage: Bacteria > Pseudomonadota > Gammaproteobacteria > Pseudomonadales > Porticoccaceae > TMED48. The sequence continues at coordinate 16,798 of NZEU01000057.1, forward strand.
TTTTGATCGATGTCAAGGCCGCTGGTGTAAATTTCCCCGATATTTTGACTATCGAGGGGAAATACCAGTTTAAACCAACCCCTCCTTTTGTCCCTGGGGGAGAAGTTTCTGGCGTCGTTTCTAAAATTGGTAGGGGTGTTACCACTCGAGTAATTGGAGATGAGGTTTTTGCAACGATGCAGACTGGTGGTTTTGCCGAACAGGTTGTCACGTCTGAGTATTCCACGTTTTTAAAGGGTAGCCTGTCTTTCGAACAGGCCGCCGGCTTCGCAATCACATATGGCACATCATACTATGCACTAAAACAGAGAGCTGAATTAAAGCTGGGAGAATCGGTACTTGTTCTTGGCGCTGCAGGAGGTGTTGGCATCGCTTGTATCCAGATTGCAAAGGCAATGGGCGCTAAGATTATTGCTGCGGCAAGTACAGAGGCAAAACTTGATTTTGCGGTTGAGGCAGGAGCAGATCTTAGGGTTAATTACTCCTGTGAAAATCTGAAGGAAACTGTTAAAAAGATGACCAAAGGCAAGGGGGCTGACATAATTTATGACCCCGTGGGTGGAGAGTTGGCTGAGGAGGCGTTTCGCGCAGTTGCGTGGGATGGGAGGTTCCTTGTTATAGGATTTGCGTCCGGACCCATACCACGGATGCCTCTCAACTTGGCGCTTTTGAAAGGCGCCTCGTTGGTAGGAGTTTTTTGGGGCTCTTGGGCAGGCAGGGATCCAGTTGCTTCGCAAAAAAATTTCAAAGAGCTTGTCGAAATGGTAGATCAGAAAAAATTTTCTCCATTGGTTACAGAGGTTTATCCGCTAGACGAATTTTCTGAGGCATTCGAGTGTATTTCTCAACGTAGAGCGAGAGGAAAGGTTGTTTTGGCAATGGTTTGAGTTTCATGATGGTATTTTTAAATTAAGTATAACTAAAAAAAGTGGTTAGCACGGGGTTCTTATGAGATTAATCGTAGGGATGTCTGGATCAAGTGGGGTGATCTACGGTATCCGCCTTCTGCAACTATTGGCAGAAAAAAGTGACATTGAGACTCATTTGGTTATGAGTCCTAGTGCTAGGATGAATATTTCCATTGAGACCGGCTGGTCCGTTGACGATGTCGAGTCACTTGCTGATATGGTTCATAGTAATAAGAATATCGGTGCGAGTATTGCCAGTGGTTCATTTAAGACGAGCGGTATGATTATCGCACCGTGCTCAATGAAAACCCTTTCAGGGGTGGTGAATTCTTTTTCTGACACACTTTTAATCCGAGCAGCCGACGTGGTGCTTAAGGAACGCAGAAAACTTATTCTCGTGCCCCGTGAGACGCCATTGCATTCAGGTCATTGCGAGCTTTTACTGCGTGCTAGCCGCCTAGGTGCCTCAATATGTCCGCCTGTTCCAGCGTTTTATAATCAACCCAGTTCAATTCAAGATATAATAGATCATACTGTAAAAAGATTACTAGATTTGTATGATATCGATGTCCCTGGGTTAATTAGATGGAAGGGTAGTAGTTGATTGGATGGCACCGAGAGATGTGCTGTCCTATGCTATTGGTTGATGGCGATTCTTGGCACCCTTGCGGTGATTCCGCTCAGCAATTCGTAGCCATTTGTACTGCAAATGCGTGCTATCTCATTGACGGGTAAGTCCGGCCCCCATAATGTAACCATATCGCCGATCTGAATTTCTGGGTCATCAGTTACGTCAACAGTGATCATATCCATAGAAACTCGGCCCACTAAGGGCTGACGTTTTCCACCGATCAATACCGGAGTATTATTAGGTGCATGCCTTGGGTATCCATCACCATAACCCGCGGAAACCGTAGCAATTATCGATTTGCGCTTTGCTGTCCAAGTTGCCGAATAACCGACAGATTCTCCAGGATTAATAGTACGTATTGAGGTAACCGCAGAAACAAAATGCATTACCGGCTGCAATCCTTCATGCAAATTTTCATGGGAGAATGGGCTGTTCCCGTAAAGCATGTAACCAGGCCTTTGCCAGTTTCGGTATGATGTTGGCAAACTCAAAATAGCTGCGGAATTTGCAATACTTTGTCCTACATGATGATCCGGAGGTATCTCTATCTTGGCATATGCATCATCGAATATCTCCAGCTGAAGTGCTATCGTCGCATTGTCGGGTTGGTCTGCCGAGGCAAAATGTGAAGCTAAGACAGAAGTGCGCTTCATTTTTTTGCTCGACATAAGATCTCTGTAGACTGATGAGATCTCACGAGGGTCGAAGCCAAGGCGATGTAATCCTGTATCAATACCTAGCCATATATTTAATGCCTTTTTAATCGGAGCTTTGATTAAGTCGTGTTTTTGGCGATGATTTTCAATTAATAACCAAAAATTATATTTCTCGGCAATTAATATTTCGTCAGCACTAAACGTACCTTCCAGTAGGAGGATAGGCACCATTATTCCGAAGGATCGAATTGCCATCGCCTCCTCGATGGATGCGACACCAAAAGCATCAGCATTTCCAAGCGCACGACAAACTATCTCCGTGCCGTGACCATAACCATTAGCCTTGACCATAGGCATACAGTTACCCCCCGTTTTTTGTAATGAGAGGGCAAAGTTTCGCCTTAAAGCCTCTACATCGATGAGTGCTTTTATAGGTCTAGCCATTACAATCACATAACATAGGTATATACTCTCACTGTGTTGCTTACAAATTTATTATCGAAGATGGAGATCATTCAATTATAGCCAACCGATTGGTTTTTTTTACTACTTTACATTGATCGCATGTTAAATATTTGTCTTGCACCACTATACCATCTGATGAGGTTATTGATTACACAAGTACATCTTAGACTAAACTTTTCCTAGTTTTTTCCACTATTGTATCTGGTTACTGTTTACCTCAATCGGTAAACTGTTCGCTCTGTAGATATTTGATTCGCCTCTCTGGTTTTTCTTAGTAATAGGACTTTTTAATTTTATTTAAGGAATATGCATATATGAGTAAGATTTTCGTTAAATACCCTTTAGTTGTCTTGCACGGAGACGAGATGGCACAGGTTGCCTTTGAGCGCATCTTGGAACAGTTTGTAAAGAAACCGCTTACAATTGAACTCATCGAGATTGATTTAACTGCCGAAAATCGTTTTCTTACAAATGGTAAGGCCGTGCGTGATGCTGTTGAGGCTTTAAAGCATCATGGGGTTGGGGTAAAAAACGCTGGAATGACAGTAAATCGGGTTCAACTTCAGACGCTTCTCAAGAAACATCCCTCAGTCATAGAGAAGGAGTTAGACAGGCTCGCAATTAAGTCGCCAAATGGTGCGATCCGTAAGGGTATTGGGGGAAATATTATCAGAGAGGATATCCAGTTTAGAAATTTGCGAGTACGGAAACCCGATTGGATTGGTCGTGATATTGAAGTCGATACGATGGAAAATGGGGGAATCAAGCATAGCTATAATGAATTATCTAATGCGACGGGCGTTGCGAAGCTCATATTTGTTGGTGAAAGCGGGGATCCTCAGGAATTGCATAGGAGATTCATAGGGAAAGGCGACCCCTGGTTACTAGCGACCAATGATGTAGAGCAAGTAAAGGCATGGGCTCATAAATTTTTCGCGCGAGGCTTGGAAGAAGGTAGAGATCTCTATCTTGGTTTAAAAGATACCGTAATACCTGGCTATGATGGTGTGATGCGCTCGGCTATTGAAGAAGTTTATGAGTCACATTACCGTCAGCAACTGGAGAAGAGGGAATTAAAGTATCGGTATGAGCTCATTGATGCTCAGGCGGCTCGATTAATCGCAAATCCTCCTGAAAGGGCTCTTTGGGGCGTCCCTGACAATACTACTGGGCGTAAACTATATAAATTGGTGCGGCATCTCAAAAGATTCGGTATTCCTGAGAGGAGAGCCCATGTCTCGATATCTCGTATGAGCGCTGGAGGGGGAGATCAGTATGGAAGTTTCAACGCGCCAATCGCAGAGGATGGGATCATCAAAGTCATTGTAGATGGGAAAGAAAAGCATGCTCGGAAAGTAAAAAAGGGTGACCCAATACTTTTCATGTCAAATGACCGACTTGCTATTAAGGATTGGGTGAGTCAGGTTTTCCGTGAGGCGTCAAATAATGACAAAGAGGTGTATTTTGGGTTAAAGCGGGAGTATATGCAGTATGATGAGGTCTTTAGCTCTGTCATATCTGAGGTTAGGCATGAGTTGGCCCGCAGGGACACACCTCCTCCCTCCTACATGATAATGCGGCCTTCAAGTCAATTGAGAAAGATGATTACTGATCCACCAAGAAATGCTCTATATCCAGCGCAAAATTTAGATGGTGACATATTTTCGGATATAGCCGCTGCCTTAGGGGGAAGTCTNGCNACNGCGAGCTCTATTATTGAAAGCAAGGACGGGACCATGCTCTACGAGGCCCCTCATGGTACTGCACATGATTTATATGAGAAATATGTTCAATCGGGTGGCAAAGAGGCGGTATTTAACTCCTCAGCTCTTCTATATGCTGTGGCAAATAGCTTGGAGAACTTAGGTTTAAAAGAATCCAATAACTCTCTTGTTCGCTACTCAAAAAACCTTAAAGACGCTCTCATAATGACGGTAGAGAAGGGTGTCATAACTGGAGATTTAAGTGGCAAGACATCGGATCCAGATAGTGAAACTATGGTTGATTTATTCGGATTTTTGGACGCAGTTGAACAAAATTTGAATAAGCTCCAATGCGAATAATTGGTTCCTATCTAAAACTTGAATCTCGGCAAAACGGACCAAATCATGGCTAGACCATTGTTGATAATAGATTCTGGGAGTGGGGGGTTCACCATTTTAAAGTCAATTTTGACCAAAATACCCGATTTATCATATACATATGCTGCCGATTATGCGGGATACCCTTATGGAAACCGTGATGCGGAAGAGATCGTTTCTCGTGTAAAACGTCTGGTTTCGGCCTCACAAAATCAGCTTGATCACGCGATGATAGTTGTTGCATGTAATACAGCAAGTACCTTTACACTGCCTGTCCTCAGACGGACATACGATATTCCCATAGTCGGTGTCGTGCCAGCGATTAAGCCAGCATGTGAGCGTTATCCTAGAGGGAAAATACTACTGTTAGCCACTCCCTCCACGGTAGAGGGATCCTACATAGATAATTTGGTAGAGCGCTATGCTACTGGGGTGTCCCTTCATCGTTTTGGAAGCGTAGATTTGGTAAGGGTAGCCGAGGATTCATTGCACAAAGGTGAACAAATTAATCTTGTTCGTTTGGTGGTCGGATGCAAAGCTGGTTTAAGATACGACGCAATTGTCCTTGGATGCACTCACTTTCCGTTAATCGCAACTAGCTTGAGAGAGATCTTTAATGGAGCAGATTTGATTGACAGTGCCTCTGGGATTGCAGAGCGGGTCCAAACACTCCGCGGTGACTACCTTTGCCAGAGTGCCAGTAGACGCTTTTTTGCTACTAAAGACTCTTCACCTCCGGTGGCTTTTCTTCGCCAGTTCGGACTATCGAAGCCACAAATTTTGCGTATGCCTTTTTCAGAGGTGTAAAGGTGGACTATGCCTATTTACTTGTTGTTTTATGAAGCTCAACACGGTTCCGATGGCCAACGGTTCATTGTCGTCCCGGCTTCGATGACGATATTCAACTTGACCATTATTTAATCCTCTCTCACCAATTACTAGTCTGTGAGGTATACCGATTAATTCGACATCGGAAAGCATATTTCCCAAACGCATTTTTTCTAAGTCCATGAATAATACATCGTAGCCGGCTAACATTAATTCTTTGTACATATTTTCGCTACACTCTTTGACAGTTGCAGATTTATGAAGATTTATGGGTATTATCGCAATCTGAAAAGGGGCGATTGACTCTGGCCATATTATTCCGTTGTTATCGTGATTCTGCTCTATGGATGCTGCGGCTAACCTTCCGACTCCAATTCCATAGCAGCCCATGTACATTGGTGTCTCTTGACCAGCTTCGTTAGACACCGTTGCTCTCATCAAGGAACTGTACTTTTTGCCCAATTGAAAAATATGGCCTACCTCGATACCTCTTGCGATCTTTAGTTTCCCGACACCATCAGGACTTGGATCACCATTGATTACGTTTCTCAAATCTGCAACTTTGAAAGGGGGACAGTCTCTGTCCCAACATACTCCAGTAAGATGAAGGTCCTCTTTGTTAGCGCCACATACGAAAGATCCAAGTGCCGCGGCACTGTGATCAACAAATAGATCTATGTTGAGATCGACTGGACCTAAAGATCCCGCTGAGCATCCAATAAATTCCTCAATTTGGGCCTTGGTGGCTAATGCAAGGTCACCATGAGATTGAAGAACCTTTTCAGCTTTTAACAAATTCAGTTGGTGATCCCCCCGCAGTACTATTGCAGACAGCTTTTTGTCACCGTTTTCTTTTTCTGAACGTAAGAGAAGGGTTTTTACCACACTGGTTTTGCATGCATCTAAAAACTCGCAAAGTTGCTCTATTGTTTTGACTCCAGGAGTGTTTATTTCGGCTAATAGAGGAGGGTTTTTGATTATTTCGGCTTTTGGAGCAATCGCTTCAGCCTTTTCAATATTTGCTGAATATCCACTCTCATCAGAAAAGGCAATTGCATCTTCACCAGAATCCGCTATCACATGAAATTCATGAGAGTGACTTCCACCGATACTTCCCGTATCTGCAATAACTGACCGAAACTTTAGTCCAATTCTCGATAGAATCTTCTCATAAGTGTCGAACATTATTTCGTAAGTCTGCTGAAGTGAGTTTTGGTCCAAGTGGAAAGAGTAGGCGTCTTTCATACAAAATTCTCTGGTTCGCATAACGCCAAAACGTGGTCTTATTTCATCTCGGAATTTTGTTTGTATCTGGTATAGATTTATTGGAAGTTGTCGATAACTTCGAATCTCATTCCTAGCGATATCAGTGATAATCTCTTCATGAGTAGGGCCCAAACAAAAATTTCTCTGGTGCCTATCTGTCAATCTAAGGAGTTCAGGACCAAATTTGCTCCAGCGTTGCGATTCCTGCCAAAGCTCTGCCGGTTGAACCAATGGCATGCTTAGTTCAATTGCGCCGGCTTTGTTCATTTCGGCACGGATGATCGATTCAATTTTTCTAAATACCCTAAGGCCAAGTGGAAGCCAAGAATAGAGGCCGGAGGAATGTTGTTTAATCAATCCTCCGCGAAGCATTAACTTGTGGCTTATGATCTCGGCGTCAGCAGGAGCTTCTCTTTGTGTGGTAAGCAAGTATTTGCTGGCACGCATCCCATTTACTCATTTTGTATTAGATTATTTTAGTTTAAATTGCATGTGTGGTCCGGTAAAGCGTTACCACTTTTCCTCCAAAGATATTTTTAATCAAAAAAAGGCTGAAAACCGAGGGGCCTTCTTTGCATACAAGGTCCATGTTTAAAATTCCTTTGAATATCTTTGATCGGCCATTCTCAGACACAGGTTCGTATTGTATACTGATTCTTGTATATCATCGCCTTGTTTGTGGAGAAGTTAACCCAAGAGTTACTTATGCCTATCTATGAATATCGATGTTCTTCCTGCGGATTTGAGAGAGAAATACTGCAAAAAATTAGCGATCCCGTGCTATCAAAATGTCCGGCTTGCGGGGCTCCTACTTTCAAGAAAAAAATTTCTGCCGTAGCTTTTCGGCTTAGTGGCAACGGTTGGTATGAAACAGATTTTAAGACCAAAGGAAGGCGCAATATTAGTGGAGATGAAGATAAGAAAGAAGCTAAAGTCGCGGAAAAAGGCACTTCTAATGGAAGTGCATCAAAAGAGGCTTCTAAGAGTTCAACTCCTAAAGATGCTTCCGAATAAACCTTGCTGATTTAGGGGATAGTTAGCTATGCATCGATCAATTTACTGCGGGGCTATCTCGCTTGACAATCTCGACGAAAACGTAACGATATGCGGATGGGTCGATCGGAGACGCGATCACGGTGGCGTCATCTTTATTGACCTACGAGATAGGAAGGGGATAGTGCAGGTGGTTTTCGATGGTGATTCCGGAGAGCACTTTGCTGATGCCGACCGAGTCCGCTCAGAATATGTACTTCAGGTCACTGGGAAGGTTCGCGCCCGAACCGCAGGTACGGTTAATCCCCTTATGTCCACTGGTGAAATAGAAATTTATGGAATGTGTTTGGAAATATTAAATCATGCTGAAACTCCGCCCTTTCAGTTAGATGAATACGTCACCGTTAGTGAAGAGATTCGTTTAAAGTATAGATATATGGACCTAAGGCGCCCCGAAATGCAGAAGGCCCTTTTTTTAAGGTCAAAGGTTACCCAGAGCATCCGAAGCTATCTAGGTAAGCATGAGTTTCTTGATATAGAAACACCTATCATGACAAGAGCAACCCCTGAAGGTGCCAGGGACTACCTCATACCTTCGAGAACTTATCCGGGCCAGTTTTTTGCGATGCCACAATCTCCTCAGCTTTTTAAACAAATGCTGATGGTGGCTGGATGTGATCGATATTATCAGATTGCTAAATGTTTCCGAGATGAGGATCTTAGAGCCGACCGGCAGCCTGAATTTACGCAAATTGATGTAGAGGCATCTTTTGTTAATGAGTTCGACGTTATCTCATTTTCTGAGGAAATGATTAAGGAGATATTTTCTGACCATATGGGAGTTGATTTGGGTGTATTCCCAAAAATTTCCTATGCTGAAGCGATTGAGCGTTTTGGTTCGGATAAGCCAGATTTGAGAATTCCGTTGGAGTTGGTGGAGATAAAGGATCTTTTAGTTGATATTGAGTTTAGGGTTTTTTCAGCGCCTGCAAATGATCCAGATTGTAGAATTGCTGCGATGAAAGTTTCGGGCGGGTGCGATATGTCGCGAAAAAAAATAGATGAATATACTGAATTTGTGGGAATTTATGGAGCAAAAGGCTTGGCATGGATCAAGGTGAATTCGGTTAAGCAGGGGATGGATGGGTTTCAGTCTCCCATCATCAAGTTTTTAGGTGAAAAAGTCACCCTCGATATAATGGAACGACTGTCGGTAGAAGACGGTGATATAGTTTTTTTTGGAGCTGATAAATCTTCTGTGGTTTCAGAGGCATTGGGGGCACTCCGAAATCGAATTGGCAGAGAGTACAATTTATATTCTCACAGCTGGGCGCCCGTTTGGGTCGTCGATTTCCCAATGTTTGAAAAATTAGAGGAGGGTGGATTTAATGCACTGCATCATCCGTTCACTGCGCCGGTGTGCTCCGTTGAGCAAATCATTGATGCGCCGCAGGACGCGTTGTCAAGGGCATATGATATTGTTTTAAATGGTTTTGAGTTGGGCGGCGGCTCGATCAGGATCCATGATCCTTTAATGCAATCAGCGGTTTTTGGGGTATTGGGAATATCCCCCAAAGAACAGAGGGAAAAATTTGGATTTTTATTAGATGCTTTAAAGTTTGGAGCACCTCCACATGGTGGGATAGCGCTTGGTTTAGATAGGATGTTGATGTTGATGTTGGGGGCTGAGAGTATTCGAGATGTGATTGCCTTCCCAAAGACTCAATCAGCTTCATGCCTGCTGACCGATGCGCCTAGCAGCGTCGAGTCAGAGCAGCTCAAGGAGTTGGGTGTTAGACTTCGCAACGTGGGTGGCTAGGTCGTATATTAGTAGCGATTCGGAGATTATTATGGCTGGGCACAGCAAGTGGGCCAACATAAAACATCGTAAGGCTGCGCAGGATGCTAAGCGAGGTAAAATATTTACAAAGCTGATACGTGAGTTAGTAGTGGCTACTAAAACCGGTGGTCCTAACCTTGAGGATAATCCTCGTCTTCGTGCGGCAGTTGAGAAGGCGCTCGGGGCAAATATGAGGAGAGACACAGTCGATAAAGCTATTTTTCGAGGAGCCGGAGTTGGGGAGGGTGATAATTATGACGAGCTTACGTATGAGGGCTATGCTCCTAATGGTGTTGCAATCCTAGTGAAATGCATGACAGATAATCGTAACCGAACTGTTGGTGAGGTTCGCCATGTATTTAGTAAGAGAGGCGGCAATTTAGGCACTGATGGCTCGGTAGCGCATCTTTTCAGGCGTGTTGGGATTATTAGTTACCCTAAAGATATTGATGAAGAGGCGATTTTTGATGCAGCATTGGAGGCTGGCGCGAATGATGTCAGATTAAACGAAGAGGGTATGGTAGATCTAGAGACAGATTTCGAAAAGTTCCTTATCGTCAGAGATCGGCTCTCAGACCTAGGATTCATTCACAAAGACTCCGAGGTTACCATGGTGGCTGATCAGCAAATTCAATTAGACCGAGTGGTAGCTGGAAAACTAATTACTCTGGTTGATGATTTAGAGGAGCTTGATGATGTTCAAAATGTTTATACAAATGCCAGAATTCCCTCAGATTTTTGGGTTCAAAATAGCAATAATTAGCATTAAGTATTAAGCTTTGAATGTTTTTTAATTACGATTTTTTTAAAAATTTCTCTTGGTTCTGTTAGTTATAAAGATTTCTCTTAGCAGCACTTTAACATGTGTAGTTGCTTTTCCTAAGAATATTTAGGTCTTTGAGAATTTAAGTTTGCTTTCGTTTTGGGTATGAGGCCTTGGATATGCATAAACCGTTTATTTTTTGGAAAAAAGACTTCTTCGGTGCTAACACTCGTATTTTTCAGAAAGTCTCTTTATCGTTTTTGTGTATACTTTTGATCTGTTGTAGCCAACACTCAAAGAATATTTTAATTAAACAGAGCCCTAACGATAACCGCATGTATCGGTATCTCGAGTTAACCAATAAAATGCGGATCCTGATCGCGTCAGATCTTCTGAGTGATAAATCCGCTGCTGCCTTGACTGTATATCGTGGTAGCTACCATAATCCAAAATCTCGGCCGGGGCTTGCGCATTTTTTAGAGCACATGCTTTTTATTGGTACTGAAAAATATCCAGCTGTTGACTCTTTTCAAAAATTTATAACTGGAAATGGAGGATACTCGAACGCATACACAGCAACTGATCACACAAATTACTTCTACGAGATTCAGCCAAGTGCTTTTGAAGAGTCTTTAGATCGATTTGCGCAATTCTTCATCGCACCCTTGCTGTCCCCTGAATACGTCGAGCGGGAAAAAAAAGCGGTTCATTCAGAATATAAAATGCAGTACAAGGATGACTCCCGTCGAGGTTACATGGCAGCAAAGGAGGCATTAAATCCTGAGCATCCTGCTCGACGTTTCTCAATTGGTTCACTAGATACGCTCTCAGGTGATATCGAAGCTGATTTGAAGCTGTTTTTGAAAAATAACTATTCTTCGGATCAAATGGCACTGGTGATTCTGTCGAATAACTCTTTGGATGAGATGGAGCTAATGGTGAGTAGAATATTTGGTGAAATCCAAAATCGACATATTGGTAATAGTTATGTATCAGTCGCTCCTCTCACAGACAAGCAGGTGCCAGCAGTTCTGTCGTCAAGACCATTGAAGGACATATATACTGTGAGCTACAACTTTCCAATACCGAATCCAAGGCCCTATTTTCGGGAAAAGCCTGTGGCTTATATTTCGAATCTCATTGGACATGAAGGTGAGGGAAGTCTCCACCAATCGCTGACCAAAAATGGTTGGATTGAGAGTTTAGGCGCTGGAACTTTTGACTTTGACCGAAATAGTAGTGTGATGTCTGTAAATATAAAACTCACACGCGAGGGTAGATCTCATGTCTCGGAAATATCCGACATGTTGTTTCAGTATATAGATATTTTGAAAATTGAAGGCCCAAAACTATGGCGCTATGAGGAGCAGTCAAAATTAGCATCGCTAAAATTTCGTTTCCAGGAAAAAGGCGCTCCCATTGATTTCGTATCCTCGATTGCCCCAATGATTGATAAGTACCCTCCAGAAGATCTTTTGGTGTCTCCGTATTTGATGGAAAATTTTGATTTCTCATTGATAAAGGAGTATTTGGGGTATTTAACTAGAGAAAATGTGCTAGTCGAGCATGTAGATCCCGATGTTCCAGTGTCCCTGAAGGAGGAATATTTTGATGTCCCTTATTCACTCGTTCTTGGACCTATTTCCCAAGGCTCTGCGAGCAAAGCTAAAATGCATCTGCCGACGCCTAACACTTTTATCCCCGAAAATACCACGTTATTGCGAGGTGATGATCTTGCAATATCCAAGAGTGTAGAGGATGAATATGTTCAAATTTGGCTTGATACAGATACGGAATTTGGGGCTCCCAGAGCTAGCTTCATTCTTAATTTATTTTTCGACGGTGGTCTTCATACTATTGAAGATAACGTTAGGGCTCGGTTACTTTCGGAACTGGTAAATGATTCGCTAATCACTGAAACATATCCGGCTTTTCTTGCGGGTTTGGGTTACAGCCTCTCCGAATCCGACAAAGGTCTTGTTATTACGGCCACAGGATATAACGATAAATTAGCTAGTTTGTTGGGGAAAGTGCTTAAATCTGTTACAGACGGACCTCTGGAGGCAGAACGATTTTTGACCATTAGAGAAAGTTTAACAACTGGCCTGGTTAATTTATCGAAAGATCGCCCATATATGCAGACCCTCAGAGCGCTTCAAGACGAATTGCTTTCAGCAAGCTGGTCCCCTAGTGCGCTAGCGGCGGAGATCAAGCATGTTGAATTGAATGATCTCGAGGTTTGGCGTAAAGAGCGATTCAGACGCGTTTCTGTTTTGGCAGCAATGCATGGCAACGTTTCAGAAGAAGATGTTTTTATTCTGCGTAGCACCTTGAGTGAAAACCTTAATTTAGCAAAGGTTGAAATACGTCGCTCTGAGTTAAAAACAATTACCGAAAATGAGATATTGGATATTAATGTAGACCATGATGATGCTGCAATATTAATGTACGTACAACATCCTGATGATGAATATAAAACTCGAGCGATGGGTGCGCTAGCCGCACAGCTCATACGCTCACCATATTTCTCTGAGCTCAGAACCCAGCGCCAACTTGGATATGTTGTCCACACAAGTACTAGAAGATTTCGTGACCTGACCGGTAATATTTTTTTAATACAGTCGCCGGTGATGGGTGTAAGTGGTTTGGAGGAGGCCTCGTTAGAATTCTTAAGGGCATATTTGTCTCAGTGGTCCGAACTTTCGCGGGAAGAATTCTTAGAGCAAAAACGTGGGCTCATTAATCGCCTAACTCAGAAAGATAAAAATTTAGGAGAAAGAAGCCGTCGTTATTGGACAGATTTGGAAAATGAAAACTTTCAGTTCGATACTCAGCAACGGATAGCAGTCGAGGTTGAATCTCTAACTAAATCTGATATGCAGGCTTTCTTTAAAAAATTAGTTGAGCGGCTTTATGATCAGAGACTATTAATATACAGCAATGGTAAATTTATGCCGGAGTCAAGTGGTTGACAGTGAATAGCTTTAAAGTCGGCTGAAAGAGAATTATAAAGCTGGAAAAACTTTTCTTTGATGGTTCGGCAAAGTTTACGAGAAATGGAAATGGTTAATCAAAGCTTTAAACCGGTCTATGAGATGGCTGAAATTTTATGACAAGAGTGATTGGAATTGATCCAGGTTCACGCCGCACTGGTTTCGGAATCATCGATGTGGATAAAACGAAATTGACTTACGTTGCCAGTGGCATTATCCACTTGAAAGAGAAGATTTTCTTTAATCGGTTGAAAATTATTTTTGATGATTTAAGTGAGGTTATGGACGAGTATCAACCTGAGCATATGAGTGTGGAGGAGGTGTTTTTTGCACGTGATCCTCGCGCAGCTCTCAAGCTTGGCCAAGCCCGAGGAGTCGCCTTATTAGCTGGAGTAAAGTTTGGTATTGATATTGGTGAATATTCGGCAAAAAGCATAAAGCTATCGGTAGTAGGTTCAGGCTCCGCGGATAAAAGGCAAGTGCAGTTAATGGTTGCAACTCTTTTAAAACTCTCGTCGCCGCCGCCTGAGGATGCAGCTGATGCACTTGCAACTGCAATATGCCATGCTCATAGTATGGCTACTAACTTAACCTTGAAAGGATCCCTAAACAATAGCTATGCGCGTGGTCGAAACAATTAAACTCATTAGATTGGTGGAAATGAAAACGAATTTTTTTAGATGTTTGTGGAATTATTCTTTGAATGGCTCTGAGAAAAATAAAACATGATTGCACAGCTAATTGGCATTATCGTAGAAAAGCAGTCTGATAGTCTTTTGGTTGATGTTAATGGCGTTGGCTATGAGGTGATGGTCTCATTGACGAGCCTTTTTGATACTCCAGAGATTGGATCTAAAATAAAACTTCTCACCCATTTTGTTGTTCGCGAAGATGCACAGTTACTCTTTGGCTTTACGACTCATGACGAGCGAAAATTGTTTCGTCACTTAATCAAAGTAAATGGCGTAGGTCCAAAGCTAGGATTAGCTATTTTATCTGGAATGACGGTGGCAGAGTTTTTCCAATGCGTTCAAAAGAATGATTTGACAAGCCTTGTTGCTCTGCCGGGTGTCGGAAAAAAAACAGCTGAACGCCTTATAATCGAAATGAGGGATAAGCAGGCATCATTAATAAAAAATGAAGTTCTTGAGGAATCTGCTTCTGAAAGTATCAGGAACTCAAGTATATTAAGGGAGGCGGAGGTTGCGCTGATTGCCTTAGGTTTTCGACCGCTAGAGGCGAGCAAAATGGTAAGTGGCATCGCAGATCGCGGTTTTACCACCACCGAGGACTTAATAAAAGTCGCCCTCAAGCGGTCAATAACGGCAACCTCAGTATGAGATACCACGCATTGAATCATTTAGATGTATTATTAATATAGATTCTTAGGTGGAGTCTGGTCTCAGATGATACCATTCGGAATACGACAAGTTTAGGTAAGTTATGATCGAAACAGATCGACTCATATCAGCTTTTGCCGATGGAAATGAGGAAAAGTATGACAGGGCGCTACGACCTCTTTCTCTCGCAGATTATGTTGGCCAGGCGGTAGTCAAAGAGCAACTCGAAATATTCATTGAGGCGGCTCGGCGTCGCTCTGAGCCGCTAGATCATTGTCTAGTTTTTGGCCCGCCGGGGTTAGGAAAAACAACTCTTGCACATATTGTTGCGAATGAGATGGGTGTGAATTTAAAGACAACATCTGGGCCTGTGCTTGAAAAGCCTGGAGACATAGCTGCATTAATGACTAATCTTGAGCCAGGCGACGTTCTGTTCATTGACGAAATTCATAGGTTGAGTTCAGTTGTCGAAGAAATTCTCTATCCGGCAATGGAGGATTATAACTTAGATTTTATTATCGGTGAGGGGCCTGCAGCGCGCTCAATGAAAATTGATCTACCACCTTTCACATTAGTAGGCGCCACCACTCGAGCGGGCTTATTAACCTCCCCACTTCGTGATCGTTTTGGGATTGTTCAGCGGTTAGAGTTTTATTCTGTAGAGGACCTCGCTTCGATAGTAACCCGTGCAGCGGCGATTCTTGGTGTAAAAGTAAACAGTAGCGGAGCGCGACAGGTAGCGCAGCGGGCAAGAGGCACTCCAAGGATTGCCAATCGACTTTTAAGGAGGGTGCGCGATTACGCAGAGGTAAAGGGAGACGGATTTGTTGATGAGAAGATCTCAGATGCTGCTTTAAACATGCTTAGTGTCGATAGACAGGGGTTCGACCATCTTGATCGTAGATTGCTTTTGATGCTGATTGAAAAATTTGACGGCGGTCCAGTTGGCGTAGATAGTATTTCAGCGGCTTTGAGTGAAGAGCGCGGAACCGTAGAAGATGTTATAGAACCTTACCTCATACAGCAAGGTTATTTGATGAGAACCTCTCGGGGAAGGATTGCGACGCGACAGTCATATGAGCATTTTGGATTACCTCAACCTAAATCGAGGCACCATGATGGACAACAAAAGCTTAATATAAATGATGGATAGTTTCGCGCATTGTGTGAGGGTTTACGTTGAGGATACCGATGTTGGTGGGATTGTATATTATGCTAATTATTTAAAGTTTATGGAGAGGGCGCGCACTGAGTATTTTAGGGCTCTTGGCTTCAACAAGCCTGCACTTTCTGGACGTTCTCAACTTGTCGTGAGAGATGTCTCCTTACGGTATATACAGCCTGCCTACTTAGACGATCAGCTTTTCGTGTCAGGGTCTCTCAAAAAAGTTTCTTCCGTCGCTATTGAAATGAATCAGGACATTACCCGAGATGAAACAGTCATTGCAAGGGCAAGTGTCAAGCTTGCGTGTATTGATGTGCACACAAAAAACTTATTAAAATTTCCTCAAACAATGTTCGAGGGATTAAAATCACAAATCAACAAGTAGCGTGGTACCGCAAGTGACAGAGCAAAATTTATCGATACTTTCGTTGATAACTAATGCAAGCGTTTTAGTGCAGTGCGTTATGGGTATTCTCTTCCTTTCATCGTTAATTTCATGGATTATGATTGTTCAGAGGTGGTTGTATTTGGGTGCCGCCTCTCGAAAATTCAGAGTGTTTGAGGAGAGATTTTGGTCCGGTATCGACCTGACAAACTTGTATAGCGAAATTTCAGAAAATTTTCGTGACGGGAAAACTAGTGGGATTGAAAATATATTCCGTGCTGGCTTCAGTGAGTTTAGTCGTCTTGTTCGTATTGAGGGTTCTGATGCAGACACCATTATGGAAAGTACGGACAGAGCAATGCGCATAGCTCTGTCCAAAGAAGAGGATAATTTAAGTACCCATCTGCCTTTTTTAGCTAGTGTAGCTTCAGTTAGCCCGTATATCGGTCTTTTTGGGACAGTGTGGGGAATTATGAACTCGTTTCGCGGGCTTGCTATGGTGCAGCAGGCTACACTTGCCACCGTTGCTCCGGGAATTTCGGAGGCTTTGATCGCTACTGCGATGGGGTTATTTGCCGCAATTCCCGCGGTGATTGCATACAACCGATACGCTGCTTTAGCGGAGCGAATTAACAGTAACTATGAAACTTTCGCTGATGAATTTTCTAGTATTTTGTACCGGCAAGTTCATGCTCGCTAGGACTATACAAATAAAGATATATCTGTGAAGATTAAAAAAGCAAAAAACAAACTAGTCGCCGAGATCAATGTCGTCCCATACATAGACGTGATGTTAGTGCTGCTCGTAGTATTCATGATTGCTGCCCCGTTACTAATTCAAGGCGTCGAAGTAGAGTTGCCGACTACAAACTCTTCGCCGCTAAACTTATCTGATAATGAGACACTTATTGTATCGATT
Organism: Porticoccaceae bacterium; assembly: GCA_002689135.1. GTDB lineage: Bacteria > Pseudomonadota > Gammaproteobacteria > Pseudomonadales > Porticoccaceae > TMED48. Next base: position 34,031 of record NZEU01000057.1, read on the forward strand.
AAGGCAGATGGGAGTTATTGGATTGACGAAAGAGGTTCTAATGTCGCTGATTCACTCGAAAATATAAAGATTCGTGTCAGTAAAATTTTACGCCAGTCACCCAGCACGCCTGTCTTGGTATGGGCGGACGGAAAAGTAGATTACTCGTTTGTGGTTGATTTGATGAGTGAGCTACAAGAAGCAGGTGCAGCCAGTGTGGGTCTTGTTACGCAACCCCTTAGCGGTTGATATGAGGACAAAATGTACTATCTAGTTGGCGGTACTGTGAGTGGGCTAATTCATTTGCTTGTGATGTACTTGTTTCTCTTTAATTGGCAAGCTCCGTCAAAAAAAATATATTATCAACCAAAATATATTAAGGCTGAACTGGTAGCACTTTCGCCAAAATCATTTGCCAAGCCCTCGAAGAAACACCAGTCTGACCAAATTAAATCTGAGCAAAAGCCTCGAGATGGCGAACAGCAAAACCGCGATTCTAAAGAGCGTAAAAATGAAGAAATTAGGGCTAAAAAGGTGGCAGCAGAGAGTGAGCTAAAAAGCAAAAAACTTGCTGAATTGAGAAAAAAAGAACGAGATTCTGAGGAGGCTAAAAGAAAAAGAATAGCTGACTGGGAATCTATGTTAGACCGCGAGGCACAAGAACTTGAAGCGCGTGAAGATGAGGAGGCTACAAAAAGTTATTACCAGATTATTCGACAACGGCTGTCAGATAATTGGAGTAGGCCTCCGAGTGCTCGGTTGGGAATGAAAGTCAAAGTCCGGATCGTTCTCGTACCCACTGGACGAATTGTTGGGGTTGTAAGAGAAAGTTCAAGCGGCGATGCCGCATTCGACCGATCAGTAGAGCAGGCTATTAGAAAAGTGGACCAATTTGTTGAGCTTCAGGGTATGGACGGTCGATTATTTGAGTTAAGATTCCGACAAGTTACTGTGTTATTTAGCCCGGAAGATTTGAGGTTATAAAAATGGGTTTATGCGGTTTAGTGTGGCGTAGGATAATTTTTATGTTAATCTTTTTTTGCGGGCCAGTTTGGGGAGAGCTCGTGATAAAGGTGACGAAAGGTAATGATTCACCAACCAAAATAGCAATTTCTCCGATCATCAATACCACGAGCACCGGGCTTTTTGATATTGGACGACTTGTAGAGAATGACCTTCAGCGTAGTGGTTTTTTTATGACAACGCCACGCGAAGATATGCTCAGCTTCCCGTCAATGGTAAAAGATGTTTATTTTCGCGATTGGCGTTTACTGGGGAGCGATTATTTAGTCGTCGGAAAAATGTCCAGCAAGGGATCTGATAAGATCGAGATTGAGTTCAGTCTTCTGAGTATTGCCTCACAGGAAGTAATATTTAGACATAAAGTATTTGGCAGCAATTTACAGTTGAGGGATCTTGGGCACGCAATCAGTGACAAGGTCTATCATGCCATAACTGGAATTCGAGGGATTTTTTCTACTCGCGTTGCCTATGTCACTGCGGTTCGTGAAGCTGATGGAATGACTTACCGTCTGCATGTGGCGGATGTAGACGGCGCAAGAGAGAAATTAATGCTCAGGTCAAGCGAACCAATTATGTCTCCGTCCTGGTCGCCTGATGCCAAGAAGCTTGCTTATGTCTCATTTGAGACTGGTAGACCAGCAATATACACGCAAAATCTAGCTACAGCGGCGCGGGATCAAATAACTAACTTTGGTGGCTTAAATGGAGCCCCTGCTTGGTCCCCAGATGGAAGTGAATTAGCTTTAGTGCTCTCCAAAGACGGAAACCCAGAGATTTATTTAATGGCTTTGGACAGCAAGAAGTTAACTAGGCTTACTCACCACTTTTCAATAGACACAGAACCGGCATGGATGCCTGATGGCAAACATTTACTGTTTACTTCGGATAGAGGAGGCGAGCCACAAATATATAAATTAAATATTGCAACGACGGCCATTGAGCGCCTAACATTTGAAGGTAACTACAATGCTCGAGGCAGTTTGGCTCCAGATGGGAGGACGTTGGCAATGGTGCATCGTAAATCAGGAGCATTCCACATAGCGGCATTCGATTTGCAGACGCGGCGGATTAGAGAGTTGACTACCACTACGCTTGACGAATCGCCAAGCGTAGCGCCTAATGGGGCGATGCTAATGTATGCGATGAAGCAAGAGGACAGGGGAATGCTAGCGGCAGTTTCGCTTGACGCGGGTGTCAAATATATTTTACCAGCTCGCTCTGGAGATGTTCGTGAACCTGCTTGGTCTCCTTTTGTACGCTAAGGGAGATTATCTGTTATTATGTTACAATAGTGTTGTTAGGGATATTAATTTAAATTTTAAAGTATGGAGCACATGATGAATAAAACGTTTACCGCAAACTCTCTAACCTTCCTACTGATGGCATTGTTATTTACTGCTTGTAGCTCTACTCCTGTTGAAGAGGAGGGTGCTGATACCACCACTATTCAAGAAAGCGAGGTTACGACTGCAGTTGTTGAGGCACCAGTGCAAGAGGAAGTAATGGAGTCA
>NZEU01000058.1 GCA_002689135.1 Porticoccaceae bacterium
GATAATGTAAAGAATTTTTGGGCCATCAGAGGGGATGAGGGACCGATGGTTTGCTTTGCAGGACATACAGATGTCGTGCCGCCGGGTAGTGGATATGCATGGCTTCTTGAAATTTCACGTACGAAACTAAAGTTTTTTGGGCGTTATTTAAATGGTTTTACCGACAACAACATCTTTTTGCAAAACAAAATATGGAGCGAATAAGTTGGAAATAGCTTCGCTGAGGGAGATGGGCTAGCCAAGGAGTCTGTCCTTTGCGGCATTAATCTTTGCTGCAAGATAATCGCTACCACCGCGATCAGGATGAAGACGCTGTACCAGACGCTTGTGTGCCTTCACAATTTCGTCATTTGTTGTGCTTTCATTAAGCCCAAGAATCTGTAGTGCGTCTTTTTTGGACATTTGAGAAAAGGAATTATTTGTTTGATCTTGAGAAAAATTTTTACTGCCAGCACTTTTTCCCATCTTCATCATATAGGTATTCAATAGGATAAAGGATTCTCGATCTTTTCTTTTCAACCAATCGGATAATGAGTTGAGCTCATCGTTGGTTAGCGTACTTAGTTTTCTTCCACCATAGTCTCCTGACAACACTTCTCCGTCCATTATTTTTGTATAAAAATTTATTTCAGCATCGATGTATTCAGTCCGGATATGGGATGGTGAAGATCTAAATCCCCTGAAGATTTGTAGGAAAGGCAGTGCTCGCAAACCCATCGAAATAATGACCTTTATCATGGGCACAAGTGCGGCCAAACCAGCTCCGATCCAGTGGAGTTTGCCCATCGCAACCAGGCCGACAGACCCTAAAAAAACCACAAAAAATACGCTTTTCCACAAGAAAGAATTTCGTTTTTCCGACGGCAATTTGAGCAAGAATCCTCGCCAGCGCCAGATTGCGAGAATGCCGCCCAGTAAGAACAAGACTTTAATCATATTAACTCTCTTCCAAACACGAAACGGCAGACATCACGTTTTTATGTTTATCACTAGTTGTAAATTAGATTTATTTAATACCGGTTCGCAAGCGCACCACGGATTTTTTCGGCCATGGCTACCAGAGTTTTCTCTGTCTTGTTCCAACTAATACAAGCATCTGTCACTGATACACCATATTGCAGGCCTTTCCCCTTTGGTGTCATTTTTTGATTTCCAGCTTCTAGGTTACTCTCTATCATAAGGCCTACGATTGACTGATTACCGTCTGCAATTTGGTCAGCGATATTTTCAATAACTTGTGGCTGTAACGTGTGATCTTTATTAGAATTTGCATGGCTACAGTCGACCATAATATTGGTGGACAGGTTGTTTTTTCTAAGTTGCTGCTCACACTTTGCAACACTTATCGAGTCATAGTTTGGTTTTCCATTTCCACCGCGCAGAACTATGTGGGCTGCGTGGTTACCACGTGTAGTAACAACAGCAACCTCACCAGTACTATTGATACCCAGAAACCGGTGTTTTTTTGCGACAGACTGGAGAGCATTTATCGCCGAACCAAGACTCCCGTCAGTACCATTTTTAAAACCGACTGATGATGAAAGCCCCGACGCCATCTCTCTATGAGTCTGTGATTCGGTGGTCCGCGCCCCAATTGCAGACCAGCTTATCAAATCTTGAATATATTGCGGTGATATTGGATCAAGGGCCTCCGTAGCAGTCGGCAAGCCAAGTTCTAGTATATCTAGCAGTAATTGCCGTCCTAATCTTAGTCCCTCGGCTATCTTAAAGGAGTCATCCATGAAGGGATCATTAATCAAACCCTTCCATCCAACGGTGGTTCTTGGTTTTTCAAAATACACTCTCATCACCAATAGCATGCAGTCCGACAGCTTAGAGGATAGTGATTGGAGTTTTCTTGCGTATTCAAGAGCGGATTCAACATTGTGGATCGAACATGGACCAACAACTACAAAAATTCGCTTATCTCTATGATCTAGAATATCCTCAATTTGTTTACGGCTGAGTTCTACTGTGTTGCAAGCCGATGCTGTTATCGGTAGTTGAGATTTGAGCTCTTGAGGTGTAACAAGATTTTCATGTGATTCGATATGAATATTATCAACGGCTTTGGATGTCATTTTGGTCCCTTGTTTGTAAAAAAACAGTTAACTTCCAGCTATTGTAACGATAAATTAGCTCTAAAAAAGTTTAATAATAAGGAACCTCAAGCAACTTGGATGTTCCCAGTAAATAAATTGCGCATTTAATCGGAAGTCGACTCATTTTTTCAAAAAGCTGTCCATAGCGTAATAGCTGCGGTGCGTTATCACTTTTTACTCGCTTATAAAAAGCCTCTTTTGTCTCCTTCGCTTCTTGTTGATAGTACTTGTAGTCAATAATCCATCGATATCCATTTTCGATAAAAGTCAGGTCAATAATTGATCTTTGAAGCTGTCCATTTTGCTCCACTTTATAGTTTATAGAATACTCAACCTGAGTATTGTCATGCGATCCTAATATCCAGCGACCGTCTTTATCATTTAATGTCCCGTAAATCACCTGTTCAAGCACCTCGAGATCCTTAGCCGTAGCAAGAAACCCAAGTTCTCGCAGGTGGCTATTCATAACGATCTTATGNTCTTTAACGCGAGTTTCTGTCCACACAGATATCCCATCTAAAGAAATTTGTTTCAATGCTCTGTGTAACACTGTCCCGAATGCTCGTACACGAGATGATCGAGTGTCTGAATTTGCACCCTTTACGTGGGGGGCATTCAGATTGACGCTTTGACTTTTAATTTCATTATCTATGCCATATCCGGTTTTATTTTTAAGTTCAAACTTTGGTGGCAAACGTCGTAGTTTTTGATAATCTTCTTTTGGATAAAAATCTTTTATTTCTTTGAAATCTGTCTCGAGTGTAATTTTATTTAGTGCAATCTCCTCTGCGATTGAATACCAAATACACTTCAGTAGCGAAGTTTGCGTCGGATTTTTGAGAGTCTTTTTGCTTTGTCCAACTTCTGCNAATAAAAAAAGCTTTTTGACTGCGCGAGTACATGCAACATAAAGGAGTCTCTTGTTCTCCATGATTCCATTTCTTTTAGCTTCAAATTTCAGAAATTTAAATAAATCACTATCAGTCTCATCGTNCGCACTCATAGTTGAAAGTAAAAGATCTACCTCTCCTGAATTGTGAACATACTCCCGCCATTGCAAGAGTAGTTGATCCGAGCCAATTCCCGCTCGGGACAAACCGGGTATTAATACTTGATCAAATTCTAACCCCTTAGACTTATGAATGGTCATTATGTTGAATTGTGTGACATGTTTTTTTTGGCTTCCTGAATTGCGTGGGGCAGAGTAAAGTGCATCTACCGCGCTTTGGAACGTTTCCCAATCCCGAATTGATCCATCAACCTCGTACATGGAGAGCAATTGAAAATAACGCTCCGCATCCTCAAAATTATTTTCGTCGGACAGTGTTTTATCCCCTCCTAGTTTTAGCCAGTGTTTTTCCACGTTATCACAGAGTCTTCCTCTCATTCGATTGCCCCACATAGACACCAATAGTGGTGCTACTCGTTCAAGAATGATCTGTCCATTTGGGGTTAATTTAGTTACGCCTGACGCTTTGTATTCTGCATAGATTTTAGCTACTTGCTCAATGATCGTAAGCTCCATTGGGGTAGAGTGATCAGAACAGGTTTTTGATATGACATGTAAATCAAGAAGCTCAAAGCCACAGAAGGGAGCTCGTAAAATTCCAAACCAGGCCACCCTATCGGTTGGTGACAGAATTCCTCTGGTGAGAGATAGCAGATCCATAACTACCATTTTTAACTTAAGAGGATAGATTTCCGTCGCCTTCCAGTCGATGCCAACTCGCTTTAGTTCTGGAATTATATGTTTAAGATGAGTCCGGTTTCTGACTAAGATTGCAACTGTTTGAGGCTCTTGGTTATCTCGAATGTCTAAGCAAATTTTAGCAACATGCTGTGCTTCAAATTTATCGAATTGCGTTCCGTTATAGGCAACGAATTCCACTCCGTCGTTACCTCTAGAAATTTTCTTCGCAGAAGAGGGCGTAAATTTAACCTCATTTATATTTAGACTTGGCTTGTTACCGACAGCATTTTCAAAGTGTTTATTTACCCAGTTCACTATCGAAGGGTAGCAACGGAAGTTAGCATCCAGGGTGACGGTCTCGCATTTGATCGGACCAATGGGTGACTGTTGGGCCCTCATGAAAAGCCCTACGTTTGCATTTCTAAAGCTGTAGATAGACTGCATAGCATCACCAACTGCAAAAAAACTTCTTCCATCTTCTGATTCCCAACTCGATAGAAGCGATTCAATAATCCGAATTTGGGACGCCGAAGTATCTTGGAATTCGTCAACTAGTATATGTTTGAGCTGATAATCCAACCGTAACGTGACATCGGATATATTACCTGTGTGGGAATTATTTGATACAGCCTCGAGAGCGGATAGGGTAATTGATGGATAATCACACTGTTTTGTCTCCTGGAAGATCACATTCAACTCGGCCACCAACCGAGGTAAGAGGAAGGTAAGTGAATTTAAAACTTTTTGTTCTGACTTTTCGATAGGCTGTGTCGGAAGATTCATTACATATATCATCATATCGACAATGAATGGACGTTCCTGACACCAATCGATTATTTTTAGCATGAGAGTTTTATGTGCGCTCTTGCCCTTCGGAAATCCGTCTGATTCTCGAAGGATGGACCGTAACTTGCCTTGTGTGGTCAGAAGTTGTGAAATCAAACTCCTCCATTGTGGCAGATCTTTAGTGTCACAATTTGGGAGGGAGACTAAATTACCTGTGCTCGGTTTAGGGGAGTTTGCTTTATTAGAGAGATATACGGCTGAGGTCTCTATTACGCCTAAAAGATCGGTAGATATAGGTTCAAGAAGACCCTTCAGATTTGATAGACTCTCAAAAACTATTTTGTCCAATACTTGTTGAAAATAATTGTGACTATTCGCGGCGTGATAAATTATAGGTAGCCATTGTTCTCTTGATTGTAGTAGGCGACTAAGATACTTTTCGCACTGAGCAAAATTATTTCCTAGGTGCGAGATAAGTACCTTTAGCTTATTACTCGTCTCGCTCGAATCATCTAATTGGTCTAAAAGATTACGGGCCGCGAGCCCATAAAAGGTCTCTGGCTGATCGGAGGGCTCAAATGATGACCTGAGAGTTGTCTCGAGGCAAAACTGGTTTGATACGTTTCTGGTGAAACCGTCAATTGTTTGGATTCGTAGGCGTTCAGGCATTTCAGTGAGTCGCCAATTCATTTTTTTACTTCTGTTGAGAGCCTCAATTGCCAAGCTCCACGTAAGTTTTTCATGAGTCTTGTCAGGTGGCACAAGATTTTCCGCTCGTTTCAGGGCCTCGTACACTCTGCTTGACATCTCGGATGCGGCTTTTCTTGTAAAAGTGATGCACAATATTTCCTCAGGATTATTTACATAGCTTAGTAGGCGCAGATACCTCTGCGTTAGAAGCCCTGTTTTACCTGACCCCGCTGGTGCAGAAACAATGAAGCTAGAATTTGACTCTAGAGCTTTAATGCGAGCGTTACCGTCATTTTTATCGTTAGGTGTCATTCAGTTAAAAAATTTCAATCTGGCGTTGTGGTTAAAAGAATTCGGGCCATCGATTAATCGGAAAGAGGTACTCTTGTNGCATAAAACGATTTTTATCATGAATTATAAAAGATGCATCACCCCCCGCGAATTCATTGGCAAGATTTATCAATTTTTCTCTCCAGATAACTAAACGATCCGACCAACATTCGATTTCCTCTAAGCCCATGTCTAAATTGATATCACTCTGACCTACCCATTTAAGATCGCCCGGCTTTATGTGTGCATAAGCTAAGCCTTTTGCATGAGCTCCCAAAGAAAGGACATAAACCGGTAGTTGTGGATCTAATAATCGCTCATTATTCCAACCGGGTTGCGCTAGTTTCCCAGTTTTATAGTCGACCACAAATAATTGGTGTTTAATTTGATCGATTCTGTCAATAACAATAGAAAATGATAAATTTCCGAGCTTTATCTCAGTTTTTTTCTCGATGTCAATTACTTGAAAGGGACTGCGTTGTAATTCCAGTGTTAGCCAATCTTTTATAAGTTTTCTCAGTCTATTTTTCTCTAACTCGTATAGACTCTTGCTTCTTAGAGATCGAAACTGACCAGTGTACTTTGAAAATGTGGCTGTTATTGCCCTGTCAATTTCAAGACTTAACTCCTGGTCAGTCTTTTTGGCGAGCCCAATGGAGCTTCTAAGTTCATTCCAAATATTAGACATCGTGTCGTGAAGCAATATCCCACGTTGAGTATTATCAAGCCCCTGAATTGGCTTGATGGGATAAACTACATTTAGTCTGTGGATAATAAAGGCATTGATAGGGCATACAGCTTGGTCCCTTAGGACTACTGTGCCGCCACGAATATGCTTTTCCGAAGCACTGAGAGGAACATTTATCTGTGAATAGCTTTCACAATTATCCTCACAGTTTTTTCGTCTAATTGTTGCTATGTGCTTATTGATCTGTGTCATCTCGCTCGTCTCGATGTTTTTGATATCTTCAAGGAGCGAGCACTCTCTTAATATTTCGTCATCGGATATTTCTGGATAACTCAGGAACAAAGAATTGCAGTTATCATGATAATTTTCGATTAGGCATCTAGCTATAGTATACTCGACCTCAGGAAGACTTTTGGCTAGTCCGTGTCTTCGCTGATAGGTAGGTGGTAGTAGAGGGTTAGTTGTTGTGGGTCTCGGGAATACCTTATTATGCAGGCCGAGCACCCATATTGAGTCAAACCTGAGACCCGAGGCCTCAAGCAAACCAAGCACTTGAAGGGGGGCGTCTGGTGACTGGGGATGAAAAATATGATTTGACAATATTGCTTCAAGTGTCGTCTTCGCCTCAACGAAATTAGTCTTAATATTTAGGTTATCAAACTTAGAGAATGCTTCTAGGGAAATGGAAAATTGCTGTCTTTGCTGATACTCGTTGCTTGAAAGAGGTCTCTCACCAGGCCAGCCAAGACTTTCGAGTAGGTCGGTAAAAAGAAGTACCCAGTTTAAAAAATTCATTTTTAAATTAGCTTCTTTTTGTTGCTCAATTTTTCTTATGAAGGTTGCAAGGTTAAGATATGATTCATGATCAATGTCTTTTAAGCTATTGATTGATTGCAAAAATTCCCACGTGGGTATTTTGAATTGNCGTAATTCAATTAATTTTTTTTCTAACTTTATTTTCAGACCAGAATCTAGTTGGCCAATTGTGTTGAAAGGAGAATGGACTATTTGCAGCCACTTCGCTACTGATTTTTCTTCACCCACTATGCTCAGCAAATCTATCGCTGCAGAAATTATTGGCGCACTTATAAGTGGTACACCTGCTGAAAAATTTACGGTGGATTTTATACCCCTAGCTATGAAAATCTTATTAATTACCCGGTAGATTTCGCCCAAACGGCTCCCTAGATCTGGTACCACGATAGCTATTCGTTGGTTTTGATTTATTTTTAATTGTTCCGCGGCCCATAGTGCCGTCGAAATCAACTCATTATGTTGGTCGCCGCAACGGACCTTAGACGCTTTGGTGAGCTCTAATTTTTCGCTTTGTGCAGTAAAACTGGTTATTGAATTCCGAGCGGATCGAGCGGAACGTACCATGTCGATGGACACAAGGGATTGATCAATCGAGGATAGAACTTCACTAGCCGCGCTAATAGTGTCAAATTCCAACGGACTAATCGCTTGGAAGCCATATAAAGAAATTATGGGTAACTGCGGTAAACATCCTTGTTTAAAACTTTTCATTATGATTACCCAGCTGTGAGCTTGCGTGACCATTTTTTTACTTTTTAATAGCTCATGGAGGGTGCCTCTCCATCGTGAAAAGCGCATTGATCCAAAATGTTCATTGTTGATTGCTATTGAATTGAGTTGCCATGTTTCGATATTGTTCTCGGTATCGCTAGCTAGATCTACATAATTTGTAGCGAGCTCCGGATCATGTAGTTTAATGGCTTTGTACCACAAATACCTGTATTGCTCTTCAGACACAATAGAAAATTCGGTTGCTTCCGAGTGGTGTATGTCTTGGAGATGATCCCAACATATCCTGAGCCACGTTTTTACGGTAAAAATTAGTGGAGTTTCCCATGCTTGGTGTGTTTGTATTCGGCTCCAAGCCTGATTGATGTTGTCCACTAATCTCTGATTCGGCACTAAAATGGTGGTACCCTTATCTATCGAAGATTGAAATAGGCTAACATCGATCAATGGCGGCAAAATTTTGGGGTCAGTCATTGTTCATAACGGTTGGAAAGTTTTGATACTGGTAGAGAAAAATTATTTGTTTGATATTACTGGTTAAGATATATCTATGGAATCTACTATACAAGTTTCTTATGTCTCCCAACTACTAACAGCTGTTTTGATTAGTCTTTTCATCGGAGTCCTGATAGCTTATATGATTATTAGATCGCGTGTTGTTCGTCTGGAGGCCCAAATTGTCGCATCGCGAGAGGTCGAAGCAAGGTCTGCTGTATTACTTGAAAAAGTAAATTCGGAAAAAGAAAAGTTAATCGAGAAATGTGGGGCTTTAGAGCAAAAATCTGAAAGTAACGATGAAAATCACAAGGCACAAATTGCTTTTTTAACAACAAATAAAAACCAAATTACCTCTGAATTCGAGAATTTAGCGAATCGAATCTTTGATGAAAAACAAAAAGAATTTGTTTCAAAAAGTAAGTCCACTCTCGAGGATACGCTGACACCGCTAAGGCGAGATATTGGAGATTTCCGTCGGCAGGTGGAGTCTTCATATGATAAGGAGGCAGCCGATCGAAATATTCTTGTGGGTAAAATTAGTGAGTTACAAAAACAGACCCAGCAAGTTTCCTCAGACGCACTTACATTGGCCAGTGCGCTCCGCGGCGACAATAAGGCTCAAGGAAACTGGGGCGAGTTTATTCTCGAGAAACTTCTTGAGGACTCCGGATTAACCAAAGGCCGAGAATATACAACTCAGGCGAGCAAAACGGATGAGGAGGGCCGCAGAAGGGCCCCTGATGTTATTGTGCATTTACCCGAGCGTCGAGATATAATTATTGACTCAAAGATTAGCTTGGCCGCTTATGAGGCTTACCATAACGCTGAGAATGATAACCAAAAATTAATCTTTCTGAAGAAACATCTCGCATCGATGAAAGCTCATGTCAGGGGTTTAAGTGAAAAAAAATATGAAACGTTGCAAGGTGTCAACAGCTTAGATTTTGTACTTATTTTCGTCCCAATCGAGGGAGCATTTTTACTTGCGCTTGATCAAGGACCCGAATTAATGTCAGATGCGTATGATCGCGGTATTATTTTGGTCAGTCCGACCACACTCATGGTTACGTTACGTACCATAAAAAATATTTGGCGATATGCCGATCAAAATCGGAATGCGCAAGTCATTGCCGAACGCGCGGGAAGGCTTTATGACCAGTTTGCGCTTTATGTTGAGTCGCTTGATGAGGCATCAAAACACCTCTCAAGGGGAACGGAATCACTCTCCACGGCCCGAAAGCGCTTGCTTTCAGGTCGCGGCAATCTTCTTCAGAGAACCGAGGAGCTTAAGCTACTTGGTGCTAAAGCTAAGAAACAGCTTCCTCACACAATCATGCCAGATGAAGAGTCATGTGCTGATAGCTGAAAAGCACTTATGTCAGTAATACAGGGCATACTATTAGTAGTCATTGCAAGCGTCAGTTGCACTGTCGCTTTCGGAGAATAACGCCTACTTCTAAGTGCTCAGTCCAAGGGAATTGATCAAATACTGCGGCACACTCTACCTCGTGGGTTTGGTCTAGAACTCCTATGTTATTGACTAATGTTGCCGGTTTGCATGATATATATATTATCTGGTGGAACTGCGAAGCAAGTCTCAATGTGGATTCGTCAAGACCAGCCCGAGGAGGATCGACAAGAATCGTATCAAACATGAATGTTTTTAGGTCGACCCCTGATAATCTTTTGAAACATCGCCTCCCAATAAAAGCCTGTGAAATCTCTTCACTTGACATCCTAACTATCGTTACGTTTCGGATGTCATTTGCCATTAAATTGTATTGACCACTTTTTACGGCTAATTTAGAAATCTCTGTTGCAAGGACATTCCGAAATTTTGGAGCTAGTACAACTGTAAAATTGCAGTTTCCGCAATATAGCTCAACTAAGTCGCCAGAAGTGTTCATACAAGCTTTATTGACCCAACGTAACAATTTAAGGTTTATCTCAGCGTTCGGCTGAGTAAAACTCGACTCCGTCTGTCGGTAGCGCAGAACTCGATCATCAACAAAAAAGCTCTCAGATACATAATCTCGCGTTAAGACCAGTTTTTGGCCTCGGCTTCGACCGATAATACATGCTCTTAACGGGGTTTGGATGCTAGTCGCCTTGTCTGACCAAATGTGGTCTAAGCGTTTATGGTAGATCAGCGTAATTACTGCCTCCCCGTTAGTGGAGGTGAGAAACTCAACACAAAATAGCTTTTGTCTTAAAATTTGGTGCTCATTGATATAGTGCAATAGTTCGGGCATCAGTTGATTGATTTTTTTGCTCCCGATCAAAAATTGTTCTACCCGGTATAGGCGTCTAGTCTTTTGTTCTGTCATTGCATAATATGCAGAATCTTTTTCGTGATAGATTCTGAACTCGGCTCGCATTCGGTGATATTTTGTAGGGGAGGAGAATTCCTCTACAGGTCCAGTGTAATAGAGCTTGAGTGCATTTTTGAGGTCGGCAGACTTGCATGCAAATTGGTTTTTGTAATCTTCAATGTCGTAATCGTTCTGAATCACTGCTGCATTCTCACGTTATACAGAATTCCTTTTTAAGTATCGAAGAGTAATAATAATTCAATTTTATTGTACTCGGTATCGGTTTTCCTTCGAATATTTGTTAATATTCCATAAGTGCTTAATTAACGAGATTATACTCATGCAATCAAAGGTCGTTATATTTCTTTTGGCCACATCAGGGTGCATTCTAGTTTGGGGAGACGCGTTGGATGGTAGTGACCCTCTATCGGTTAACCGCCAATCTCTGAGGGACGCGAGCGTGTACTTTATACAGCCTGAAGATGGTCAAGTATTTGAAACTGGTGAGCCAATTATTGTCCAGTTTGGCTTGCGTGGGATGGGTGTTGCTCCTGCTGGGGTTGCAACCCCTGGTACCGGACATCATCACTTGTTGATAAACCAGAAAACGTTACCAGATCTTTTGAGACCTATTCCCGCAGGTAAGAATATTATTCACTTCGGTGGTGGACAAACAGAGACTCAGCTTACGTTAGCGCCTGGAAACCACAAGCTCCAGTTGGTACTGGGCAACCAGTATCACTTGCCTCATATTCCGCCAGTGATATCAGAGCATGTAACTATTGTCGTGCACTAGTGGTCGCGATTTGCGAGCACTTTGCCGCCATTATGAAGTCGTTTAGGTGGAGCCCGGAGAGCTCATGCGTCCACCATGTCACAGTCACCTTTCCCCATTCGACCATCAAACAAGGGTGGTGGTTCTGGTCATCTGATATTTCGGCAATAGCGTTTGCAAGAGACATGCTCTCCAAAAAGGTACCACAAGAAAACGTGCATCGAAGCTTACATAAATTATTCTCAGTAACAATTTCCCATCCTTTTAGTTCCGACAGGAGATTATCTATCGCCTTGGATGGTAAGCACTCTGACGCTCCGTACTCTGAGTTACAATTTCGGTTGTACAAGAAGGTAAGTTGGTCTTCATTCATGTTACGCGTCTACAGACAATTTTTTGGTTTTGGCAAGCCCGCTATTTTAGCGATGAGTATAGCGGGTTGTTGAGGAAACAAGCGCAACAAATATATGCTACGACCCTTCTCTAACCCTTTTTTCTCTGAAATATACTTTGATAACGGTCTTGAAGATGGTGAAAACCCATATTGGACGAAAAAACTTCTTGCTAGCTCCAAAATTTCGAAATGCGCTGATGTGAGCACAATACCTTGCATCTGAGCATTTTCCGCGGCCACTTGCAGGTCCCAGGAGGGCAGAGGACCTTTACACAAGGAGGGGGATTCTAACCCTTGGTGAACTTTAATATGGCCCCCCATCAGTCCTCGTCAAAATAGTAAAAATGCGGTTGGTCAGAGTTAGTCATTACGTCTGGGGTGACTACTCTTCACTGCCCATCCCAAAAAAAGATAAAAAGATAGTGAACAAATTATACAACATCACAAAAAGCGTGACCGTTGCAGAAATATAATTCCTTTCACCGCCATGAATTATCATGCTCGTCTGCCACATAATTATGCCAGTGCTAAGAACAGCAAACATACAGCTTACTGTTAGTGCCAGGGCAGGGATCTGGAGAAAAATATTAGCGATTCCACCAAAGAAGGCGACCATTATGCCTATGAAGAGAAATCCTCCCATGGCACTCAAGTTTTTTCTGGTTTGCAGAACGTAAGCAGATGCCGCGAAAAAAGTGAGCGCAGTTGATCCAAGTGCAAGCATGATTGGTTCGGCTCCCCTTAGAGCGAGTACCATGGATAATATGGGTCCCAACGTTACACCCATAAAGCCTGTAAGGGCGAAGCACCAAGCAATTCCGCTACTATTGTTTTTGTTTTTCT
>NZEU01000059.1 GCA_002689135.1 Porticoccaceae bacterium
TGTAGATACAATTCACGAAACGCCCTACGAAAATGCGCCCTCTTGGTTCTCTCAATGGGAATCTATAGGACTTGTTGCATGGAAGGACAAAAATAACGACGGAGTGATGCAATATGGTGTTGGCCAAGCACTTGTGCCCACAAAGCCGACCTTTTTAGACGAGCGAGGCACGAGCGGCGAGAGACTACTAGCAAACAGTCCCTCAGAGAGCAATAACGAGATATATATCGATAGAGACATAATTGTGCTTGCAAATCCTGAAATTGCCGAGCTACCCAATTGGGTTATTGCATTGGTAGCCGCTGGGGGCGTTGCTGCGGCTCTATCAACAGCGGCGGGTTTACTACTAGTAATCTCAAGTGCCATTTCCCATGACTTGCTCAAAAAGACCTTCATGCCAAAAATCAATGACCGCCAAGAATTATTCTGTGCTCGAATCGCCGCTGCCATAGCTGTATTTGTGGCAGGTCTATTTGGAATCTATCCCCCCGCGTTTGTGGCTCAAGTGGTCGCATTTGCCTTTGGCCTAGCCGCAGCGTCGATCTTTCCCGCTCTATTCCTTGGGATCTTTGTGAAGTCAATCACCCGAGAAGGCGCAATCACCGGGATGTTGACAGGCTTACTATTTACTTTCTGTTATATTGTATTTTTCAAATTTATTGAGCCTTCTCAAAATACTCCGGAAAATTGGATGCTCGGAATCTCACCAGAGGGTATCGGCACAATAGGAATGCTACTCAATATGACTATAGCTCTTACAGTTAGTCGATTCACGCCCGGACCACACGAAAATGTTGTTAACCTTATAAATGAGCTAAGACTACCGCCTTCAGAATCAAGAAACACTTAACAAATGAAAACCAACTTATAGCGACTTCAACACGACCTCACTTATATCCTTGGAGAGATCCGGTAGCTCAGATAAACGCTGTAATGCACGTCTCATCAGTCTTGAATGAGGCGCTATATATCTTCTCCATCGTGTGAGAGGCACAACCAGCCGAGCACCGATCTGTGGATTAATGTCATTTAAAATCTTAATATGATTCTCAAGAAAATCATAGCCAGTGCCGTTCTGTTTATGGAAATTAATAAGATTATTGCCACAAAATGAGCCGATAACGCTTCGAACTTTATTGGGATTTCTGATGTCAAATAACGAATGTTTCAACAATTCTTCGACTCGAACCAGTGTGTTTTTTTGGAAACTTGCAGACTGAATCTGAAACCATATGTTCATCGCAAGTGTTTCATGTTTCCACTGACACTCAAACCGCTCGGTTGCTATTCTTGCGTAATTCACAGAGCGAGAACAATTAACCAGACACCTTAAGGCAGAGGACTGATCCGTCATATTATCTGATTCTTTAAATTGTTGCCAAGCTAGCTCAACCCCTAATTCAGTGTACATTAGGTAATCTAAAACAGTGTTTTTAAGACTACGCACGCCGATCTGTGAAGAAGCTGGTTCATAGGTCTGGTAACTGTTCTGCGCATGGTAAACCGCCTCCAATTTTGCTCCTAATTTTTCTGCCAAAGATGACCGCAAAGTTTCCCTCCGCCTATGAATTGCTTCCGGATCTACGCCATTCTTTTTATCGTGGAGAAGCGGTTCTCCAGGAAGTTGTAACATCAACGCAACCAACGCAGGATCCATGTCTTCTTCAGATAGTAGCTGCTCATAGGTAGTTAATAATATTTCCTCTTGAGGACAAGTGTCCCTCCCAAAAAGATTGCTTGGCTCACGAAATACGCGAAAAGCAAGCTGTTGACAGGCATCCCACCGGATAAATCCATCAGTATCTTTAGCCGATAATAATGCCAGTTCCTCATCAGAGTACTGATAATTTAGTTTTACGGGAGCCGAGAATCCCCGAAGAAGAGCTGGAATCGGTCTAGAAGATATATTTTCAAAAGCCACACTTTGTTTTTTATCTAAGAGTTTAAACATTATCTCTTTATCACCAACGGTATTGAGTCGATGTGACTCTCCGTTAGAGTTCAGCAACCCTAATCGAATTGGAATTAAAAACGGCTTCTTGTCAAATTGCCCTGGGGTATCGGGGCAACTCTGTTCGAAAGTAAGCATAAATCTTTGCGAATTCTCTGAGTATTCAGACGAGACTGAGACGATTGGGGTTCCAGACTGTTTATACCAAAGCCTGAATTGCTCTAAATTTATACCACTTGTGTCCTCCATAGCCCGAACAAAATCCTCAATCGTGACAGCCTCACCATCATGCCTATCAAAGTAAAGGTCTGTGGCTGACCTGAACTGTTCCGCTCCCAATAAGCTATGCAACATGCCAACTATTTCAGCCCCTTTCTCATAAATGGTTACCGTGTAAAAATTATTTATCTCAAGATAAGAATTAGGCTGAACAGGATGCGACATAGTTCCTGCATCCTCCGCAAACTGATGGGTACGCAAAAATGAAACATCTTGTATACGCTTGACTGTCGGAGAATTCATATCCGCAGAGAACTGTGCATCTCGAAAAACTGTGAAGCCCTCTTTCAAACTCAATTGAAACCAGTCTCGACATGTAACTCGATTTCCAGACCAGTTATGAAAGTATTCATGCGCCACTATTGCCTCGATGTTTTGAAACGAAGCATCTGTAGTGATTTTTGGATCCGCGAGGACTGCCGAAGTAT
The DNA here is from genome assembly GCA_002689135.1 of Porticoccaceae bacterium. Lineage (GTDB taxonomy): Bacteria > Pseudomonadota > Gammaproteobacteria > Pseudomonadales > Porticoccaceae > TMED48. Next base: position 2,659 of record NZEU01000059.1, read on the forward strand.
TAAAAATGTTCAGTCCCTTATTCTCCATAGCACCCATATTGAAATCATCTACCGCAACAATCATGAAAATGTCGAGGTCATACTCACGGCCATAAGTGGTTTCATCCCATCTCATGGATTTTTTCAACGAATTCATAGCATGCTCACACTTGCCGAGGTCTTTTTCCTCCACATAAATCTGTAGTGAAACACTTCTACCACTCGAAGTTACGAAGCGATCCTCAACGCATCCAAGTTTGCCTGCAACCAATGCAAACAGATATGAGGGCTTTGGAAATGGGTCTTGCCATGTGATCGAATGAGTCCCATTATCTAGCTCCTCACGATTAATCGGGTTACCGTTGGAAAGCAGCACCGGATACTTTTTTTTATCCGCAATAATCTTTGTGAAAAATATCGACATAACATCAGGTCGGTCAAGATAGAAAGTAATATTCCTAAAACCTTCCGCCTCACATTGGCTACAGAACATGTCGCGTGACCGGTACAACCCGTTCAAAGCTGTATTATCTTGAGGTTTTATATTTACGATGGTTTGTAACACAAACTGTTCGGAAGGCTCAAAGATCGCTAATCTTCCACCTTCCAAGCTATAGGCGGTTTTAGGAAGTAATACAGCATCAATCGAGATACTTTCTAAATCCAAATCTAACGAACCATCGAGAAACAGGGGCGATACCAAACAATTAAAAGTCTTCGGATTTCTTCTGATGTGGAGTTTAGATGTAACGACAGTAAACGCATCACCTAGATCAAAACAAAGTTCAGTCTTATCGATGAGAAACTCTGATTCGCGATAATCTTCCAGATGAACCATTTCTGATAATGCGTCTTTCACTGTAAATTCCTTCACCTAAAAGGTTTATCTTTGGCGATAATTTCCACAAATCGAAAATATTTTAATATTCAATCTCTCCAATTCAATAAATCGGTGTCGCCCTTAATTTTTGTGCTACAACTGTCAACGCGCGAGGCGATAAAACCAGTGCGCTGACTTTCCGGTATATCCGACTCAAACTCGATAATTGCCTGAATACAAATCTCTTTTTGATCCACCGATAATCCACTGCCATCGGGCCACCTTCCGATTTCCACGGCTCTCTTAAATGTTTGGTAAACCTCAGGCGTAAGACTGCGTGCTAAATTTCTAAATTTCATTCCAGTAACCTATAAATTTTTTTCTATATGAAGACACTGAGTTTTTTAAGGTAAACGCCTGCTAGTTGGAATTAATTGACCGAGAGGCCATAAAACCGAAAACAAGGCCCAGAAACATGCCCGTTAACAAGCCAACAAAATGGGCTGCATTAGCTACACCAACGCCCAAAGCATAATCCAATGCTCCGCTCATGCAAATTAAGAGCCACAGAAGCATGAACCCTACTAACTCTTTTGGTAAAAATAAATGGTAATTCGGCGCAAGCCAGTGATGCACCCACAGGTACCCCAGGAGCCCATAAATTACCCCCGACATACCACCAAATCGAACGGAACCAGACCAAAAATATTGACCCACATTCGAAATTATTGCGATACATAAAATCAGAATTAAACACTGCACATGCCCCGCATGTCTCTCCACTTTAGCGCCGAGAAGTGCTAGCCAAAGGGCATTGAAGACAAAATGAATAATGCCAAAGTGTAGAAAGATCGGTGTCACTAAACGCCAATATTCACCACCATCCAAGCCTCCAAAAACAAACATTTGAGGTAACGAAAATATATACGTTCCTGTGAGGTACCCAAGAAACATCATTCCAAGGATTGCTGAGATGACGGGTTGGTCGAGAGCATAACTGCAGAGACGAGAATTAAAGACAGAGGTTTTCGGTTGTTCATCACTCATTTTCAACGGTCGTTCCTAATCTGCTTCCCCATCCTAATTTGGACCGACAAACGCTAAAAAAGCTGTTATCTTTGGGATGGATAAAAACAATCTCCTTACTGTGTTTAAAGACTCGAATTTTGTCACCCGGCTTCGCATTAAAATTATTTTGCCCGTCGAAAGTCAGTCTTGGTTCAAAATTGTTACGGGCCCCAACATAAATCTCGATCTGCGCATCTCCAGGCAACGCTATGGGCCGACTACTCAGCGTATGGGGATTTAAGGGCACTACAGAAAAGGCATCCAACTCCGGAAACAGCAAAGGTCCTCCTGCAGACAAAGCGTATGCAGTGGATCCAGTGGGCGTAGCGACAATTAGTCCATCTGACCGTTGGCTATAGGCGAATGTTCCATCAACGTAAAGTTCAAATTCTAGCATACTCAGCGGCATGCCGGGATGGAGGACAACCTCATTAAGAGCGATCCCACTCTCCATTTGATTACCATCCCTTATGATATTCACCTCAAGCATGAAACGCTTTGTGCTCTGAAATTCACCATGCAGAACCGGCATGACACGGTAATCTATATCGTCTGGCGAAATATCTGTAAGAAAACCTAAACGGCCACGATTAATACCTAAAAGTGGGATATCTGCTGAAGCCAATTTTCTAGTAGCGCTTAGCATACTTCCATCGCCACCTACAACCACCCCCAAATCAACTCGTCCCGAAAATTCTTCGATAGTCATTGAGATAGTATCTGAGCGTCCCATCAAATTAGCAGCTCCCTCATCAAATATTATTTGTGAGCCAGCAGCCAAGAAAATTCGCTCAAGATTATTCAACGAATCTAAAACTGCTGGCACATCAAGACTTGCAATTAGACCAATACGGCCAAATTTCAACATGCTAAAAATATTCCCTGATCTAATGTGTAATAATTTTAATAGTTCGTAACTCTAATTTAGAGTCAGGTAATATGATAGCACGACCTCAATATGTTTATATCCCGCCTCATTATTAGTTAAAGCCAAAATCTTGCTATCCCAATATTTTAGTTAACATGAAAACAGCTACACTATGACGATAGTTTATTAGGGCCCTCGAGCCCATGTTGCGAGCGTCTTTATCGGAAAATAATATGCGCAAAGACTTTTTTAGTATTATCGATGAACAATCCCAATCAATCGCACTGATTGGGATGCCGGGTTCCGGAAAGAGTACCATAGGCAAACTTCTCGCGAAATCTCTGGGATGGCAGTTCGTTGATACGGACGACCAAATTCAGTTACAAGCCGGGGTATGTCTACAAGATATATTGGATCAATCAGGATATCTCTCTCTCAGGGAACTTGAGGAGACAACACTATGCAAAATGCTAATAAGGCGAAGGACCGTGGTAGCCACCGGAGGGAGTGCCGTCTACTCAAAAAAAGCCATGAGACATATCAGTCGAAATACTATTATAATTTACCTTCAGGCGTCGGTGCCAACTCTTCTAAACCGGATCGATAACCTCGACAATCGCGGTATAGCGTGCGAGCCCAATCAAACTTTCGAGGACCTTTTTACGGAAAGAAGTTTGCTTTACCATAAGTACTCTGATCTGTGCGTAAACTGCGGCAAATCCACCGTTGCACAAACCGTAGCTGAAGTAAGCGCTCAATTATATGACTACTTGAGGACAGACCGCAGTGACGACACAAGATAATCAATATTACCGGAATTTATGCCCGCCATATTTACTCGCGTAGAGGAGACGATATATATCCCAAATTGATNNCGNAAAGTANNCAACTGCGACTCNTTGATTCCTAGAAAAGAAAACATGCCTCTTTGATCTCTAATATGATTAAAATCCATGCCTGCATCATTGTCGCAAATACGATCCGTCAGCAGACAACGCATTGAAATGATACGTTCCCGCATTTCACTCAATTCTTCTTCCCAACTTCGCCGTAATTCTGCATCACCCAAAATCATAGCTACCAATAGAGCACCATGCGCCGGAGGCATCGAATATAGCTGTCTCGCTACCGCCATTGCCTGGCTCAAAACTATCTCGGCCTCGGCACTTGTTTCGGATAGAAAGGTTATGGACCCTGTGCGTTCTCTGTAAAGACCGAAGTTTTTTGAGCAAGAGGATGCAACAATTAATTCAGGCACAGAACTGGCCATAGCTCGGATGCCATATGCGTCAGAATCAAGACCAGTCCCCAAACCCTGATAAGCGGTATCAATATATGGAATAAAACCTCTCTCAAGAGCAATTTTCGTTATCTCATCCCACTCATCACGGGTCAAATCAGCACCAGTAGGGTTATGACAGCAACCATGTAGTAGGACTATATCGCCATGTGGAACATTCCTCAGGGTCTGGAGCATTCCGTCAATGTTGATTTTTCGCGTGGTAATATCATAGTATGGGTATTCAGCGATACTTAATCCCGCTCCTCCCAACAAAGGGATGTGATTGGGCCACGTGGGAGTACCCACCCAAATCCTACTATCTTTTTTCGCCCTAAGAATCAACTCAGCACCAACCCGAAGGGCTCCAGACCCACCAGGAGTTTGTAACGTTTTTATTCTGCCAGATCGAAAAGTGGTGTGATCTTCGCCAAATAGAAGAGATGACATTTGTTGATTAAATTCAGGATCACCTGCTATTCCCTGGTAACTTTTTGTGTCCTCTAACTCCAAAAGTCGGTTCTCAGCATCTCGAACAGCCTTCATGACCGGTGTAAAACCATGATCATCCATGTAGACACCCACCCCAAGATCGATTTTTTGCTCTCGGGTATCCGCCCTATACAACGCCATCAACCCGAGGATTGGATCGGTCTTCGTTGCGCTTAGATGTTTAAACATCCCTACATTCCCCTGAAAAGATAAATATTTATATTCTAACTAAATTAATCTTCCTCGTCCCAGTTAGCCATAAATTAAAAACTCACTAACTAATTGATTAAACAGCTTTGGTTTTTCAACATGTAGCCAGTGCCCTGCACCATTGATCACTCTTACCCTGCCTCTCTTGAAAATGCGCTTTATTTCTTGATAATGCTTATCTTGAATATAAGCAGAATTCTGTCCCTTTAAAAATAGAGCGGGGCATGACGAGGGTCCACCCAGGGGGGGGGNCGTTAACGTTTTATTATAGTTTTCGATAATCGCGGGCAAGTTGAGCCTCAAACGGTATTGACCTGAACTATCTTGTACCAAATTCTTTAGCAAAAACGCACGCACCGATCGATCCGTCTCATACTCGGACAAAACAGCGTCAGCTTCATTCCGGCTGGTTATTGACATTGTATTGAGGTGCTGGAGACCCTTCAACAGAGGGTTGTGGTGAGAGCTATATTTTACAGGTGCTATATCTGCAACCACCAAACTTGTCATAAGGCTGGGAAAGGTGAGTGCCATCTGCATACCTACCTTCCCGCCCAGCGAGTGGCCGACTATAGATGCCTCGACGATTCCGAGATATCTCATGGTTTCGACGATATCACCCGCCATGCTAATTAAGTCCATGTTTTGACTGTGCTCGGAAGCTCCGTGGTTCCGTAAGTCAACACTCACCACCCTNAACACTCTTCCTAGTTCTTTAGCCAGAAACGACAAATTAACCAACGATCCAAACAGGCCGTGGATTAAGATGACTGCTTTACCCTCGCCCTGTTCTCGGAAATTTAATTTCACTTCAGTCACTCTTCAGATTCGAAAGACCTGCGCCTTTTTGAATATTTACGTTTATTTTTTCGTCCCAAAGCACTTAAAAGTGGGCTCAAAAAACGCCTTAGCATTGGAAGAAAAGCTCCTAATGAGGCGAGAGTCCCACTCAGGCGAGGTATGGCAATTTCTGCCCTTTTTCCTTCCACCAGATATTTTACCGCTAAAGCAACTCCGTCGGCCGTGCTCATCGGCTGAGAAAAAACTATGTCATCCACCGTACCCAAATTTTTCATGATAAAGCCAGTATCTACTGGGCCTGGTGAAACTATGGCACAGCGTGTATTTGTATTGGCCAACTCCTCTCGCAAAGCAAGAGTGAAAGCACGTAATCCCGATTTTGTGCCAGAATACACGGAAGCACCTGAAAGAGGTGCCATTCCAGCCAACGATCCCACCATAACCACAACACCTCCTTTTGACGCATTCAAATATGGCATCGCCACGGATGTGAGGTAAATTGGTGCTCTAATATTTACATCTACCATACGTGCAACATTCCGAGGATTAACGGTGTTAAATAGTCCGCGGTCATGAAACCCTGCATTGTTTATTAAGACATGGATTTGACCGAAACGCTTCTTTGCGACAGCTAAAAGCTCATCACAAGCACTAAGATCACACACATCCATCGCATAACCCACAGCCTCGGTTAACTGGCTGAGCTCATAGACAATCTTGTCGAGTTTCTTTTCACCCCGAGCAGCGAGGACTAAATAGGCGCCTGAGGCCGCAAAAAGTCTCGCACAGGCAGCTCCGATGCCTTCAGAGGCTCCTGTAATTACAACAGTTTTTTTGTGCAAAGTAGTCAGTTTGAAGTCCCTGATAGCTTATCCTTTTAATTAAAGACGAATGACTAGCGTCCTAAACAAGGAGCGATTTCAGCGCTGGTTCTAGGGTATTGAAGGAAAACTTAAATCCGCGATTCAAAAGCACATCAGGAAGTACGCGTTGCCCTCCCAAAAGAAGTTCATCAGCCAACTCACCAAAAATAAATCGGGCAGCCCATGAGGGCATAGTAAAAGCGCTCGGGCGGCCCAATGCCTTTCCTAAGGCCTGACTAAATTCCTTGTTAGTGACCGGATTTGGAGCACTCAGATTTATTGCTCCGGAGACGTCTTCATTTTGCAAACAGTAATGGATTGCTCTGATGACATCATCAAGATGTATCCACGACATATATTGACGCCCATGGCCTAAGGGACCACCTAGTCCTAGTCTAAAAGCTGGCAACATACTTGCTAATGCTCCTCCTTGACCAAGGACGATTCCAATCCTCAGAAAACTTACACGACTACCCAGTGTGGAGAAAGCCCTCGCACTTTTCTCCCAGCTCGAGCACAGGTAGTGGGAATAACCCCCTGATGAGCCTGAATTTTCATTAAGTACTTCACTTGAATGTCCATAAAAACCGACAGCTGAGGCACTTAATACCTGCTTGGGTGGAGGCAAATGCTTGCAGAATGAATTAAATAGACGATCAGTGAACCCGATTCGACTATCGTAAAACTTTAGTTTACGAGTCTCAGTCCAGCGACCAGATGCTAGCGACTCGCCCGCTAAGTTAATCAGCGAGTCATATTGCGTCCCCTCCACAATATCATCAAGACAACTAAAAAGGGTGACAGGTGTCGGCAAAATCTTACGAGCCATTTTCTTATCGCGTGTAAGCACAGTGACATCAAAACCCCAATCTAGAGCCGATTTGCAAAGGTTTCTCCCAATAAATCCGCTACCTCCAGTAACTAATATGCTTCCCAAATCAACTACTCCTTTACCGCTATACTAGTTGATTAATGTTAACATAGAGTGTTTTCTCTTTGCCCACTAATGTTCTTATTGATAACATTGAGAATAGGTTCGATCTAAGTATTCATTCCATTGAAAGGCAAATTGAAACAACAGAGCTATCAAAAACTCCTCACTGACTGACCCAGACAGCCACTAAATAAGGTGCAAAAAATGGAAGATGCAGATATTGTATTAGCTGTAAATCATGACCTTCCAGTGCGAAGTGAACAAGCGGTTCACAACGGTAAGGTACGTTCTGTTTATTGGCTCACCGCAGAAGATAGTCAGCGCCTGATTAAAGAGTATGGTTATCCGATTCCATCAAACTCACCTCTTGCTGTAATGGTCATCAGTGATCGGATATCTGCGTTTGACTGTGTTTGGCATGGAGAAGGCGGCTTAAGAGGAATTCCGGGGAAAGGTGCTGCACTGAATGCTATATCCAATTACTGGTTCAGACTTTTTCATGAGCGGGGCCTTGCAAACAGTCATATTTTAGATATACCGCACCCCCTAGTTTGGATTGTTCAAAAAGCTAAACCACTGATGATTGAGGCAATCGGACGACGATACATCACCGGCTCCATGTGGCGTTCTTACGCGAAAGGAGAACGATACTTTTGTGGAATCCAACTTAATGATAACCTCAAAAAGGATCAGCTATTATCAGAGTTGCTAATAACTCCGTCTACGAAGGGTATCCTCAGAGGGATACCCAATGTTCCAGAAATAGATGATGTAAATATTTCGCGAGACGATATTATGTCCCACTTTCAAAAATTCCAGTTTCGTAAGCCGGAAGACATCCCACAATATGAACGATTGCTCGAAGAGGGTTTTTCACTGATCGAAAAAGAATTGAAAAAACTAGATCAATTGTTCGTCGATACCAAATTCGAATTCGGTTATGTCACGAATATGGCAGGAAATGAAGAATTAATATACATGGATGAGGTGGGAACGCCAGACTCCTCAAGAATTTGGGATGGACCTAGTTATCGAAATGGAAATGTTCTGGAAAAATCGAAAGAGGTGTTCCGTCAACTGCTACTGGATTACTTCCCAGAACCTGAAATATTGTTAGACAAATCGAGAATGGATGAGCGTTTAGCTCTTGCTGAAAACACTGCACTCCCCAAAAAGATAATGCTCAAAGTATCCGAAACATATTTGAAACTTGCTCAAGAAATCACTGGCGAGCCATTAAAAATTTCTCAACACCCTCGAGCAGAAATTATCGGAATCTTAGAAAATAAGTTCGGACTCATTCAAAAATGAACAGTTATTTAAGTAAAAAACAGATTGCGATAGCATCTTATTCTCAGTGCTAAATCGCAAAAATTTAAAATACCTTTGATCCAATTTCAGATGAGTCCTCCACGCTCTATGCCAAAACTAGACCTCTTAAAGATTTTCAATTTGAGCGCAAATCTTCTAGTGGCCTCATTTCAGAGACAGCCAAATGAGGATATCGACGAGTTGTACAAAAACTTGAGGCAAGGAAAGCGAGTCCCAGCAGGCAAACTCATCAACGAAAAAAATGGAAATTTTATACCTCTATATCTCCAACTTGATCGAACTAATTATCGAGGTAAGTTTAACAAACGGAACTTTTTAAAAGCTGTCCAAATCTTGTTAGAAAAATTCGCGCAAAAAGCAGATGATGATAAGGAGCTGGAAAAGCTTGAAGCGCTGACCAGTCCAATGAGCGGCGAAATTTTGATCAATATCCCAGCGGGTATGAGAGTTGACGAGGAAATCAACATCTTAATGGCCTCAGTGCTTCCCTGTAAGGAAAGTTTAGTGATAAGACTTCTCTTCGTCGAAGGACAAGGCGCGCACCAATAGTTCACTGTTGTAATTTTCATACCAATAATACATTGTGATTCAGCTTAATGAGGTAGAAAATACTATTTCTCCATCATTTAAATCACCGATTATATGGGAGCCTCGCGAGATCTCTCCCGAGAGAATGAGTGATGCCAGCGGGTTTTCCACCAGATGCTGTATCGTACGTTTTAGCGGACGTGCCCCGTATATATCGTCATAGCTTACGTTGATGATGTGCTCCTTAGCCTTTTCACTAAGTTTTAGTGTCAACTCTTGCTCTGATAAGCGATCTGCCAACAAATCGATCTGAATAGAGGCAATCGCGCCCAGTGAATCGTGGTCTAGAGGATGAAAGACTACCGAATCATCAATCCGATTAATAAATTCTGGCCGGAAATGCTGAGCAACCACATCCATCACCGAGGATTTCATCGAGGAATAATCTGCCTCACCCGACAATACCTGAATCAGATCTGAACCAAGATTGGATGTCATCACAACCACAATGTTCTTAAAGTCTACTGTTCGCCCATGGCTATCAGTGAGTCGCCCGTCATCAAGAAGTTGTAACAAAATATTGAAAACATCTGGATGCGCCTTTTCAATCTCGTCTAAAAGTAGGATAGAGTAAGGACGACGGCGCACAGCCTCGGTTAAAAATCCACCTTCATCATATCCAACATATCCAGGTGGTGCACCAATCAAGCGCGATAACGAGTGCTTTTCCATATACTCGGACATATCCAAGCGCACCATCGCGTCAGTACTGTCAAAAAGAAAATCAGCTAAGGTCTTACATAATTCTGTTTTTCCAACACCGGTTGGCCCCAAAAATAAAAAAGAGCCATTGGGGCGGCTTGGATCAGAAAGCCCCGCGCGCGCACGTCTTATTGCATTCGAAATCGCAGATATAGCCTCACTTTGGCCCACAACCCGCCTTCGCAAGTGTTCTTCCATCTGTAAAAGTTTATCTCGTTCCCTCCCTAACATCTTGGCGATGGGTATGCCTGTCCACTTGGAAACTACGTCGGCCACTTCTTCTTCGGTTACCCGATTTTTGAGTAATTTTTTTTCCATTAATTTTTGTTTGGAGGCATTTTTTAGACGCTTTTCTAGATCCGGAATAATACTGTATTGAATTTGCGCCATTTGCTCTAAGTCTCCACCTCTTCTGGCGATATCAAGCGTAACTTTCGCTTGTTCTATCTCACTTTTTATTTTTGTCTCACCTTGAACGGATGCTTTCTCAAGCTTCCATATTTCATCCAGGTCTGCATATTCAGCCTCCATTTCACAAATATCATCTTTAATTTTCTTCAGTCTCTTTTGCGCAGATTCTTCAGTCTCTTTGGTGAGTGCCTCATGCTCAATTTTTAATTGAATAATTCTCCGATCAAGGCGATCCATAATTTCTGGTTTTGAATCAATTTCCATTCTAATCCGACTGCCCGCCTCATCAATCAAGTCAATCGCCTTATCCGGTAGCTGTCGGTCGTTAATGTACCGTCGTGATAATCTGGATGCCGCAACAATCGCCTCATCAGTGATCTCTACCCCATGATGCACCTCGTAACGTTCCTTGAGACCACGCAATATAGCTATGGTATCTTCTATGCTTGGCTCATCAATCAGAAGTTTCTGAAAACGTCGTTCAAGTGCGGCATCCTTCTCTATGTGTTGTTTATATTCGTTCAACGTAGTTGCACCCACACAGTGAAGCTCACCGCGTGCTAATGCCGGTTTAAGCATATTACCTGCGTCCATCGACCCCTCAACTTTCCCGGCACCGACCATTGTGTGCAATTCGTCTATAAATAAAATGATCTGCCCGTCAAATTTCGATAGGTCATTGAGTATTGCTTTGAGGCGCTCCTCGAACTCTCCTCTGAATTTGGTGCCTGCAACCAATAAGCCTAGATCCAAACTCAAGACTCGTTTGCTCTTGAGACCATCGGGTACCTCTCCATTTATTATTCGATGTGCCAAACCCTCCACTATCGCTGTTTTTCCAACACCTGGTTCTCCGATTATCACCGGGTTATTCTTTGTTCTACGTTGTAATACTTGAATTACCCGCCGAATCTCATCGTCTCGACCAATCACTGGATCTAGCTTTCCAGACAATGCCAGTGCAGTTAGATCAGAAGTATATCGGCCAAGCGCCTCTCGTTTTTGCTCAATATCTGAATCCTCCACGACTTCCCCGCCACGAATCAACTCAATCGTAGCTCGCGCCTTAGATCGATCTCCAAAACGACCTAAAGAGTTTCCCAAAAAAGAAGAGTCATCGAGAAAAGTTAAAAGCATTACCTCACTAGAAATGTACTTATCTCCCCATTTTTGGGCCATACGGTCACTTAAATTAATCAATTTAGCGAGCGAGGGAGAAGCATTTATCTCTCCAGTGGGATGCGATATCTTGCCAAGAGAGTTTAAATGACTCTCTAAAAAAAGCTTCAGACCAGAGACATCATATCCAGCTCGCGCTAATATAATCGGAACACTTCCGTCCTTTTGATTGAGGAGAGCCGAAAGCAAGTGAACTGGCTCGACCAAGCCATGATCTGAACCCACAGCTAGCGATTGTGCGTCTCCGAAAGCGGCTTGAAGCTTATGGGTCAACTTTTCAAAGCGCATATTTATAACCTCAGAAAAACTTAGTCATACTCAGATATGGGACTAAATCCGCTTTTTTTCAACGTTGAGGACTGTTTAAATATGCTTCTTTGGGCTTAATTCAAAAATTCGCTCTGGATCAGTGATTCGAGGTAAGCAAAAATCCATCTAGTCAATCATTGCTAAAAGTTTGTTAAGCGAACTTTTAGCATCTCCAAAAAACATTCGGGTGTTCTCTTTAAAAAAGAGAGGATTTTCGATCCCTGAATACCCTGTA
>NZEU01000060.1 GCA_002689135.1 Porticoccaceae bacterium
AGCGTCTCCCACTCACCTGCCACCGAAGTAGTCGCATCAGCCTCAACAAAATTATTTGCATCAGTAGCCACCTCAAGTTTCATACGGACCGTAGTGCCAGCAGTTGGCGACCAAAAACGCATAGAAACCTTACTATCCGCCGGCGTCAGATTTAAATGAAACCCGTCCACCGTGACCCAAGAACCACCCCAAGTCTCAGCGCCAGCGGCTTTATTTGACAGGATCACTGTGTTAGACGTATCAGTAGGATCTATAACTCTGGTCGACTCTATTCGGTCGGGACCAAAATCCTGGAACGTATAAGTCGCGGTGTCATCTTCAAAGCCCTGAGCATTCTGCGATACCGCCGGTGTAATCCCTACCCCACCGTGAATCACGTCATCCCAGTAAAAACTAACAGACGTGTCTCCTCCAGGAGTATTGAAATCATAAAAAACTACAATCTTTCCATAGTCAGCGAATGGATCTATGGAACCTCCGGCAGGACTACCCATATCAAACGTCAGCGTCTCCCACTCACCTGCCACCGAAGTAGTCGCATCAGCCTCAACAAAATTATTTGCATCAGTAGCCACCTCAAGTTTCATACGGACCGTAGTACCAGCAGTTGGCGACCAAAAACGCATGGAAACTTTCGAGTCTGACTGAGTTAAAGTGATACCCTTACCTTCCACTGTGATCCATGAACCTCCCCACGTCTCCGCACCAGCCGATTTGTTTGAAGCGATAACAGTGTTGAGTGAGTCAGTAGGATCTACAACACGCGCGGACTCAATTCGGTCGGGACCAAAATCCTGAAACGTATAGTTTGCTCCATCATCTTCAAAGTCAAATATCACCTGTTCAACAGCCGCTGCGTCATCACCCGGGCAAGAGGTCGCCACTCCACAGTAGATCAGCTCTTGCAGCTCATTAATATTAGCTGTGTATATTCCGTCCACATATGTGCCATCGTCCATGGTAAGAGTAGTAGCAGNAACTGGAATTCCCACCTCTCCACTAACATCTGCAAAACTAATCTCGAAAGAGACTATGCCCTCGATATCATCCGCACCAATAGCCCTAACTGCCGTCCATGAGCGACCGCCACCACCGGTGCTGGCTTGGCTGGTGACCGAGGCAGTGACCCCATTTATTGTAACACTTGGCGTGGAAATAAGCGGTTCATCAGCAACAAAACTGACTGTCGCAGTCTCTCCCAACGCAACTGTAGAACCCGCAGTCGCTCCATTATAAACTCTTACCTCAGTGAGAGTAGGAGGGACGCCGTCAGCACCGGGCTCTGCGGCCACGTTATCTGTAACACTATCGCTGCCACAAGCAGATAACAACCCATAAACAAGGACAAGCGCANCGCTTTGTCCCGCCTTCAAAGCAGACCTATATCCGCCAATAAAATAAGTCACTGCTGCTTGATGCATGAATTCCCCCTCGACTGATCTTTTCTGAGTACTGCATAGCCGTGCGCACTATCATCACGATTGCAGAATAAATTTATTCTCAGTTTAAGTGTCCGTAAGCTCTACGTAAAGCGCCAGCGTAAATCGTTGAAGCGGAGGATTATTACGATGAAATGTTTAACAAAAACTAAAATCTGTCCTCTCGATTGTGATCTAGGGACTTCCGCTAATGCACCTAGGAGATTTTGCTATATCTCTATTGTTGCGGGTCCATTCATCTAAAGTAAAAGTAGTCATTGACAGCGCGTGAACAGGGCCTGATAACTGATCGGACAAGAGGCCATAGACTAGCTGATGTCTCTCGACATGCCTTTTCCCTTCGAAATCATCGCTGACAATCGTCAGTTTGAAATGAGTCTCCGAAAGATCCGGTACCGAGTGCATAGAACTTTCATTCCGCAAGTCCACGTAGCGAGGCTTTAAAATTGTAAGTGCATTAAGGATGCTCTGCTCGACCGAAACCATCGATTATGAACCTGAAACCAAATTAATCATCACGCCAGCCGCTACAGCAGAGCCAATCACACCTGCCACATTCGGCCCCATCGCGTGCATCAAAAGATAATTATTAGGATTTGCTTCAAGCCCGACCCGATTAGAGACCCTCGCCGCCATAGGAACGGCAGATACTCCAGCAGCCCCTATCAACGGGTTAATCTTATGGTGCGAAACGGTATTCATCAATTTAGCCATTATTACACCCGCCGCAGTACCTATGCAAAAGGCTACCGCACCGAGCGCTAAAATCCCTAGGGTTTCTAAATTCAAAAACTTTTCAGCACTCATTTTCGAGCCAACACCCAGTCCCAGGAAAATAGTTACCGTGTTAATGAGAGCATTCTGGGTGGTTTCACTCAGGCGATCAACAACCCCGCACTCCCGCATTAAATTCCCGAAACAAAACATCCCAAGCAATGGAGCCGCATCCGGTAGTAACATGCCAACCATCATCAGCAGCATCAGAGGAAAAGTGATGAGTTCGACTCGCGAGACCTCCCGTAACTGTTGCATAACAATTACTCGTTCTTCCTTCGTCGTCAAAGCTCTCATAATAGGGGGCTGAATTATGGGAACAAGCGCCATGTAAGAGTACGCGGCAACTGCTACGGCACCAAGAAGATCGGGTGATAGTTTGCTTGCCACAAAAATTGCCGTGGGACCATCCGCGCCCCCGATTATCCCGATTGACGCTGCATCTCGCAAGCTGAAATCCAGTATGCCATAGTGTCCCAAAGTGACAGCGCCAAGGACAGTAGAAAAGATACCCACTTGGGCCGCAGCACCCAATAAAAGTGTCTTTGGGTTTCCAAGAAGTGGGGCAAAGTCAGTCATCGCACCCACACCCATAAAAATAATTAAAGGAAATAATCCTGTTGCGATTCCACCTTCATAGACATAAAAAAGTAGCCCTCCCGGGCTAACAAGTTGTCCCATAGCATCCAAAACCGGGGGCGAACCGAACCCCGCTCCCGGAATATTTATTAGAACGGTGCCAAACCCTATAGGCAGAAGCAGGAGCGGTTCAAATTTATGGCTTATTGCGAGATACAGTAGCAGAACACCGACGCAAATCATAAGAAGCATTCCAGCGTCCATCTGCATGAAACCGGAACTAGCGAGGATATTTGTCAAATTATCCATAATACGATTCTACATCAAACCGACCAAAGAATCGCCAACCGATATGCTATCTCCTGATCGGACATGGATCTCGGCAATGGTGCCATCTCGCGGGGCGCTAACTTGAGTTTCCATTTTCATAGCCTCAAGAATCAGAACCGGATCTCCCTTTTTAACAATATTTCCAGGAATCACGATCACTTTTACTACCGTCCCTGCCAGTGGTGCTTTTATCGCTTCCCCCTTTGAGAGCTCTCTGGATATTGACACCGGCTCATCCGACAGCGCCTCCCCGACAGATACTATTGCAGAAATATCTCCTCCAGGCGCCACTTTTACAACATACGATCGGTTCTCGACTTCGACAGTATAAATTTCCTCTCCACTTGGGTCAGACTGAGTGGCTTTTCCTGTCGGAACAGACTCAAAGACGCTGGCATCACCTCGATTTCTCAGGAAATTTAAACCCACCTGAGGAAATAGGGCATAAGTCAGAACGTCATCAATTCCCTCCTCTGTGCGCGTCAAACTGAATTGATGCATTTTAGATAACTGAAAAAGTTCCTCGCTCAAGGCCGTGAGTTCTGATTCAATTAGATCTGCTGGCCTGCAAGTTATCGGCTGCTCATCTATATCGAGGACTCTCTCCTGTAGTTCTTTATCAACCTGTGCGGGAGTGGCCCCATACTCCCCCCTTAAGACACCACTCGTTTCTTTACTTATCGATTTATAGCGTTCGCCTGTTAGCACATTCAAAACCGCCTGCGTGCCAACGATCTGCGAGGTGGGTGTAACGAGCGGAATAAATCCTAGCTCCTTTCTAACTGAGGGAATTTCAGCAAGGACCTCATCTAATCGGTCACCTGCACCTTGCTCCCTGAGTTGGCTTTCCATATTGGTCAACATGCCACCGGGTACCTGAGCCACGAGTATGCGTGAGTCAACTCCCCTTAATGAGCCCTCAAATTGCACATATTTTTTTCGCACTTCTCTAAAATATGCCGCTATGTTCTCTAGCTGATCGATATCCAAACCTGTATCACGATCCTGACCGCCAAAAATGGACACTACAGACTCAGTTGGTGAGTGCCCATAGGTCATTGACATCGATGAAATTGCAGTATCAACATTGTCAATACCCGCCTCCACACATTTCATAATTGTGCTTGTAGAGAGGCCGGTAGTCGCATGAGCATGCAATTGCAGAGGGATATCCACGCAATTTCTCAACCGCGTGACGAGTTCGTATCCCACATATGGGGTTAATAACCCCGCCATATCTTTTATGCATATTGAATCCGCACCCATATCCTCTAGAGTCTTAGCAAGATCAACCCAAAGGTCTAGAGTGTGTACCGGGCTAACAGTATAAGAAATAGTCCCTTGTGCATGCTTACCCACTTTTTTTACCGCGCCCAATGCGGTTCTGAGGTTCCGCATGTCATTCATCGCATCAAAAACGCGAAATACGTCAATCCCATTGACGGCTGCCCTCTCCACGAACCTTTCGACGACGTCGTCAGCATAATGACGATACCCTAAAATATTCTGCCCACGAAATAGCATTTGCTGCGGAGTCTTGGGCATTACACTTTTTATTTCCCTGATTCGATCCCAGGGATCTTCTCCCAAATAACGAATACATGCATCGAATGTGGCCCCACCCCATGATTCGACCGACCAGTATCCTATCCGATCTAATTTCTCGGCAATGGGCAACATATCGTCAATGCGCATCCGAGTCGCGAACAAAGACTGATGAGCGTCCCTCAATACTACTTCCGTAATTCCTAAGGGCCTTCCATTCCCAGACATATTACTTACCTTCAAAATATTATGTTAGTTCGAGGCTAAAACTAGAGATTGATTCACCTCGCACGATAACGGTCTATCGCGACCTGAATCACCGATGCGATTAGCGGCTCCACAGGGGGTTGTTCCGCAACTATGTCAGCAACAGGCTCCCCTTCCGGATACCAATGATTGACCATCTTTGACATGCAAACAGTCACCACAACGAGCAAAAATAAAAAAATAAACACCGTACCCATGCCAAAGAGCATTAGGTCGAAGCCTTGCTCGATTAAAGTTGAATGCATAAGCCTTCCCTATTTAATGGATAAAATCATGCTTTATTGAATAAAAGCATATCAAATGAAGGCAAAAACTTTAAGATCTGTCGCCCCCATTAAGTTAATCATAGCAAAGTAGCTTTTATCAAGGCAATCATGCTCATGGCGTAATTAAATCATTTATCACTTGACAGTTTTTTCTTTGCTTTAATCGCCTCTGAATTTACAATCTGCTGAGAGAATCCAAAGCGACTTTTTTATGTCAATCAAAAGTATTTTCGAACAGCGACTTTCGACCGCGATGGTAGGAGTCGGTCTTCCAACCGAGACCTCTCCGTCAGTAAGGCCGAGTGTCAGACCAGAATTCGGAGACTATCAAGCAAACGGTGTAATGAGAGCTGCAAAGGTAGCTGGTGAAAATCCAAGGAATCTTGCGAAAAAAATATTGGCCGCTGCCGACCTTTCAGATTTAGTGGATCTCGCCGAAATCGCTGGGCCTGGCTTTATAAACTTGCATTTAAAAAAGGTTTTTATAGCCAAACAACTGTCAGAAAACGACTCTAAGAGGACATCTACACGAGTACCTAAAACAGTTGTGATTGATTATTCGGGGCCAAACCTAGCAAAAGAAATGCACGTCGGACACCTGCGCTCTACTATTATTGGTGACTGCATCGCAAGGGTGCATGAGCACCTCGGAAACAAAGTTGTCCGGCAAAATCACATGGGAGATTGGGGCACTCAATTCGGCATGTTGATTGCGGAATTAGAGTACCACATGACCAGCGGTGAAACTGCTGAGTTGGTATTGAACGATCTTGAAAAATTTTATCAACGGGCCAAAACTAGGTTTGATTCTGAGAGCGCTTTCGCTGATCAAGCCCGAAAATATGTTGTTCGTCTGCAATCCGGGGACCAGCACTGCCTTCGTCTGTGGCAACATTTTATCGACGTGTCTATTCAACATAATCTAAATATTTATCACCGATTAAATGTTAGCTTGAAAAAAGAACATATCAAAGCAGAAAGTTCATACAATCATCAACTTGAAGAGCTAGTTTCCAGACTAAGCCGATCGGGGATAGCAGTGGATGATCAAGGGGCAAAAGTCATATTCCTTCATGAGATATCCGACAGAAATGGTCGAGCGTCGGTAATGATAATCCGCAAATCAGATGGCGGGTATCTGTATGCGACCACTGACTTAGCAGCTCTTGAACATCGTGCAAAAATACTTAAGGCTAATCGCATACTATACTTTATTGACGCACGACAGGCGCTTCATATGAAGCAAGTGTTTAGCGCTGGAAGACTTGCCGGACTGGTTTCAGACGAAGTGACCTTAGAACATCATCCTTTCGGGACAATGATGGGTAACGATGGTAAGCCATTCAAAACGCGTACAGGTGGCACTGTTAAATTAGAAAATTTAATCGATGAATCAATTCAACGCGCCGCAGATTTAGTCGCAATAAAGAACTCCACACTTCATGATAATGAAATTCTGGAGATCGCAAAAAAAGTGGGGATAGGCGCAATAAAATATGCAGATCTGAGCAAGCATCGATCAACAGACTACGTATTTAACTGGGACGCAATGTTGTCCTTAAATGGGAACACAGGTCCATATCTGCAATACGCTTACACCAGAATTTGTAGCATTTTTAAGCGCGCCAAAGTTGAGATGACTCAATACTCATCAAAAGTGATAGTCAACAATGATGAGGAAAAAAAATTGTGCCTAAAAATCCTCCAATTTAATGAAGTCCTTGAACAAGTGGCGGAGGACTCTCTGCCGCATCTGCTTTGCGGCTACCTTTACGAATTAGCTAGTGCCTTTATGTGCTTTTATGAAAAGTGCCCTATCCTAAAATCTACCGTAGCGGTCGAAACATACCAGAGTAGGCTAACGCTTTGTTCAAAAACCGGCGAGACTATTTTTACCGGACTTAAGCTACTGGGGATCGAGGTAACAGAAAAAATGTAGCCTCATAGCTAAGGCAGATTTACATAAAGATTCATTTAAAACTCTTTCCGAATTTCCGAGTAACTAACGACCACCCTAGTTGATAGTTTCCTTTGGGTTAGTAAGCTCCCCACACCGATAGCTATTAATGAGAGGAAGAAACCCGGCAACAATGAATAAAAATCAAATATCCCTCCGGACAATCGAGACCAGACAATTACTGTTAGTCCACCCACTATCACGCCAAAAATTGCACCGGTCGATGTCATCCGACTCCAATATAAACTTACAATTATAGTAGGTCCTAATGAGGCTCCGAGTCCCGCCCAAGCATAAGAAACGACATCCAATACCTTACTTTCTGGATTCATGGCAATAGAAGTCCCCATTAGTGCAAGAATGACTACCGCAATTCTAGCGATTTTCAATCGGTCAGCGCTAGCTAACTCCCGCTCGCTAACAAGGGGATAAAGGTCCTCTGCCAAAGACGCGGAGCATACCAATAACTGCGAATCCACTGTGCTCATGATTGCAGCAAGAATTGCGGCTAAGAGGGCTCCTGCAACCAAAGGATTAAAGATAATTTTCGTTAGGGCAATAAACACTTTTTCTGAATCTTCTAGGGGTTGATCGATGATAAAAAGACCGCTTAATCCAACAGCAATCGCCAAAAAATAGCACAAAAAAGCCCATACAACGCCTATAAAAGCGGCTCTATACACATGCCTCGGAGACCGAATCGCTTTAAAACGCGCTAGTATGTGAGGCTGTCCAAAATAACCCAAACCCCATGCCAAAGCGCTCACAATGGCTATAAAACTCAACTCCTTGCCATCCGTGGAAATAAAAATATTTAGTAAATAGATGTTTTTATCGGAGATGCCGTCAATAAAAGACTCATAGCTACCCGCTTTTTTAAAAACGAGCATCGGTACCATAAACAAAGCGACTAATATCAATATCCCCTGAAAGACGTCTGTCCATGATACCGCTAAAAAGCCTCCAAAAAGTGTGTATACAAGAATCACTGCGACACTAAAAACCACGGCCATTTCATAGTTAATACCAAATACTTCGGTAAAAAGTTTGCCGCCCGCGATTAACCCAGCAGCAACATAAAATAAGAAAAAAAGTAAAATACTTAGTGAAGAAATCACCCTTACCCAAGGTTTAGTGTCTGCAAAGCGACGCTGTAAATAGGTAGGAATTGTTACTGCATCATCGAGTTGAAAACTGATGATTCGCAGAGGCTTTGCAACTAAAAACCAGTTTACTGCCAATCCCATGACGAGACCGATAGAAATCCAAAATGCCTCTAACCCCGCAACGTAAGCATAGCCCGGCAAGCCCAGTAGTACCCAACCACTCATATCAGAAGCACCAGCACTAATAGCAGATACCAAGGGCGTAAGTTGCCTGCCCCCAAGCAGAAAATCTCCAGCAGTACTAGTCTTAAGATATGCATAGTACCCAATACCTAAAACTATGCAAAGATAAATTAGAAAGGCTAAAGATGTTGATAAAACAAATTGTGGCATTTATTAATCCTTATTTAAAATAACAAACTAACGGTATTCAATTCACAAATTAACTACGCGAATTAAATCTATATCCCCCCGCATCTGCGTCTCTTTTATCACAACTCACACCTTTTAATTCGTCAAAATTAAAAAGCTGTAAGTCTAAAAGTTGTAACCGCGAGATATTTTTTAGGCCTTTGAGAATATTTTCTGTCCTACCTGAGTAAATCCTCTCCCAGGAGAGCAACATATCCTTGAAAACCTTTCGCTCCATGCCATCTTGAAAACCGCAAATATCACAGTGAATGATTGGGTGTTGCCGAAATTCGGAGAGGGCTTTAAGATCTGACTTTCGACAATATCCTCACGATGGTGGCCGAGATCTATCTTAGTTAAACCGATCTTTTGTGCAAATCCATAAAGGTTTCCTCGAGACAGTCTTGAGCATAAATTGTAATAAGTGTGGCTCTCAGGAACTTTCTTGATCAACAGACTGTAGGTGTCTTTCTCGTAGATAAAAAATTGAATACCCAAAGTTGAAAGATACTCGGGTAACACGGTCTCAGAAAAACCTGGCTGATTCCGATCCAAATTTACCGTAACCAGTTCAAACATAATTGGTGCAGTAAGGTGTAGACCGATAAGTATCTCTAACACACCGTGAGAATCTCTCCCTCCCGACACACATACCATCACGCAATCACCATCTTAGATCATGGAGAAATCTGCTATTACTCTACCCAGATTTCGCTTCAAACGTTTAAGTAATTTTTTTTGTTCTAATTTATGTTTTTGGAATTTCATGCGTGAGTTTCGATGTTGAGGATTGTTGGTATACTAATTTGTTGTGTTAGACAAAGCGACGCATTTCGGGAGACACAAAAATTCCCGCCGCAAACCCCACTCAAGCGTCGCCAAAAAAAGTAGTAGTTATAACTTAGAGAAAATTTATCCTCAGCTATTCAGGCGATTTCCAATTCAATCGATTTTGTGGCTTGACAAACACTAGTTGGACATTGCCGAGCATACGTTCATGAAATCCTCCCTCGCTATAGCTAAGATAAAACTCCCACATCCGTATAAATTCGTCTGAATACCCGAGGTCTCTGATTTCCGGAAGGTTATCTATGAAGCGTCTGCGCCAGTCTTCGAGCGTTCTCGCATAATGCGGTCCTATATCCTCGAGATTTAGTAACCTCAGGTCAGTCGCCTTTTTTATTCCGAGAGAGATGGCGGAGATACAAGGAATAAAGCCACCGGGGAAAATATAACGCTGAATAAAGTCGACAGACTTGATGGCACGATCATAACGCTGGTCGCGCATCGTAATTGCTTGAATAAGCATTATTCCATGTGGCTTCAGTAAGTCACTACAGGTATGCAAGTACCCCTCTAAAAACTGAGGACCCACAGCTTCGATCATTTCGATCGAAACGAGCTTGTCAAACTGACCCTTAAGTGCTCGATAATCGTCCTTTAGCAAAGTTATTGAACCTTGTAATCCTTCTGCCTTGATCCTTTTTTCGGCATATGCAAACTGTTCATCTGAAATAGTGGTTGTAGTGACGTGACATCCATAGCGACGAGCTGCATAAATGGCAAAGCCTCCCCATCCGCTTCCGATTTCAACCACTCGATCACGTTCTGATAACTGCAATTTGTCACAAATTCTCTTTAGTTTTGCCTCTGCGGCCTCATCGAGATTAGAATTCTGATCATTATAATAAGCGCAGGAATACATCATCGACTGATCAAGAAAAAGTTTAAAAAAATTGTTCCCAAGATCATAGTGAGCACCAATATTTCTCCTGCTTCCAGATCGCGTATTACGGTTCAGCCAATGCACCAATCTGAAGAACGGCGATTTGAGACGAGCGTATCCATTATCAACCGCATCGAGAATTTCAAAGTTTTGTAGTAAGATCCTGATAAGGTCGGTGAGTCGATCGCATCGCCACAGACCCGCCATGTAGGCCTCCCCCGCAGCAACACTCCCCCCAAACACAAATTCCGAGTAAAAATTACAGTTTAGGACCTCAATAGTAACTTTCATCTCATTAGGATTTCCATCGGCCACACCAAAATCCATTAAACCCTCATTATCGACCAGAACTAACCGACCTGTATTTATCATCTGCAATCGGCTGACTAAAATACGCTTGGAAAAAGAGTCTATGCCGCGTAATTTGGATGATCGCTGCCTCAGGATTGATTTCTTAGACATACTGCCGCCTTATTTGAGCTTCGCGGGGTGAGTAAAAAAAGGAACACCTTTGAACCAGATTTTGAGAGCCTGCCAATATATAGCCAAAGATATTTTTACAGTCAAAAGAGGATAATACAAAAGGCTCATCGCTAAGCTCTTTGACGTAATTGGAGATGCGTTTAAGGCTAATGTAACATCGAGCACTTTACACTTGGATTTGTAATTTCGAATATTAATAGCTAATTTGTCACTCGGCGACGTCACTCGCCATCGGTACGACATTTCCAGCGGCAGGAATGGCGATACATGAAAAGGTTTATCAACCCTAAAACGTTGCACCCGACCATGTCCTTTTTGCGCCCCATTGGTAAGGACATAGTAGTGCTGTTCATCCCAGGGTGTGTTAGTAACTTCAGCAACTACAGTCTCAAGATGCTGACCGTCAACTGAAAATATATAATAAAAACTGACAGGATTTGAGCGATAAAAAAAATATCTGAGATTAGTCAGCAATTTAATTGGTCCCTCAGGGCGACTTCCTGTCTCGCGACATACAAGTTCTCTTACACAATCACCAAGAGCCTCAGTCGGAATTCCGAGATGATCTTGCCTCCTGAACCAAGCAAGATTGGGTAACGAAGCGGACCACAGCCAATAAGGCTTAAAAACATCGTCAATTTCATCTAAGTCAATATAAAGCATGAAAATTTTGTAGGTAAAAATATTGCGCTTAGGCTCAAACCGGCTATGTCGAACATTACCGGTATAAATGCAACTACTGGTCATAGTTTTCCCGAGTTTTCGTCATATTTGTTTTCTTTTATCAAAGTCATCCAGCGCATTCATTGCGCTCACAACACCATCCTCATGGAAACCATAGCGCCAATAAGCTCCACAAAAATACACTCGATCTTGTCCGTTGATTTCCTTCTGACGACCTTGTGCTTCCACTGACTCTGGGGTAAAAACAGGATGCTCGTACCTCATGCGTGCAATGATTTTACTCGGGTCAACAGCTCTGGTGTTGTTAAGGGTCACACAGAATTGAGTCTTACAACTAAAATTCTGTAAAATGTTCATATTATAAGTAACAGCTACCTCATCTTGTTCGCGTTCTAAGCGATGATAATTCCACGCAGCCCAAGCGCGGCGATTCTTGGGCAATAGCGAAGTATCTGTGTGTAGAACAGCGTTATTCTCCTGGAAAGGAATTGCCCCCAAGATCTCTCTTTCGAGCTTTCTCGGGTTAGCTAAAAGGCTGAGTGCCTGATCGCTATGACAGGCGAGAAAAACATAGTCGAACCGTTCTTGATCCATTGATGTTCTGACAACCACACCATCCTCACAACGAGATATGGAGTTTACGGCAGTGTCAAGTCTGATAGCTTGTCTGTAGCCTCTTGTTATGGCGTCTACATACGCTTTAGAACCACCTTTGATAACGTACCATTGGGGTCGATTTAAGATCTTCAGAAGACCATGATTATAAAAAAATCGCATCAAATACTTTGCAGGGAAACGATTCATCATCTTTTTGTCCGCAGACCACACCGCGGAGGCCATTGGCAGAAGATAATCTTCTCTAAACGCTTTACCATATGCTTCTTTTTTTAGATAATCCTCCAAAGATATGTCAGTATCGTCATTATCTAAAAGTGAAGCACCGGTTCGATTAAAACGAACAATATCAAATAACATTCCCCAAAAGGACGGGCGAATCAAATTTCTTCGCTGCGTAAACAAACTGTTGAATGTTGACCCCATATACTCTAGCCCTGTTTTCTCACACCTTACCCCAAAGCTCATCTCGGAAGTCTGAACCTCAACTCCTAAATTTTTCAAGAGCCTCGTAAACTGAGGATAAGTTTCATAATTAAAGACTATAAACCCAGAATCCACTTGATAATTCCCCTCAAGAGAGCTTACGGAGTGGGTATGGCTGTGCCCGCCGACATAGTTATTTTTTTCAAAAACCGTGATGTCGTGATCTTGATTAAGATAGTAAGACACAACGTTGCCGGCAATGCCGGTTCCTATCACCGCTATTTTGCAACGTTTAGCCATCCTTTTTAGACTCCGGAAGCGGGGATGTGTTTCTTTGGCTACCATCATGGAGCGGAAAAATAATGTCGTCGCGTGAGTACCCTTCATCGACAGAAAGTTGAATAAGCTCCTCTAGAACACTTTCTTCCAAATTCGGTTGTCTCGCCATTATCCATAAAAAATCTCGCTTCTGTCTTCCGATAATGGTATGACTATAATCAGTATCAACAAAAACAATCCTAAAATCAGCTTTTACAGGCCAAACGAATTGCATACCCCAAACCGCGTTGCTCTGGACATCTCGTACGAAGCCTGTTGGATAAAAAGCTCTTTTGAATCCGTCTAAAGCGCCGCTGTTAAATGTAAATGTGGTGGCAATTGTTCCATCAGCGTTGAGTCGATATGATTCCTTCGGGTTATATGCCTCTTTTTCAAGAAATGTCGGAATACTTGCTACCACATACCACTCTCCCATGAAACGTTCAAGATCAACATAGGGTTCAGTCTTTATCTCTTCTAATACACTGCAACCCAAGCATCCAAAAACTAAAGTAAACAGCATTAGTGGTAAACTATATTTCGACAAGTTCATTCGACCAAAGTATATTTCATTGTTCCCAAATCCTTCACTTTTGCCTCTAGCGCTATCCACTTTCCATCCTCATTATATTTCAACAATAACTCGCCACTTGGAGGTTTAATAGTTATTTTAAAACCCGATTGGGTATTTTTCTTATCCAATGATACTGGAAGATATTTACCCGTTTCACCATTTAGCAAAAACTCATGTGTCAAAAGTAATGGATCCCAGTAAGCAAAGCTCCGAACGCAATTACCGATTTCGTGAGTCTCACCATTATGTGAGACTAAAAACATGTTTCCAATGCTTGTACCAGTTACCTTGGTCTCATTCCCTCGCCGCCGCGTTTCGCTCTCTAAAGAGAGCAAGCAACCGTCGCGCCACACCTCAGTTGCATTGTGGCGATAAGTGATTGGTATAAAAAAAAACAGTTTGAATTTAAAGTACGCTGATGAGGCCACTCGATAATCATCTTCAAGCTGTTCTACAAAAAACTGATGAAACCCAATTTTTTTTCCGTCTAAAAATACATCGAAGTTCCATTGTTGTGTTGCATCTGCAACAACAGTCATTGCGATACCTGAGGTAACAAAGATGAGAATTCCAGATTTGACCACCCAAATTAAGCATGCGCTGACCAGTTGTATCCTCCTGAGCAATTTAAAATCCAGTAATCGAAGCAAACATCAGCACTTTTTCTCGAATAAATAATGCGAAACCCACCACTCTCTCCCATCACGAAATCCAAATAGTTCAGCACAAGCCATGAAAAAGATACGCCACCGAATCCACCAAAGCTTTGCCTCAGATTTACCGTAGACGTTTTGCAACACCGGAAGAAGTGCCGGCTTGTTTGAGTCCATATTATCTAGCCAAGCGTTGCAAGTCTTTTGATAATTCCTTCCATCCCATACCACACGATCTACAAGTGTCAAATGGCGCTGGAACCGAGATGGCAAGTCATCACAAGGCATCATTCCACCAGAAAAGAAATATTTACTCATCCAATCGTTACTGTCCCTTACCTCAAATAGATATGGCGTTGAGCAGTGCACAAAAATGTGTTTGAAAAATAGTCCACCCGGCAAAAGCCAAGATGATATCCGTTCATAAAGCAGAGGATAATTACGCATATGTTCAAACATTTCTACAGACACCACTCGATCGAAGTGGCCAATTTGCGTATCGAAAACATTCATATCCGCAGTTATCACGTCAACATTTTTTAACGATCTACTCTTCAACTGACTTCGGATATAGTCTGCTTGCGATAACGAGTTAGACACTGCGGTAACGTAGCTTTTTGGGTATCTCTCAGCCATGAAGAGAGTTAGAGAACCCCAACCACATCCTAGTTCAAGTATCCTTTGTCCATTTTCGATCCTGGCAAAAATGCAGGTTTTCTCAAGCGCTAGATCCTCGGATTGATTCAGAGTTCTCGTGGTATCACTCCAGTAGCCGCAACTGTATTTCAAGTGATCCCCCAGAACTCGCTCAAAAAATTCTGCAGGTAACTCGTAATGCTGGTCATTGGCAACGTCTGTTTGAAGAGCAACCGGTGAACTTTCTTGAGCTTCTATGAAACGCTGTTTCTCATGGCACACAGACTCTAAAGAGTACCCCGTGAGCTGACCGATACGTTGCTTTAAAAGGGCCTGAATTCCCTTACGGATCAACCAATCCGGCATAAAGCCTCTCTCAGTCAGTGAAATTAAGAACGAATTCAAAACCTATACTCCACAATAAATATCTTTTTTCTTCTCTACAAATCCAGATTTAGCCTTAAAAAAAAACTAGACTCAAAAATTAGATGACTTTTTTCGCCTCGACTGATCAAGTTTTTCAGCTGTCAATACTCGGGAAACCAAACCCTTCTTTATGAGAATATAAGTGGCTCCTGCGCCACCGTGGTGTTTTTGCGCAGTATGAAAAGCAAGCACATCATCAAGCTGTCTAAGCCAGTGGTTTATGCAACTTTTCAAAACTGCGGGCTTACTTTTACCTTTAGTCTTACCATGGATGATGAGCACATATCGTGCTCCCTTTTGCCGGCAATCACCTACAAACCTCCAGACAGCCCTGCGCGCCTGTTCCACTGAGTGACGATGAAGATCCAGTCGCGCCTGCAAATCATACCTGCCGAGACGCATTTTCTTAAAAACTCCATGTTGAACTCCAGCCCTACAATGAGTAATTATATCTAGCGCCTCTATGTCTTCTATGTATGCTAAGGGGTCCAAAAAATTGGCATCGACAATGATGTCCTCCTGAGCGCTCTTGTGACGCATAGCCATTCCTGGAGTCTTTTTTGTGTTAGATTTGACGAAAGTGGCACCTTTATCCCCCAATGGTTGAACAACCTCCCCAAACAACTCACCGAACGTTTTTCCGATGCTATCATCAGCAAAATCACTTGTGGGCATCCTCAAAGGCGGTTCACATTTTTTGTTTTCCAAAATTACGTACCCTCAAAACTTAACGGTTACACCCAATAATTATTCCCGACAGCACATGACTCGCGCTTTTCCTTCAAAAGGAAGATTCCGGCATATTCATCACTGAACCGATGGACGCCATTAAATTTTTTGAGTGTGACTCTGCCATCGGTAATATCCGCGCGAAAAAAAAATCTGATGTGTGGAGTTTTGCCTGTAAGAATTCTTGATTACCCAAACTACATGATAATTTCTTGTGCGCTTCTAAGCTCATTTTCGACCACATATATGCCATGAATACGTAGCCGGAGTACATCAAGAAATCGACCGAGGCTACCCCCACATAATCAGCATCACGCTTAGCACGCAACCCAATCCGAATTGCCAGGTAACGCCACTTAATTGTTAACCTCGCTAACACCACAATCCTTCGAAACATTTTGAAGGTATATTGGTTACGTTTCCACGGAAGAAACTGCGCGCAGAATGCTAGGATTTCATTTGTAAATATCTTTAGCTGAAAAAACTCATCCAAAAGGACTTTTCTTCCAATCAAATCAAGCGCCTGAATACCAGTGGTTCCCTCGTAAAGCGTTGAGATCCTGCTATCCCGCATGATTTGTTCCACACCCCACTCTTTCACATATCCATGCCCACCAAACACCTGCACACCCAAACTCGAGCACAGAAAACCTTGCTCTGTCAAAAATCCCTTCAAAATTGGTGTACAAAACCCTAATCTGTTCTCAGCATCCACCCTCGATTCTGTGGTGACTCCCGCTCTATACACGTCTGCAAACTGACTGGCATAAACCACCATAGCTCGGCCTCCTTCTGCTATGGCCCTCTGAGTCAGCAACATTCGTCTAACATCAGGATGAACGATAATTGGATCCGCAGGACCATCTATATTTTTTATGCCAGATATGGAACGCATTGCAAGTCGGTCTTTCGCATAAGCTGCAGCGGCTTGGTACGATAGCTCTGCAGCGGCAACACCCTGGGCTGCTGTGCCAATGCGCGCCACGTTCATATAGGTAAACATGGCACTCATACCCTCGTGGGGGTTGCCCACCAAAAAGCCTTTTGCCCCATCAAAGTGGAGAACACAAGTCGCACTACCATGGATACCCATCTTTCTTTCTATTGAGCCACAGTTCACATTATTTCGAGCTCCGGCAGAACCATCTGCAGTCGGTAAAAACTTAGGGATCAAAAACAAAGAAATACCTTTAGTGCCTTTTGGAGAATCAGGCAACCTAGCAAGTACGATGTGAATTATGTTTTCGGTGAGATCATGATCTCCAGCCGAGATATATATTTTAGTTCCCGTGACAACATAACTACCGTCATCGGCCGGCTCTGCTCTCGTCTTAATTTGCGCTAAATCGGTGCCACAGTGGGACTCGGTAAGACACATTGTGCCACTCCATTTCCCAGAAATCAGATTGTGTAAATACTCTTCTTTCTGCTCTGNGCTTCCGTGTGCTTCGAGTGTTGCAATTGCACCTTCACTCAAACCGGGATACATGGACCAAGCCCAATTGGCACCTGCCAACATCTCGTTAACCGCTATCATGATTGAAGATGGTAACCCCTGCCCTCCATACGCGGGATCACCGCTCAGACTGGTCCAACCAGCGGCAACAAACGCAGAGTATGCCGCTCGAAAGCCTTCAGGGGTAGTAACGTTGCCGTCTTGCCAAACGCAACCAGAATC
Organism: Porticoccaceae bacterium; assembly: GCA_002689135.1. Classification (GTDB taxonomy): domain Bacteria; phylum Pseudomonadota; class Gammaproteobacteria; order Pseudomonadales; family Porticoccaceae; genus TMED48. The sequence continues at coordinate 17,623 of NZEU01000060.1, forward strand.
GCCGGTTTGATAGATCGGTGATAACTCACTTTCACAAAACTTACCCGCCTCTGAGAAAATGCTCGATATCACATCGGAAGTTGCGATCGCTCCCTCACGAAGATGCAGAAAGTTTTCTTGCATTTGCACTACATCATTAAAGAGAAAATCGAAATCCTCTAATGGCGCTCTGTAATTTATCACTATAATCTCCCAAAGTCGGCCTGTTGATAACCACTTTGCATACATGCACTCAGTAGGGCCTAGAACAGAAGTTCCGCTCACATTATTATACAAGAGTGGCATTTTACATAAACTGTATGCAAAAAATAACGTAGACTATACGGGATTTAACGTTTTTTAGAGCAATTTCTGGAGTCAACAAAATTCATGGAATCCAAATCACATCACAGCTTTGAACTCAAGCGCGTAAAAAATATTTCTGGGCTAAATATTGACTTTGAAGAATATACGCATATCGAAACCGGAGCTCAGCACATTCACTTGAGCTCCGCAAATAAAGAGAACGTCTTCATGGTCGCTCTTAGAACAGTACCTGAGGACTCTACTGGTGTTGCGCACATATTAGAACACACAGCCCTGTGCGGGAGCGAAAGATATCCTGTTCGTGATCCATTCTTCATGATGATCCGACGTTCGTTGAACACATTCATGAACGCTTTTACAAGTTCCGACTGGACTGCATACCCATTCGCAAGTCAAAATCGGAAGGACTTTGATAACCTTCTGAAAGTCTATTTAGATTCTGTATTTTTTGCGCGCCTTGATCCCCTAGATTTCGCACAAGAAGGTCACCGATTGGAATTCTCTGATGCTGAGGATGAGAACACGCTACTGACTTTCAAGGGAGTAGTTTTTAATGAAATGAAGGGAGCAATGAGTTCGATTAATTCCACCCTTTGGCAGACTACCAGTAAATATCTATATCCCACTAATACTTATCACTACAACAGCGGTGGAGATCCAGCAAAAATTCCTGATTTGACATATGAACAATTCAAAGAATTTTATAGGGTCCACTATCACCCCAGTAATTCAATATTTATCACATACGGGAACATCCCTGCAGCCGAACATCAAAAAAAGTTTGATGCATTGGCGTTGCGTCATTTTGAGCGGTTAAATTGTCACATAGCAGTAGAAGATGAAAAACGTTACGAGGCGCCGAAACAATTCGTGGAGGGGTATGCATCAAACCCTGACGAGCCATCAGAGAAAAAAACCCACGTTATTATTGCATGGCTCTTGGGCGATAGCACAAATTTAGAGGAAACTATGCAGGCGCGACTGCTGTCCAGCGTTCTTCTCGATCATAGTGGATCTCCGCTTCTGCAGGTGTTGGAAACAAGCGAATTTGGCACTTCACCATCACCGCTTTGCGGTCTTGAAGATTCACAAAAACAGTTATGCTTCGCCTGCGGTATTGAGGGCTCTGAGGAGCTTTTTGCTGATTCAGTAGAACGCTCCATACTCAACGTTCTCCAAAACATTGCTGAGAATGGTGTAGACGAAGAACAGGTTTCTGCAAGCCTTCATCAGCTGGAATTGAAACAACGGGAAATTTCTGCCGGCCGCCTCCCCTTCGGCCTTAACCTCGCTTTAACGGCTTTAACAAGCGCAACCCACCGCGGTGACCCAGTCGCGCTTTTAGATCTGGAGCCTATCCTAAAAAAACTCGGTAAGCAGATAAAGGACCCTGAATTTATCAAAAATCTTGTCCGAAAACTTCTCCTCGCAAATCCTCATCGGATCAGACTTGTCATGCCACCGGATGGAACACTCGCAGAACAACGAGAGGCCACAGAAAAAAAGAGGCTCCTAAACCTGCAAAACAACTTAACCGAGCTTGAAAAAAAAGCTATTGTTGATCAAGCTATAGCGCTAAAACGTAGGCAAGAAGCGAGCGAGAATATTAATCTCCTCCCTAAAGTGGGTATCGAGGATATTCCCAGCGACGTTTCTTTCTCTGAAAAAATGCCGCTATCAATCAAGGCAGTCCCAATCACAGCATACCAAGCTGGAACAAATGGGCTTGTCTACCAACAAGCGATATTTCCAATTCCATCTTTTGAAGAGGAATCTATCGATCTAATACCACTTTACGCAGCCTGCGTAACTGAGCTTGGTGTTGGCAACAGGACCTATCAAGCCACTCAGCGATGGCAAGCTAGTTTAGTGGGAAACTATTCAGCATCAGCGTCTGTGAGAGCAGACAAATCGAATCTAAACATGCTCCGAGGCTATTTGTGTTTCGCAGTGAAAGGGTTGGTGAAAAATCAGGTATCCATGACCGAATTTTTTCAAGAATCTTTATACAATGTACGATTTGACGAGCATTCTCGGATTAAGGAATTAGTATCACAAATAAAAAGCCAAAAGGAATCGTCTGTTGTAAGCAACGGGCATTCTCTTGCAATGGCATCGGCAGCCAGCGGACTCTCAGCCAGTGCGCACTTGAATCAGCGCTGGGGCGGCCTGACCTCTGTTTCGCACATAAAAGAGCTTGATCGAATAATCAATGACCCGAAAGAATTATCTAAACTTGCAGATAAACTCGCGAGCATACATTCGCAAATTATAGATGAAGACTGTCAATTTTTGATCGTGGCGGACTCTGAGAAAATTCACAACTCAATTTCTCAGATTGAGGAGAAATTTAAGCCGAGAGTTGAAGTAATTGATCCGAGTCCTGCTGACAATGTTATGGGGTATCCTCACCATTTAAGACCACAAAATTTATGTTGGACTACCAACACTCAAGTAAATTATTGTGCCAAAGCCTTCCCTACAGTGGCCTCCACCCATTCCGATGCGGCTGCGCTTACGGTGCTTGGTGGGATTCTCAGGAACGGTTTTCTGCATCGAAAAATAAGAGAGCAAGGCGGTGCATATGGCGGTGGTGCTGGCCAGGATAACAACTCAGGAGCGTTCCGATTTTTCTCTTATCGTGACCCANGACTAGAGGGAACTCTCAACGATTTTGATGAATCAGTTCAGTGGGTTCTCGATAACTCAATCAGTTTTGGAAAAATCGAGGAATCAATACTTGGGGTGATAAGTAGCTTAGACAAGCCGGGTACACCTGTGAGCGAGGCAATTTCAGCATTCCATCAGGAACTTAATGGAAGAAGTAAGTCATCTTTAATAGACTTTCGAGCACGCGTCCTGAATGTGTCTGAAGAATCACTAAAAAAAGTATGCAGAAAATATTTGGTACCTGAAACCGGTGTCACTTCGGTTATAACGAGCGCAGAGATGGGGAAAAAGTTAGATTTCGAAGTAAAACATTTGTAAAAGATAGAGCTTACGGAGATCTTTTTATTGGAAAATAATCAGCGAGATCTCTTGTTCCAAGAAAAACAAAATGTGAACAACTTCACGTTCGACAGACGAGTCGCGGAAGTTTTCCCTGACATGATTGCCCGCTCCGTCCCAGGATACAAGGCCATCATAGATAAAAGCGGGAAGCTAGCGGCTAGGTTTGTCCAACCTAACTCAAATTGTTACGACCTCGGTTGCTCTCTGGGAGCAACCACTCAAGAGGTGGCGTGTAGTATAATAGTAGAAAACGTAAGCATCATCGCCATTGATAATTCCCAGGCAATGTTAAACTATGCAAGACTCAACGCAGATGGTATCCGACCGGATACGACAATCTCCTTAATCAATGATGATATTCGTCAAACCTCTATAATTAATGCGTCATTAGTCATATTGAACTTTACCCTACAGTTTATTCAGGTTAGCGAGCGACTCGCACTAATCACCAAGATATTCGAAGGCTTAAAACCTGGCGGCTGCCTTATCCTCTCAGAAAAAATCCGCTTTAAAAAGGCTAAAGTAGATCAAAAAATTACAGACCTTCACCACCAATTCAAACGCTGTCAAGGGTATAGTGACTTAGAAATCAGTCAAAAACGAGAGTCAATTGAAGACGTTTTGATACCAGAAACGATTGACGAACATATCGAAAGATTAAACAAAATTGGTTTCTCAGAGTCTCATACCTGGTTCCAGTGCTATAATTTTTGCTCGATATATGCTTTGAAGTGACACCGTCAAAATAGTCCCGCTGTCAAGAATTAAAAGAAGTATCTTATAAAGCCTTTTATGATGCTTCGTTTAGGTTGCTTGTAAGGGGGCGTTAGCAAGGTGGATGGCGTAAACTTGTCATTTAGAACGCTACGCTTGTGTGAAAAGGTATCGAATCCCCATTTTCCTCCTGTCTTACCTAAGCCGCTATTATTAACGCCTCCAAAAGGTAGCTTTTCATGTAAAAAATGAATAGCAATTTGATTTATGCAAGTATCTCCCGCGCTAGTCTCACGAACTACCTTGTTCTGGAAATCTCGGTCATTGCTGAAGATGTATAACGCAAGTGGCTTGGGCCTTTCGTTAATTTCTTTTAAGACGGTTTCGATAGCCCCATATCTTATGATAGGCAATATAGGTCCAAATATTTCTTCATGCATAAGATCGCAATCACTGTTGAGATTGGTCAATAATGTTGGCTCTATGAACCGTTTTTGCCTACAAACCCGACCACCAGCCAACACATCTGCACCTTGTTCTCGCGCATCGCCCAGTAGGCGTTCAAGCCTCTTAAAATGGGTATCATTTACAATCTGGCAGTAATCTGGATTTTCATGTAGTTTCTCCGACGGGCCGTATTGTCGTTCCAAACTATTTCCCAGGTGAATCATGAAATCATCATAAATCGCAGTATGTACGTAGAGGTGATCGGGTGCAATACATGTCTGCCCATTATTACAGAACTTACCGAACACAATTTTCTCTGCAGCGCTCTTTAGATGGGCAGTATCATCTACAATAACAGGACTTTTTCCCCCTAACTCGAGCGTCACTGAGGACAAATTCTTTGCAGCCGAGGCCATGACCTTTTTGCCAACACTTGGACTGCCGGTAAAAAAAATATGATCAAACGGAAGATTAGTCAGATACCCAGCGACATCCGAATCTCCCTCGAAGATAGCAACCTCTTTTTTGTCAAAAACCGAAGTTATAATACTTACGAGCACGGCTGACATGGAGGGCGTCATCTCGGAGGGTTTCAAAATTACTGTGTTTCCCGCCGCAAGTGCCAAAATCATGGGACAAAAAGTGAGATTAAATGGATAATTCCATGGGGATACAATGAGACAGACTCCTCGTGGTTCTGTAACGATTTTAGAGGAAGTACCGAAAAGCATTGGCGTGGGTAAAACACGCTCTGCCCTCATCCACCTCTTAAGATTCTTTTTTACACATTTTAATTCTGAAACGATCGGGAGTATTTCAGTAACATCCACCTCCGATGAGGGCTTTGAAAAATCTGCAAATGCTGCCGCATAAATCTGCTCGTAAGAGGACTTAAAGACTTTTTCAAAACGCTCTAAAACCGCGAGACGCGATCGACAATCGCTTTCTCGAAGTTTAATGGAGTATCTCTTCTGNTCAGCAAAAACATCATCTATGGCTCTCAAAAGCTGTCCTCTTTGTTCCCTCATAGACCGTACACCATACATGCTCACAAATAACGCCAAATGAGAGATCCGATATAGAAATCCTGCTACCAAAAATCTCGAAAATCACTAGTAGTGCGGTGGAGAATCCAACACCGATAACTTTTCATTAGGTACCCTGTCATCGAGAACTTCCATAAAAGCCTTAACCGTTTTCAATGAAGCGGTCAGCGCATCTATTTGAAGTTTCTGTCTATATACCTCATCTTCCAACTGAGAATTAGCGAGCTCCAAATATGCAATCTTTTCCTCGATCACGAGAATGTTATCTTTTTCCATAATGTTATTTGAAGTCTCTCCACAAAACAAAGTAACTATAAAACATATCACTTATACTTGCATTGTTAGGAGCGAGATTACGACTGTGCACTACTACAAAAACTTACAGAATTGGATGAATGGCTCAGTGTTATCGCCTTTGGCAAAATGTTTGCCCCAGTTGTTAAATGAAAATTTTCATACCACCCGATGGGGAGATCNTCCATTATGGCTTGATTGCCTTGACAACTTGCCCAACATTGTTGGTCATCCGATAAATCTAGATTCCGGAGTACAAATCGGTAATGCAAGTCAATTGGTTATTCCTCGTGACGAATTTCAAAAAATCTTGATGAAACTTCATCCTTGGAGGAAGGGCCCTTTTTCCTTGTTTGGAATTGAAATTGACAGTGAATGGCGCTCTAACCTGAAATGGGATCGCATAGCGGACCACATTCACTCTTTAGAGAATAGGCTGGTATTAGACGTCGGTTGTGGTAATGGGTACCAATGCTGGCGAATGTTGGGAGCCGGTGCGGAGCGAGTAATCGGTATCGATCCATCTGCAAAGTTTGTATGCCAATTTCTCGCACTGAAGCATTTCACAAGGAATTCCTTACCAATTGACGTCCTGCCAATTGGTATCCAAGATCTTCCAACAAACCTACGCGCTTTTGACAGCGTTTTCTCAATGGGTGTTTTGTATCATCGAAAATCACCACTCGGCCATCTCGAGCAGCTCTTCGATCTCCTGCGACCAGGCGGACAAATTATCCTAGAAACGCTAATAATCGAGGGCAAATTAGGATGCTCACTCATTCCGAAGGGTCGTTATGCAAAAATGCGAA
>NZEU01000061.1 GCA_002689135.1 Porticoccaceae bacterium
AATTTTTTCATATAACTCAGTTCACCGGTCAAGTAACTACTCTGAGCTATTGCCCTGTGAAAAAGGTTTTTCGCTTTGGGATGATTTATCAATAAATCCACTGCAAGACCACCAGCTGAGTTCCCAAAAATGGTAATGTTTTCTGGATCTCCTCCGAATAAGCTAATGTACTTTTTTACCCACCGAAGAGCAGAGATTATGTCTAGAAGACCATAATTAGGATCATCACTTTCATTTTGAGGTAACGCAAAAAAACCCAAAGGTCCCAGACGATAATTTAATGAGACTACTACAACGCCATACTTTGCCAGAACTTCACCGTGCAACCTTCCGTGACCGTTAGTAAACCCACCCCCATGGATCCAAAACATCACGGGATATTTTTTAACGATAGAAGGGGTCCAGATGTTGAGGAATAGACAGTCTTCGTTCATTTCATCGGGATCGGAAGTTCCACCTAAAGCACCAGTTTTGGCAAGGCAATTAAATCCGTAATTGTCTAACTCAGCTGTAACCTCTTCGAAATTTTTGTCAATCGGAGAGGCCCATCTGAGGTTATTTACTGGAGGTTTGGCATATGGAATCCCTTTTGCGTAGAACACCCCATTGTAAGTTTTACTTAGTTCAAGTTTTTGTGCGTCTATAGGGGCTACTGCCAGAAAAGTAAGGAGACTTAAAATTTTAGAGCAATTCATTGTGGTAATGTAGATTAAGCATTGATTTTGGAGTGAACCCCACGAGTAATAACGGATTTGTAGTCTTTCATGGTCTTATCATGAATCCGCTGTACACACGAATTGAATGGCAAAAAGTGTGCAAAGTATAACATCAAGATAGAAATGTATAAGGGGTTGCAACTATAAAGTGTTGATCACCAATACATAAAGTCAAACAATCTCTAGTGATTTTTTAAACGCACCGGGCCACTATTTTAAGAGGTATGTGTTATCTTCCTAAGCTTCGGTGTTGAACTACTAACCTATTTTGAGATGAAAACTTCTTTGCCTATCCCAATTATAATTTTGTACCTGTTTATCTCATCTTTAGTTTTGTTGGTTTCAGGATGTCACAAAAAGGAGCCAACTGAGTTTGTTACGCAAACTACAACTATCGAACACATGATTTCTGATCTCTCCACGATAGAGAAGATCCAACTCGTTACGGGTGTGGGCTATGAAAATAGTCCACCAGGTATAATGGGGTTCACGAAGGCAATTCCTCGACATAAAATTCCTCATCTAGCATTTGTTGATGGCCCAAAGGGGATAAGACTTGACTGGTCCCGTAAGGACGTAAGTTTTGCGCTCTGTCCTACAGCTTTCCCATCTGCGATAGCTCTGGCCTCAATGTGGGATAATCAATTGGTTTATAAGGTTGGTATGGCCATGGGTTTAGAGGGAAGGATTAGCCGATTTGCTTTTAGAAATAGTGAATTGAAGATGACTTTTATAGCGTACTTCCTGAATTTTTTGTGAAATGTCAAAATTGGATAGGGTTGATGAAATCGTTGAATTTAAAGAGATCTAGATATTACTTGTTCATGGTGTTTATTATCTTAGCATCATCACTACTCAATTCTGCTCGAGCATGGGAGGTCCAATCCCCCGATGAACAGTTGTCTATTATTATAGATGTCGACCACGATATTTCATTCATTGTCAAGTATGAGGGTATTCAGGTCATGGATGTTTCAGAGATTACGATGGATTTTGGGGCCGGTTTGGAGCTAGGATCGAAGCCCGTTGTGCTCAAAGGAATGGTTGAAAGTTTGTCTGAAAAGATAAGTGTGCAAGTTCCTCATAAAGACGCCATTGTTGAGGGTGCATTCAATCAATTGATACTAGACTTTAAAAGTGACTATCAACTGATATTTCGGGTTTACAATGATGGATTGGCTTACAGATTTATGAGTCTTAATCCTCAAATAGAAACGGTTTACCGTGAGGATATGAGATTAAGTTTTCCTGAAAATAGCTCATCCTTTTTTCCGCAAGAAGATTCTATGTACTCCCACAATGAGAGGTTATACATAAAAAAAATGGTATCGGAAATTGGGGAGGGAGAGTTTTGTAGTTTGCCTGTTATGTTTAATGTGGGCAGAGCAAAAATTCTTGTGACCGAAGCATCCTTACACAATTATCCTGGTATGTTTCTTGGAAAAAGCGTTAAAGATTCGTTTGATGCACAATTTCCAAGGTATGTGTTAGAGACGAAACCAGCGAGCTGGGACCCTGACAGAAATCAAATTATTTCCAAGGAAGCTGACTACATCGCCAGAATTGTTGGCGAGCGGGCTTACCCCTGGCGAGTTTTTATTGTCAGCGATGACGATCGAGTTTTTGTCGAGAGCAACCTGGTAACACAACTTTCCGAAAAGTCTAAGATCCTAGATGCTGATTGGATTAAGCCGGGACTCGTTGCTTGGGACTGGTACAACTCAAACAACATTTATGGTGTGGATTTTGAGGCGGGCCTAAATCAGGAGACTTATCAGTATTACATTGATTTCGCCTCAGAAAACGGAATTGAGTATATCATTTTAGATGTTGGGTGGTCGAAATCTACCACAGAGGTGCTGGAGGGTAACGATGATTTGGACGTCCCCAAGTTAATTGAATATGCAAAAACAAAGAACGTTGGAGTTATCCTTTGGATCCTGTGGAAACCTCTAGATGAATCTCCGGATAACATTCTGGAACGATATAGTAGTTGGGGCGCTGCAGGAATTAAAGTTGATTTTATGCAGCGGAATGATCAATACATGGTCGGCTCTTACGAAAATATTGCGAGGATAGCAGCAAGTTATAAGTTGCTCGTAAATTACCATGGCGCCTTCAAGCCGGCAGGAATCGAGAGGGTCTGGCCTAATGTTGTCAACTACGAGGGTGTTCAGGGAAATGAGCATAATAAATGGAGCTCCAACATCACGCCTGAGCACAATGTCACTATCCCTTTTATTCGAATGGCCGCTGGGCCTCTTGACTTCACCCCAGGATCGATGGTTAACATGAATAAGATAGATTACGAGACTGGTGGACTCAATTATGCCGCGTTTTATACAAGACCGATGAGCTTGGGCACCCGAGCACATCAGGTCGCTATGTATGTCATTTATGAAGCGCCATTACAGATGATGAGTGACTCGCCGACGATTTACTACAAAGAACAGGAAACAGTAGACTTTATCACTGAGATTCCTACGATCTGGGATGAAACGATCGTGTTAGAGGGTTCAGTTTCGGACTACATAGTGTTAGCGAGGAGAAACGGCGAAGACTGGTATATTGGAGCAATGACAGACTGGACAAGCCGTAATTTTGATCTAAATATGTCTTTTTTGTCAGATGGTCAATTTCAGATGCAATTTATGGGGGATGGTGTGAACGCGGTGAGGAATGCGCAGGATTATAAAGTTGGCTTCGATGAGGTTACCAAGGATAGCAAGATAAAAATTAAGCTTTCAAGTGGTGGGGGATGGGTCGCAATTCTTAAGAAAAAGTAATAAAAACCAAGGCTTATCTGATAATCTTTAGATTAGCATTTATATGTATACCATTTATGTATATTTAAAATAAAAAAAATGCATTTGTCGCATGCGGTGACCCCTATTATATTGTTCCTAATTGTTTATAACGCTAATGTTAATTAGCACATTTAGGTGTCGGTTTTATTTCTGGTCGCAAAAAGNCAGAGAAAAATGTGGTCAATGCGTCAGACTATTTGTTACCCGAAACCGCGGTGTTTAAGCAATCCCAACCCCTCTAATCCTTTTTATGTAAGGATTATTTTTAAGGGACCATCCCAGGTCCCTTCTTTTTAAGTTCAGCTGTTAGTCTAAAATTATTGGTACGTGCCCCAGGTGGAGTAGTTGCGGATAAAATCCACGGTACCCTTTTTGTAGGACAAGCATAAGCTATAATGAGAAGTCAAAAGATACACTTGGAGCAAACTCAACCCCTAATGATCAATGTTCCGAAAGGTTTTTACCGTTTATACGCTGCACCTCATTCTTTATATGCAGGTCGCGCCCGCGCATATCTTATCAAGCGTAATATTCCCTTTGAAGAGTTCTCTGTTGGGCATCCAAGCTTCGTAAATGAAGTTCTTGCAAAAAGTAAATTATTCACCATTCCAACACTGGTAACGCCAGATGGCGACGTGATTCGCGATGGTGGAGCCATCGTTGACCATCTTGAGGAGATGTCTGGTAACCTTTTTAGCCCTGACGGTTGTCGACAGAGTATCGTAAGTTCGCTCTTTGAGTTGGTTGGATGTGAGGGATTGCGTAGACCAGCAATGCATTTTCGTTGGAATTTTCCAAGAGAAAATAAAGCTTATTTACACTACCTTTTTTTTCATACTCTGCCGGAGACCGATGATCGTGAGCTTAAGACGGCCCAAGTGATGGACCGTTTAACAAAAACTACTGTCTTACGCGGTGTAACTGAGGAAAACCAAAAGTTGGTTGAGAGTTTGTATTTCGAATTTATAGACGCTCTGGATGAGCACTTTAGGTGCTTTCCTTACCTTCTGGGAGCTCGCCCAAGCCGAGGAGATTTTGGTCTTATATCTCCTTTATATGGGCACTTGGGCCGAGACCCTTATCCCGCACGCATGATGGTTACGCGCACCCCGCGAGTTTCTCGGTGGGTAGAGCGGATGAATCGTCCCAATCAAGATGCTCCAGAGTATTTTAGTGTGAGGACCGATTTTTTAAACGATGATTATATCCCGGAAACATTGCTATTAACTTTGAAGATTGTATCGGAAGACTTTATTCCAGAGACACGGGCCTCAGTTGAGTTCATGAATAAATGGCTTTCGACCCATAAACCCAAGACAGGAGAGCCTGCAAGTAGTGACCAAGCATCGTTGCCCGGCATGATCGAATTTACGGTGAGGGACACTTTATTTCAGGCGGCAGTGGTTCCTTACAGGCACCTGCTTTTGCAGGCAGTACAACAAACCTATGATAAGCACGACGCATCGGAAAGAAAAAAAATAAAAACTCTTCTAGAGTCTTGTGGAATGTCCGATATTCTTGACCTTAGGCTAAGTCGGCGGATGGGTCGTAAGGATAATTTGGAGGTATGGCTCGATTAGAGCTTGTTTACTTATGATAGCTAGGTCTTCAGAAATTGCGTGTTACTGAACGATATTTTAAAAAAGGGCCGAGGCACTGCCAAGACCCTTTGTAATACTCAATCAAGCAACAAACTTCACACCGCGATAAGTACTTGCTTTGTCTCCTCGTTGTGCAGAGGGCACACAAAAATATTGAGAACCTCTGTACAATTTCGGTAGACTAGCGTCACGGTGGATAGCTGAGTCACTTTTTTGAGTGTGACTTACGCCACGATATATGTAGTTATTGTTCATAACACTTCTCCTGAGGGAAATTCCCATTTTAGGGATCAGTGGTCTTTTAACGCATGATCAATGCGAGACANTTTTTGCGTATCTAGGCACCAACATTATAATTCGGAAGTTAAGTATGATCAACAGGTTTGAACTCAAAAAAATTTTCAACGAGCAACAACTGAAAGACGTTATACAAGATTTTGAGTTTCTTGGGACGTCTCAAGCTCTAGAGCTGTCGATCCAAAATGCCTTTAGTGATTATATTATTAATGCTCTATCAGAAATGAGCGGGAGTACAGATGAGCATAAGAGGTTATACATCGAAGCTGTTTACTACTTACAAAAAAGTCAGAAATTGCTTGAGGGTCTCCCACACCCNGCGGGTAAGATGGCCAATAGACTATTGGCTATGGTAAGTACCCTAAANAAATTAGCATCAGACCAGCAAAATATATCTGCGGAGCGGGCAAATAGGTTTATAGAAAAAAATTTAATTCGGCGGTTGCGACATGTATGGGAGTGTTATACTAAAGTCTCATTTTTCGATTCTCCTTCTCAGCACAGATTTACATCGCGTGAGTACTTAATGCGGTGTCTAAACGCTGCCGGAAAACAGTACCCTGAGATTACTTGGCTTAGCCTGGCAGACCTAAAATCTGTGGATAGTTTGATGAGGAGTATCAAGCGATAAAAGCGCAACTTTGATCGATATCGTTCAAAAGATTTGCATCCAATAATAATGGATAGAGACTTGGGCCATTTGCATCCCCTCCCGTATGAATCTCTTACAAAAGGACCTAATAATCCTTTTTGCGGCTTCTTCCGTGCTCATGCTTTGCATGAGCAGACTTAAATAGTTTTCGGTAATGAATTAACGCGGTTTGGGAAAATAAAAAAACTGGTGTACTTCATGTCATTGAATGCAAAAGTGCGAACAGCAGGACAAAGAGACCTAAAGGTTTTGAGTATGGAAGTTATGTTCGCTTTTGTAGCACAGTTATAAGAAGTAGGCAGAGTTGGCGNAGTAGCACCTGAGAATGGACGGTAATAGTGTGTGGGTGGTATGGCTAATTTTGTTCATGTGAGAGTTACTCTTCTTGAAGGAAGTAGTATGGTTAACAATGAAAAAATTTGGTTAGGTCTTGGATAGAACTCAATAACTTTTTGCTCACATATCCGGTTAATAATTCTTGAGTCGAGGCGCCTGTATTTTTAGTATCCGATGTGTTGTATCAGACGGCTTGCTTACTATGCAATGCTCCCTGTAAATACATATAGTTTTGCTTACAACAAGATACCACTTTGGGGTAAGTTGGTTCCCAGCAGTTGCTTTTGCTCGGTTCGATGTTCAAATACTGGTCACACTAACCAAGCAATTTAAAAAAATCTGCTCACCACCAATTAACCGGTTTCCTTGAGGAATAAAGAGCGGGAATACCGATCTCGTTTTTGCGCTAAATCTTGTCTAGTGTTGTTGATGGCTTCAGTTTCTGAAGCCATGAGTAAGCAATCAATTAGGTTGGACAAATGGACTGTCATAGCGTGCTTGGCTGCAACACCGTCGCCATCTTTTAGTGCATAAAGTATATTTTCGTGCTCTTGAATGCTCGTTCTGAATCCATCATACCACGCGTGTTTATAAAGACGAGTTACCATTGCCGAACTTCGCCAAGCGGACCAAAGCTCAGAGATAACGTTGAAAATTGCAACATTTTGAGATGCACGCGCTAGCTCGAGATGAAACTTATGGTCCGGTGTTGCGCACTTGTCTCTATCTTGTACCACTTGTTTTAGCTCTTGAACCTGAATTTCTAGTAGTTNGAGTTGTCTTGTAGTGACTTGCCTTGCAGCGAGTGTAGCAGCCTCGCTCTCGACAATCAACCGCGCTTCGGCCAAATCAAAAGCTCCAATCCCTTTAAGACTGACGCCTTTTGAAGATCCAGTTCGCTCTTTTGATATGTAAACCCCGGAACCCTTCTTTACTTCGACATAGCCATCGATTTCGAGTGCGATAACCGCCTCCCTCATCGTGGGTCGGCTAACGTTATATTTGATTGCTAACTCCCTCTCGGAAGGAAGCCGATCACCAGCCTTATACAAGTCTGAATCAATCAAAATTAAAAGTTGCTCTGCTATTTCTTGGTAAAGTCTTTTAACGGCCACTTGGGTACCTGTGATATTTTTTTAGTGATGATGTGAACCTGATGTTTGAAATCGGAAACAATATAATTTTGTGTCTAACTGACTCTTTTTTGGCTAAAAACTTTCTAAATTTGTTTAGACTTTATCATAATTTCCCTAGAGATATTATTCGATTTAACATGGATTCCTGCAGAGTTATAGAATACTAATGGATTAAATGCCTTTCCAAACATTGCTATTTTAATAATCGAAGGTTTTAAATTGCATCCAGTTCTTATTTTGACGCTGATGATGTTTCTTTAAGCACTTTGTCAAGAGCATTATTTTATTTTTGAGTTGGTATTGATTTTGCGTACTCGAGGATACGGTGCCATTTTAATGAGTACTCGAGGTCTAGAAGCTTCATTGGTATTCAAGGACAGATATCTATTTTTGATTACGAGTTCATTAATGTGATACCAAGGAACTAGTTATGGTCAACTTTCTTCGGTAGGTATGTTGTTCTTGGAGAGTTTTGCTAACTTAACTTTAATTCGATTAGTTAAGTTGGAGGGAGCATCAGCTATGGACATTACCTACGGGAAGTTATCCACGAACGACATAGGACTTGCCAGCGAGTGTATTTATGCAAGTTCTCCGGAGTTACTTGATTTTATTTTTCGCGATAAATCTGCCGCGGTTGGCGCGTTGAACAAACTTCTTGCAAAGGATAACGGATTCTTCAGTCAAAAATTTGTTACAGCTATGTATGTTGATGAAAAATTATCAGGTTTAGAGTTGGGTTACGACAAAAGCGAGTTGAGTAGAGAAGAACTAATAGGGTCTTTTCATATATTTCAGGTTTCGAGACCTCGAAACTGGCCTCATTTGGTTGTTGATGTTAGAAGGGCAATGGAGAATTATGTTCCGCCTCCCTCCGTTAACGCATACTACATGAACAACTTCGCAATCTGTAGCGACTTGCGCGGTATCAAGCTCGGTGAAAAATTGATAAAGCATGTCATCAGCGATGCCAAGAAAAAGGGTTATCGGTTTATTGAGGGAGACGTGACTGAGTCTAATGAGCGTGCCATGAAATTTTATCATCGTCACGGATTCCATATTGTTTCAAAATCTGGTTCCCAGCTACATGAGCAAAAATATAAACTTCCACGTCTTCTGAGAATAAGACTTCGGCTTAATTCAGAGTTTGATTCAAGCAAAAGTCATAACAAGCGGATTATCAATGATATATCTAAAATGAATCCGGTTCAGGTGGATGAGGTTTATGTACCTGGGACTGTAGAACAGCTTAAAAAAAAGCTGTCTGATCATAATGGTACCGTCTCGATCGGGGGTGGCCGCAACAGCATGGGTGGTCAGACATCTCATGAGAATTCGTTGCACATTGATATGAGGGGATTAAATGGTGTTATACACGTTGATCACAAAAAAAAATCTGTGACAGTATTGGCGGGCACGGCTTGGCGCCAGGTTCAAGAATATCTAACAGACTTCGGTTTAGCGGTAAAAATAATGCAAACATATGCAGATTTTACGGTAGGTGGGTCTATATCCGTAAACTGTCATGGCAGATACGTTGGGGTCGGTCCCATCGCTCTTTCCGTACTGCAAATATCTCTTCTGACTGATGATGGATCGCAGATTCGTGCGTCTCAAGATGAAAATCCGGATATTTTTTTTGCTTCAATCGGTGGTTATGGAGCCTTGGGGATCATCATCGAGATTGAATTGGCTGTTGTGGAAAATACAAAAGTTGAGCGTATCAGCAAAACAATGACACTTGGTGAGTATCCATGGTATTTCAATAAAAATATCAGGAATAATAAATGTGCAGTTTTTCATAATGCCGATCTAATTCCTCCCAACTTCAACTCTATGCGAGCAACAACTTGGTTGGAAACTGAGAAACCGGTCACCTCGAGAGGGATAACAAATGACCGCAACCTCTATTTAGCAGAAAAATATATGATGTGGGCTGTAACTGAAACTCCATTAGGCCATGTTCGGAGGAAATATATCTATGAACCGTTATTGAATATGAGATCCAAGGTGATGATGCGTAATGACGAGGCTGATTATGCCCTACAGGAGTTAGAACCATTGTCTAGAAAAACTAAGACATATGTACTCCAAGAATATTTTGTTCCCACTCAACATTTGTTGCAGTTTGCAGTTGTTATGGCAGAAATCCTAGCCAGATTTAAGGTTCAGACTGTTAACATATCGGTCCGACATTCTGGCAAGGATCCCGGAACATTTCTTGCCTGGGCAAGAGAGGAGGTCTTTGCATTGGTACTTTACTACAAGCAGAGTGTAAATAGTTCTGATCGGGAACAGGTCGGTATTTGGACGCGCCAGATAATTGATGCAGTAAACGAATATGGGGGAACATATTACCTGCCTTATCAGCCTCATGCCAGGGTGGCGCAGTTTCATCAAGCCTACCCTAGAGCGCGAGAGCTGTTTGATTTAAAGAAGCGGATGGATCCGAATTATTGCTTCAGAAATCACCTATGGAGCAAGTATTATGAGCGCGATACTGATCTCAATCTCCTAAATGACAAAGATACTGGTGATTCAGAATTTTTGTCAGTTTATGGCGATCGATGTCTTAGGGATAAGTTTTACCTATTCCTCCAGAACATTTATAAAATTTATCCTGATTTGAAATTTCATATGAGGATTATTGAGTTATGTGAGGCACTTGAAACCGATGAACAGATTTATCGCGCGCTCTTAGACTCGCTACCGGGCCTAAAGACTTTAGGATCAGATTTATTTTATGCCCTTCCTGCTTTGCTGAAGCAAAAAAAAGAAATTCAAAAGCAGACGTATGCGCTACTCCCCCATGTAAAGACAATCGACGGATACCTCGAAATCGGCTCTACAGGCCGTTATGTCAGGGCTCTTACAAGCATATTTGATTTTAAAGGTCCTGTTTTCCTGACTAATGATTACAAACCGAACTATTCTTTATCGGACTCGATGGAGCGTGGAGGTCTTAGGAAGGTCGGCAGATTTTTTGATCTAGATAATTATGTGCCAATCTCTCCAGTAGTCCCAGATGAAAGTTTGGATTTAGTTACTTGCTACATCGGATTACATCATTGCCCTATTGATCGCCTCGAGGCTTATTTAGCGTCAATTTTTAGGGTCCTGCGAAAAGGAGGACACTTTGTATTACGTGATCATGATGCCAAAACAGCGGAAATGAAGACATTTTGCTCTCTGGTGCATACGGTTTTCAATGTTGGATTTGGTGTAAGCTGGGAAGAAAATACTACTGAGTTCAAAAGTTTTAACGCTATCGAACATTGGGTCACAAAGGTGTGTGATGCGGGATTCTCTGTCGGTGAGAGTCGTCTCCTCCAGAAACACGACCCTTCACTAAATACACTAGTACTATTTTCAAAAAGATGACACTAATTTTTCAATATAAAACAGTGCGCTTATGAAATTTTGTCAGTAATAATGTGACGAACTTTTCCGAGGAGTACCTCATTGCCTGGAGAGGGGTTCGTTGGAATATTTCGGGCTAGAAAAAGGCTAGTAGTAGCAAGAGTTGCTCCCATTAAAAATACAAGGGTGGGCGATATCATCCAAACTAATCCGAAAAGCACGGGTATAAAAACAGCGGCCACGTGATTTATGGTGAAGGCGACTCCGGCAGTTGAGGCCATATCTGCAGGGTCGGCAATTTTTTGGAAGTAGGTCTTGATTGCGATCGCTAGCGAAAAAAATAGATGATCAAGGACATATAAGATGGCCGCCCATCTAGCATCCGATACAAATGCATAAGCTGTGAACACACATATGAGCCCGATATATTCAAAAGTTAATGCATTACGTTCCCCAAATTTACCAATCAGAATTCCAATTTTTTTAGCAAAGAACCAGTTAAATGCGTGGTTAATCATATAAAGTGCCGCCACATCTGCCACAGAATAACTGAATTTTTCGACCATTAGAAAACCTGCAAAAACTACGAATATTTGTCTCCTTGCCCCCCCCATGAAGGTGAGTGCGTAATATAGCCAGTAACGTTTTTTGAGAACTAGATTTTTCCGTTGCGGAGTGACGCCCTCGAAATGAGGGAAGGAAAATGCCAGTATCATTGTCAGAAATACACAACACCCCCCCGTGAAAATATAGATTTTGGTGAAACTGAGGTTAAGATAGTCCTGAGAAAGCCACAAGAATCCATAGATCGCGAGGGAGGTTAAAGAGCCCACGGCAATAAGTTGGCCCAATATTTTGGGAGCTTCTTCAATACTCAGCCACTGAAGAGATAGAGACTGCTTGACGGTCTCATAGAAGTGGAAACCTGTTGACATAAGAAGAGTTGCCAGCATCAAGCCGAGCATGTGGGGAAAAAACCCCGTAATTGCAACCCCAACACCAAGAAATAGGAGTGAGAGATATGCCAGAGGTTGCTCCTTCAAAAAGAAAAGTAAAAATATCACCGAGAATGCTAAAAAACCTGGAATTTCTCGGACACTTTGTAGGGTTCCGATGTCAGCGCCCGTGAAGTTAGCTTCTTCAACGACAAAGTTATTTAAGATCCCTATCCAGGTGGCGAAGGCGACGGTCATGGCGATGGTCATGACCGTCAACAAGTTTTTTGGTGTCTGCCATGAGTACCTGCTCACTGATCGAATATTCATACCTTTGTTCCAGACGCCTCTTGACACACAATTTGCTACTTTACAACTATATGAGGCTTGATTGTAATTTACATGCTGAACTAAAAGGAGACCAGCGGTTGTTCTTAAAGTCATTACGTAATAAAACGCATCGAGGTTGGAAAGGGCTATCGCAATATTTTAAAAATAGTTTCTGTAGAGTTCTGGATAGCGAGGAAAATTTTTTTGAATCTGCATAAACGGCCATTTAGTTTTTCGCCAACTCAAATTTCATAGTTGACGAAATCAAGGATCGTTATAGACTATGGCTTAACATTGCTGTTATGTCAGGGTGGGAAGAGAAGCGCGGCGGCCTCAGTTTCTGATATCAAAAAAATTATGAAAAAGCCACTTTTTACGGAGTATAAAATCTGTGGGACAAGAATTACCAGAACTGATAACCACTGTTGATGTTGGAAATGAACTCGGTGAGGGAGTGGTTTGGAATGAGCAGACGGAGTCGGTCTGGTGGACGGATATCGAGCAGTCTCGGTTGTTTGAATACCATTATGGGTCGGGAAAGCTGGAGAGTTGGGAAACCGTGCATCGTGTGGGATGTTTCGGTTTTATTGAAAATGATGATCGACTAATTGTTGCCTTTGACTGTGGAATCGCTTTTCTTGATTTGGCTAATGGGGACGTAGATTGGATTTATGGTCCGGCCGTTTTATCGGATGGATTGAGGTTCAATGATGGTAAAGTTGATCCATTTGGCCGTTTTTGGGCTGGAACGATGGTTGAGGATCCTGAGGTAGCTAAAGTCGCTGGCTCCCTATTCAGCATCTATCCTCGTCAAGCCCCCGTTGAGCACATCAGCAATATTACAACCTCTAACGGACTTTGTTGGAGTCCCGATGGATTAGTAATGTATCATGCAGATTCCCCTAAGCGTACGATCTGGAGTTATCAGTATGATCCAATTAAAAATCTGCTGGCTGATAAGAGAATATTTGCCCAACTTGGGGAAGGTATGTTTCCTGATGGATCAACGGTGGATAGCGATGGAGGTGTCTGGAATGCTCAGTGGGGTGGCTCCCAGATCGTGAGATATCTTGAGAATGGAGAACAAAGCCTCGTTTTAGAGGTGCCTGTCGATCTACCATCTTGCGTTACGTTTGGTGGCAATAACCTTGATCTGCTATTTGTTACTTCGGCTCGGGTCGCTCTGAGTGATGAGCGTTTAATAAAACGTCCCAAGTCTGGTAGTTTGTTGGTATACAGGACAAATTATAAGGGTTTACCAGCCAGTCGTTTAAAACTTTCATCGAGTCTTTGATATCACTAAAGATCGAGATTTGGGACATTAATACGGGTTTCTTGTGATCCAATTTTTAGTCAAATTGTAGCCCGCCATTCTTATCAATCACTTCTCCCATTATGAAGCCAGCTGGTGTGGAGGCAAGGAATCCCAACGCGTGCACCATTTTTTTTGATGGCAAAAGCGACCTACCGCGATGGTTTTAAGATCGCTTTATGCATCTTTAAAAATATCCAGCCCAATGACCTGAACATTATCTATCGGGAGGCGAGAGCATATTTCTTTGCCAATCGACCTGCATGCGTTGGTGACGAGGGTAATTCTTTGACGATCTTTCATCTTACATTTCGGTTTTTAAAGTAATCTAATGCAGATATTACTTAAATATCCGTGTGTTTTATAAACGTAAGAGCTGTTGATGATTGGAAAATGGGGTATTTTTTGTTGAGGGATTGCTGTCAGGAGGTGCGAAAAAATATAGCTGACGATCAAGCTAAACTTGGTTCAGGAGAGATCTCTTCGTTTATTATGTTATCCTTTATAAAAATGTGTTGAGGTGATCCTCGCTGTTGGATCGTTTAAAAAACAGGCAATGGACTTGCGGAAAAGTTTGCAAGTAAGGACTAAAAAGAATGAGGCGTTTTTTTGTACGAGTTTGCGGTATCGCTGTGCACTGTGCTTTGGCGGTAAGGATATTTACGCTTGTTTCTGTTGTTTTGTTGGGTACTTCGTGTGGCTCAGATCCATACAAACAGTGCATGAAAGAGGAGAAGAGAAAGAATGCCTACCTTGGCGAGGATGACTATTTGAGGGAGAGTTCTAAGATCTGTGCCAGAAAGGCGAGGCAATCCAAATCGTATTAAAAAATGACTAATAAATCACCTGTTTAGATTAGGAGAAAATTTCTTTGGCAGAGCGTTACGTTCAAGCAGTATTGCCCTCAATATTTTTCATGATGATACTACAGGCGTTGGTGTTTTTGCCAGTCCGCGCAAAAGTAATGGCTCAAGAGGCCACGACTGTCGTTAATTGCTTTTCTGACAAAAATACAAATCAACTTATACTTGATGTGGAGTCCGCTCTCGCAAGGGCTCAAGCTGAGCAGGGTATAATTCCGCAGTGGGCCGCAGATGAGATTACAAAAAAAGCGACTATTGAGTATATGAGTGTTGATGACGTTGGGCGAGAATACAAAATTGTTGGGCACAGACTTGTTGCAAGGTTAAATGTTTGGAAAAAGTTTCTTGATAACGGTGCCGAAGAGTATCTTCACTTTGGTGCAACCACTGTAGATATATTAGATACAGTCCTTGTTCTTCAATTAAAAAATGCTGTTGAACTTCTGATCCAAGATTTGCTTGAGATTGAGGGTAAATTTTTAAAGATAGCGAAGGCGAATTTGAGTACTTTTATGGCGGGTCGAACAAGGGGCCAACATGCATTACCAATTACTTTTGGGAAAAAGGTAAGCACTTGGCTCGCGGAGAATCGACGAAATATAGATAGACTTTTACACATTAAAACTAAGTTAAATGGCTTAGGAATTTTGAAGGGAGCGGTCGGTACATATCTTGGTCTTGGCCAAAGAGCATTCGAAACCGAGGCGCT
Source organism: Porticoccaceae bacterium (assembly GCA_002689135.1). GTDB lineage: Bacteria > Pseudomonadota > Gammaproteobacteria > Pseudomonadales > Porticoccaceae > TMED48. The sequence continues at coordinate 15,055 of NZEU01000061.1, forward strand.
CATGATGGCGGAATTGGGCTTAGAGCCGCCCTCGGTAGCTGATTGGCATGGCATCAGGGACGTTTTTGCTGAGTATGGACTCACACTGGCACTCATTTCAAAGTCCTTCGGACGATTGGGTGGGGAGCTTATTCTTCTTCAGATGACAGAACTTGGAGAAACGCTTGAGGTCCTTGGAGAGAGAGATGTTGGCAGTAGCACAATGCCCCAAAAGCGAAACCCTAAGGGACCTGCGCGTTTGGTGGAGTACTCTCGAAGTATTCCGAGGTACTCGGAAATTATCTTGGATGATATGGTGAATAGCTTTGAAAGAGATGGCCCTCGAGCTGATCATTACTTGAAAGTCATTTCAATTGAATCTGAGAAAATGTTAGTGCACGCTAATCTTTTGCTTGGTCAACTACGCGTTAACAAGGAAACAATGCGGTTGAATTTAAATATAACCAAGGGGCTAATATTGTCGCAGAGGCTTACTTTTTTTCTCGCAGATAAAATAGGAAAAGATACCGCGAATCAGCTTATGCACGAAGTTGCGTTGTTCGCATATGAAAATAATATTTCATTGTCTGAGGCTGTCCAAAGCAACAAAAGGGCCGCTAAAGAGTTTTCGGAGAGTGAGCTGGATTCATTACTCGATCCGGAAAGTTATATCGGACTCGCTATCGAGCAGACTCGAAGGATTATTAAGGGAATTGAACTTTTAAGAGAACCTTTGAACGTGTCTCGCGGTGATTTGCTCCCAAAGTGAGCTGAGTGATGCCGTCTTTTTAATTCGACTCCTCACCGGCTGTGCGCTGGATGTCTTTTGAAATCAGATTTGCATTTATAAACTTTATCTTGAAATTGTTATCTTTTCGGATAAGGAAGGCACTTTCCAACCACTCAATCGTCACGCGCAGGCTGGTCCCATGCACAAATGTGCCCCTATTGACATAGCTCACATGGGCAGAGCCCTCGTCCAAGGAAACCCGGGGTTCGGAAAGTTGCCAGTTTGTGTGGGTCAGAGGCTCCGCATTGGGGTCTTTGTGTGTTAAAAATATGTGGAATGCGTTTAAATCCATTTTTTCAGCAGCCTCAAATACTAAAAAATCATCAGTGACAATTTCTTTTAGTTTTTCTATGTCATAATTCTTGACATCTAGCACGTTGTAAAAATTTCTAAGTGCATCATAGACAAGGTCATCGAGTGGCTCCTGAGGGTCTTTGCTATGCGTGATATCCGTAAAAAATATTAGATTAACTATTAATGCACCAAAAACTCTCATTGCGCGATCCTTTATAAATTCCCAGGTCCAGAACGTTTGTAATTATCGTAAAAGATACGGTTTTTAATGGAAATCAGTCTTTTAAACAAACTTTGCACCAAGGGGAATTTTATGAAACATCTTCGATTATTGGCGGTCTTTGTGACCTCATTTTTTATTTTTTCAGGTTCAATTTTGGCCGGGCATTGCGGTGGGTCTCATTCAGCGACACCTAAAGTTAAATCTGAGACAACGGCATCAGCCGCGAATGGTATTCAAGATGAGGCGGATATTGAAGCGCCAGAGAGTGCTGATACCTTAGAGAAGGAGCAGTCCGAACAACCTCAAAGTACAGAAGCATGAATGAGGTCGGTGGAGGAACTTGCTAACACCGCAACAATATACAGAGTACTGCACTAAATAGTGGCATAAGATTTCGTTTCTAATTGTGATTAAATTTTGAGTGTGATCCCCACGAGTATTACATATTTAGAATCGCGAATCTCANTAGATTGATTGGAGTTCTAGCCACGAAGCACGTTGGCGTAGCGCTTGGTGGGCAACCCTCAAGAGCTACCCAATACTTTGATCGATAGTGACTGAGGGAGTGGCTGTTGATACCATGCCGTATAAACCTCTTATCCCAAATTGTCACATCACCAGCTCCCCGCGCGACTCGATACTAGAAGGTCGGAGACTGACAGTGAGTAAAAATAGTTTGTGAGATCTACTCAGCTCCCTATAGGGACACACCAATGCCAGCCTTAGCAAGGGTTGGCCCATCGGATAACCCGGCTCGGCCGGAGAAAGGGTGCGTAATCACAACAGGGTTCAGTGTGTATTGGGTTGCAAAATCTTCGTTACCGTTGCGGCCGCTATCATCGTGATACTTTAGATGCTTTTGTGGTCAAAAACATGCTTGAAGGGGTGCTAAGCTGGTACTCCCCTTAAAAANCTTTGATAATCCTTACCAAGGGTTGCATACGCAGAACCTAATGAGATTAAAAAGTGTGTGCCCCCGTGTGGTGGAAGCTTTGTTGCACTCATAATGGAGCCATGGCGGGGTCAGTATCGTAGGGGGTCTGTATGTCAATCCTGTGCAATCGCCCTTGTTTAGATCACGGTTGTCTTAACAACCGTGATTTCAGAATGGCCCTCATGTGCCTGAAGAAAACGATTAACATTGATTTCCCCAAATTGCCTTAGAAACTTTAAATGCTCTTACGGGGTTATATCCAGATCCCGAATTATAATTACCGAATATTCTTTGAACGCTCTCCAAATGTGATCAAACTATGTTCTATCTCGAATATCACCGTCCCATATTTCTAAACCTAAGTTAGTTGAGAGAGTTTTTATTTGCATTACAGCATGCGCTGTTTTCAACGTCGATTGAGATCTATGTAGACTAAAATTTATCGAAACTGTGAAAATTTCTCAATTGTATCTACTCAGTATGCTAGTTTCTTACATCAAATTTTTCCTTGTGGGAGTCCAAACAAATGGTTGCTCTATTAATAGTCTCTAAATTTTATATATTTTTATTCTCAGTTATTGCTTTCTCATCAATAGCTTTGGTAAGTGCATCGGATGCAGCGGAAGAGAATTGCGATCACTCACATTGGGGTGAAAATGATGAATTGGGAGCTGCCAACTACATCACGCCTGAGCGAATTGTTTCTGCAGCGAAATTAGTCAAAAAGGGGATTAGTCATCCCTTGGGAATAGTAATCGAACCGGGTATGCCCGCTTTTCCACCTCGGTATGTAAGCCTTCAGGTTTCTCAGCCAAACTTAGGTAATACAGCGGAACTGTATGGGTGGCCATCGAGCGCTCACGATGATGTTGTTCAAATGTGGCTGGGAATTGGCCCACAGTTAGACGGGTTAGGTCATGTAGGTGANTCGGATATATTTTATAACTGTAACAAAGGAGACGAATTTGGTCTCATAACGGGGCTTACCAAGCTCGGGATAGAGAATATACCACCAATCATCGGTCGGGGGGTGTTGCTCAATATGGCTAGGCACTTTAATGTGGATACAATGATTGGTGGTCAGCCAATCACCGTTTCTGATATAAAGAGTGCTATGAGGATTCAGAAAATTTCATTTAAAGAGGGTGATATCATACTTTTTCATACGGGTTGGACTGATGGGATGCTATCCGAAAAACCCGATGTTTGGGTATCAAGCGAACCGGGGCTTACAAATAACGCAGCGCGATACATTGCCTCTTTTAATCCTGTAGCTGTTGGAGCTGACACCTGGGGTCTGGGTGTAGTGCCGCCAATCGAGGGGGACAAGGTTTTTTATGATCATGTAATTTTTATCAAAGAAAAAGGGATTTACATACTTGAGACAATGAATACCGGAAAACTGGCTAGTGAGAATATTGGTGAATTTTTCTTCGTCCTCGGACAGCCTCGACTCAAGGGAGCAGTGCAGATGATTATTAATCCAGTTGCAATGTGGTAATTTAATTTTTTTGTGGTATGTCCAGTTTGTAAATCTTGCTTCAAAATAACATAGAATAATTCCGATCTTCAGTTGAGGCAAATAAGAAAAATTTGGGGGCAAAAGTGCAATTAGCTGAAGTATCAAAGGGTCTAGTGATTTTTTCTTGTTGTTTCACTGCGTTCATATTCATTTTGTTTCTTCTTCATATATCCGGCGCTCTGTCGTCTGTGTACGTTGGAGTATTTAATAAGGGCGGAAAATATGAGCGTGCGGTAAGTATTTTCGACAGTGTTCCGATAAAAAATGGCGATGTTGTTTTTTTGGGTGATTCGATCACAGAGGGAGGAGCATGGGATGAATTTTTCGAAAACAGAGTCACGCGGAACCGAGGTATAGGGGGTGATACGACATCAGGCTTGTTGGCACGACTCCATCAAATTAATCGATCTGAGCCGTCAAGTATATTTTTGATGATTGGGACTAACGATATCTATTTTGGGGTAGCGGAGGACGAGATCGTTGAGAACATCTTGACCATAATCGATCTACTGAGTAACTCATCGAAAGAAACCAAGATATTTCTGCAGAGTATTCTTCCCAGGGCAAGCAAATACAAAGACAGAGTAGAAGCTATTAACAAAAAGGTCAGGGAAAGGTTGCCGTTGGGTGTCACCTACATAGATCTTTATCCACACTTTTTGGATGAGCATGGAGTAGCTATTGATACAAGATTCAGTAATGATGCTCTTCATCTAAATGGCGACGGGTATCTTATCTGGAGGGAGATTATTAAAGCGCTCGTGGTCGAGCATGGTTAATTGAGTTGGGATGACTCGGTTCTCTTGCAGAGATCAAAAGCCTCCTATGTTTAAATTATTCATCAATCATTTTGATGATAAATAGGTTTGGAGCATGATTGCAAATACCTCAAAAATCACCGCTCTATCCTGTATGTTTCTTGTGGTGTCTGGGTGCTCTGGTAGAGTGGATCTGTCGAAGACCAAAGGAGGAGTTTTCTTTACGGATGGGTTTTTTTTGAAGGGNATTCCATATGCGGAGCCACCGGTTGGGGATCTTAGTTGGAGGTCTCCGGTGGATGTGGTTTTTGATGAACAGCTACATTTAGATCCAGAATTTGGAGCGAGTTGTATTGCAAATAAGAAGAAATCATTTGTCAGTGCGCTAAGCGAAGACTGTCTATATTTGAATGTCTGGAGCTCTGATTTGGAGGGGAAGCTCCAAATAATGGCCTGGATCCATGGGGGCGGCTTGTCGAATGGGCATGGCAACGTGGCGGGCGAGTTACTTTTAGAAAGGGGTGTAGTGGTTGTTCCACCCAAATTTTGGATTTTTGGATCAGATATCTGCACTACGTTGGGCGGCAGCGCCATTTCATGCGAAAACTGCACGACGTAACAAAAACAGATTTTATCGGGAGGGAACTAGGCATAGCCGAGGATCAAGCGATATCATTGTTTGTAGGGGGCTGGTTTGGAGTCTGACACCTAGCTGGGAACACTTAGAGCATTCGAACCAACTCTTCTTACAAATCAGCGTGAGATTAAAAACTACCAACTGTTAACGATGATGCATTTAAAGTCGATTATTTTGATTCTGTGAGCGATATAAAATGCAGGAACCGGGTAGATGCTTATATGACCGGATTTACGAGTTTCGAGGGGCAGTGGTCATCAAGACGTTGGATATCTGACGGTACAAATCAAGAGTGGATTCGAAACAATTGGGGCAAAATTCGGCACATTTATCGGGGCGATTTTCAAAAAAGAGTGGAACTGGCTCATGCACGTTTCATAGGAGATGTGATGTTTCTTGTCACATCACATAGATCTGCCGTGGCAAATTTTGTGAGTGGTGCCAAAGTTTATACTTATTACGCTGATGCCGAAATAGTCTATGATAATGGTGTTAGGATTGGTACACCACACAGGGCTGACATTAATATATTTTGGAGCAAAGAATACGNCGATAGAAATTCGGATAAACTGCGTGAACATTATTACGAAAATTTGGTGCACTATGCACTATGCACTATGCACTATGCACTATGCAATATGCACATTGCAGGGACTTAGTGGTTAATGGTGATTGTGAGGCTTGGAGTGATGGTGACCAATATTGGCAGGTTCCTAGTGATGAAGGTGATGCCGCCATTCCTACGATCGGGAACAGGCTTCAGTTAACAGAATATTTTTATAATCGGAACCAATAAAGGTCTCGAGACTTCAAAAGGATTACTAATGCCAAAACAGTTTGATTATGACTTGTTCGTTATTGGTGCGGGGTCTGGTGGTGTTCGTGCAGCTCGGATGGCAGCGTCAAAAGGGAAAAAAGTCGCTGTGGCAGAAGAGCGATACCTCGGTGGCACCTGCGTAAACGTGGGGTGCGTGCCCAAAAAATTATTTGTTTATGCATCTCAGTTTCCCGAGTTGTTTCGAGCGAGCGGGGGTTTTGGGTGGGACGTTAAAACTATGCCTTGTTTGGATTGGAACATCTTAAGAAATAACAAGACAAAGGAGATCGAGCGTTTGAACGGAATCTATCAAGATCTCATCCTAAATAGTGGTGCTGATCTGATTGATGGAAGGGCCACGATAGCCGGACCCAACAGGGTGACGGTCAATAAGAAAACATACACTGTAGAGACTATTTTGGTGGCGACTGGAGGATGGCCGTTCGTGCCCGATTTTAAAGGAAAAGAATTTGCCGTCACTTCTAATGAGATGTTTTATTTAGAGGAGTTACCCAAAAAAGCGGTAGTTGTGGGAGGAGGTTACATAGCGGTAGAGTTTGCTGGAATACTCAATGGCTTCGGGGTAGAGACTCACTTGGTTTACCGAGGCCANAGTGTGCTCAAGTCTTTTGACAAAGAAATGTCTGAGAAAATTTATGAGGGAATGGAGAAAAAGGGCGTGCATTTTCATTTTAATTCCGAGATTAGGAGGATCACAAAAAAAAACGGTTCATTAGATGTTACCTTGTATTCGGGTTTGGAGTTACAAGCCGATTTGGCGCTTTATGCAACCGGCCGAAGAGCGAATACAGAAGCACTTGGATTGGAGAATACCGCTGTTGTTAGGCGGGAGAATGGATCTATCGAGGTAGATTCATTTTTTGCAACAGCAGAACCGAGTGTGTATGCGCTGGGTGATGTGATTGATCGTGTCCAGCTCACACCGGTTGCGATTCAAGAGGCGATGGTTCTGGTTGATCATCTGTATGGTGCTGGCGCGACGATGATCAACTACGAGAACATCCCAACAGCTGTATTTTCTCAGCCCGAGTTTGGTACGGTCGGTTTGAGCGAAGAGCAGGCGTTAAAAAAGTATGCCAATGTGGAAGTTTTTGTTTCGGAGTTTAGGCCTATGCTCCAGACTCTAGGCGGCGGTGGTGAGAGGATATTGATGAAGCTTGTGGTAGATGGTGAGTCAAATTTGGTGCTTGGTTGTCACATGGTCGGGGAGCATGCGGCTGAAATTATCCAAGGTATGGGGGTCGCTTTAACGGCTGGTGCCACTAAAGCTCAGTTTGATGCCACAGTGGGGATACATCCTTCGGCAGCTGAGGAGTTTGTCACTATGAGATCTAAAGTGAGATAGAATTTCGAACAACTCCCTAAAGCACCTAATAACAAAGGCCTTTAGATTTTGGCTTTGGAAAAGTTTTCTGAGGGCTAAAAGACCATCTGTACGATCGAAACACTAGAAGTTAAGCACGACTTTCACCACCTTTGAAAGATCCTTTGTCATTACTATTGCGTTATGGAAAACAGTATTTCTGTTCTAGCCCGTATCTAACAATATCGATTACTCGCCACATTTATAGAAAACAGAAATATAGAAAACAGAAAAGCTTCATTTTCTTACAGCGCTGAATTTGCCGATGTTTGTGAGTGAGACATTTATCTCATATTTATGGGGTAGGGATTGCGCGAAAAAAATGATGACGGATAGCAATTTAGGAATTTTAGTTAAAATTGCACACTAACAGTATATCATATCGCCTGAATTGACTATCTATCCCACCGCCATTACACTCTTAAGGGATAAAAATAACCGGTGTATCTTGTTTTTATGAGTAAAAAAACTACTTTGTTTAGCAAAGATAACAGCCAAAATTTTCTTGTGATCGTCGCTGGAGAGAATTCTCGACGGTCTTATGTATACATTTCCGAATTGTAAACGCGTGTNCTCAGCGCATAATGAGCTCAAAAAAGGATATATCATATGAAATACCTCGACCGAACTGAACTGAATGTTAGTCAGAATGGCGCTTCGATTGATGCGGCTGAGGAAAAGAAGTTTAAGAGTGCGTACATTTTTCATGTATCGGCAGAAGAATCTTTGCCTATCCAGTTACTTCGCGCTGAGCGCGAAGGTGAAGTCTTAGAATCCTTAAGGATTGCAGCTCATGATAGTGAGCTGGAATCATTTGCGACATCAAATAGTCAAAACGTTGAAATCATTGAGCTTCCTAATACAGCCAAAGCTAGAAATAGGTTGATATCCAATTGGGTGAAAAAGGCATCTGAAAAGGGCGCCAGTGGATTAATACCAATAATGGTTCTGCCGCTAGCGGCGTGCGGTGGTAGTGGGTCTTATTACACTCCAGTTTATCAGGCGCCTCAAAATCAATTTCGTGTGTCGGAGAGTTCCAGCGGCTCGGGACAGTGGAACATTGACTCCGATAATGGTGCGGTATCGATGACAGCGTCAAATAGTGACTATACTTTGACGGCGACAACAGGCGCTCCAGTTTCAGTTCCGATCTCGTCGGTGACAGAATTTGTCATAGATGGACAATCCCTGACTGCGGATGCGGGGGCAGTCAGCGGGGCAAAAATTTCGGGTACTGGAACAGTTTCTATTACCGGTGGCGAAAATAATTTAGGTGTTGACCTTAGTACCATTACCACTTCATCACTGGATGCCGTTATTGATGCTACTGGGGCAGTGATCTTTGAGAGTGGCGCTAGCTTCAGTGGAGCAAGTATCACTGTAAATGGGATTGATGGAGATACAGATAAGGCATCGTTTGAAACGGGTGCTGACCTGAGTGGAGTTTCATTTGTTGTGACATCGAGTGCCTCGCTAGAGTTGACAGCCAACCAGCTTAATACGGTTAGTGAGAGCGGGACAATAACCGGCGCTGGAGATGTCATAATTATTATCCCTGACGATACCGAGGATAATGTTGTCAGTTCGCTTGTGAAGGTCGACCTTGAAGGTGGAGACCTTACTTTNGATATGTTGGACAANGCNGACACCTTTATCCTTGCCGCCGGCAGTGAGGTCGACTTTGGAGGCGGTGACCTTATCATCGATGATGGTACCGTAGACATACTGACAAACTCAGTNGGGCTCGCAAACGTTGGAACGGTAGTCATCAACTCAGGGTTGAAGCTGTCAGTTGCTCAGTTGCAGGAGATCAATGCTCCGGTAGTAACTCAGGGCGAGGGGCGTCTCGACGTAAAAGTGTCTTCACCGGAGGATGTCGCAGCCTTAGCCGAAATTTTAGCGAATGTCGTGCAGGAGGGGCAGGAGCCCCTTATTTCTGTGGGCATTGATCCATCAGTCACAGACACAGCAGCGCTCGACGCAGCTCTTGATGCGGATTTTGCAGCTACCTTAGCAGACGCTACGGGGGTCAGTGTTCCAGTAACAAATAGCGTGGGTGAGTCACATATCGAAAGTCCTGCGGATGCGACTGTTATAAATATCGCATTGACGGGTGATGAGACAGCNAATAGTTTTGAGATTAAGACGCTCAGCGCTACAACTATTAATGTGACTGGAGATCTTGGTTCAGGTAAAGATACGGTCGTACTCAGCATAGTAGATACTGATGCCACATCACAGCAGATACGTGAGCTTACGGTTGATACCTCGAGTCTTTCAAGCTCTGGGGATACATTGCATTTTCTCTTCGAGAGTAGTGCAGACATCCATAATGATACCATTGTGCTCTCAGCGGACAGCAAGATTACTTCTGCGGTTTCCTCCATCAGTGTTTCTCATGGCACGCTTGATCTCACGAGTGCCGATATAGCACCGGGNATCGACATCCCCACTCTGGCGTCTGGCGTAATCGTCACCGTTGAACAATTTAAGACGATGGGCTCTATCGTCAGTGTGACCGGAACTGGTGAGCTCACCATAGATGTTGGGAATAGCGGTGCGCTCTCTGAGTTAGAAAGTTTCCTTACTTCCCCCGGTTCCCTAAAGTTAATCGGCTTGGACATATTCATTCGAGATGGAGATGGGGTCTCCACTGCGATTTCAAATATAGTTGATGCGTCAATAAAAGCTGGCTTTCAGGCTCTGTCGTTTCCGGGAATTCCGCAACTAACACAGTCGGTAACTAACCTTCAAGACCAGCTAAGCAGTTTAAGCGGTGATTTTGATGACCTCTCCGAAAATAGTGAGGGCTTGGAAGGTAATCTTGCTGCAGTTATATCCGATGTTGCTTCAGTAACAACGTCACTTGAGACTTTGCAAGGAGTTGGACTCGGTTCTATAACTTCAAGTATTAGCGACGCAATTGGCGTTCCATCTGATTCAGCTGTCTCGCCTGCGGTTGTGGCGTCGGGGTTATGGATTGGGCTGGAATCAGCGATCTCGGCAGCAATATCGGGATTACAAACTACTTTAAACGCGGGTCAAGCAGATTATACAACGTTCAGTAATGTCGCGACCAAGCTGACGAGCTTNCAGTCGGCCGTAGATGTCCTGAATGGCACTGCTTCAGGTTCTGTTGCCAGCAGTATCAGTAACGCAATTGGTGTTCCTTCCGATTCGACCGCCTCCCCAGCGGTCTCGGCTTCGGGTTTGTGGGTTGGGTTGGAATCAGCGATTGATGCATCGATAGCGCAGTTGAACACGGATATATTGAATAGTGTATCTACTGACTTTGACACGTTATCGGAGATTGCTACGAAGCTTGGTAGTCT
>NZEU01000062.1 GCA_002689135.1 Porticoccaceae bacterium
GCTTCTGTTGCTGTAATTACTATTCTTCTGGTACAGAGATTTAACGGGGCATCAATGGATGGGAATCTTAATGCTTTACCAGCTCAGCAACTGCAAGTTAACGCTCAAAAAGAACATTCGACTCGACATCCTGCTGGATTTAAACCCTCTATTGACGCTCAGACTGTAAGCGCTGAAATGCCAAGAGTTAAAACTGTTGAGCGGAAAAAAAGGTCAGATAGAGGACTGCGGGGAGAGGTAATTGATTCCTATAAATCAAATAATAGTTTGAACAAGGCCAAAAATATAGAAGAAAAAGATGGTACGCATCCCGTGGATCCATCCCACGAAGAAGGCGGCTAACTCTGGTTCGTTTATTGCTCATCCTGTTGACATAAATCTGCCAATGACTTTGCTTTCTGCCTTTGGTTTGGATTGGCGTCATGAGGTATCCCTCATAGAAAAGCTTGCCAATAGACCGACTTGCTTGGAACCTTGTTAGACTTTAATTGGGGCATCGGGTTGGTCGGAGTGTTTCTAAATAGAAAAGTTTACTTTGGTTACTCGACTAAGCGTGTTTTCTTGGTCGAAGAGGTAATTATGGTTGTAGGTAATAGAATTGTCTGATTTGTTGCTCCACCAAACCGAAATCAGAGAAAGGTGCGTACAGACGAAACACCGGTGTTTCTGACGTCCCTATGATGCGAGCGGACGACTGCTCTCATATAAACGCTAGCGACTTTGGCTTAAAAACAACGTTGGCTGCCGTCAGGGTAAAAGAGACATGGTCTGGAAATTGTTTCAAGTCTCCAAACCGTTGACATAAAATATGACTAGAACAGAGGAGGTTGGTATTCATGACGTACAGATTTTATTCGGCCATATTAGTTTGTTTGATACCGTTTTTAGCCGATGCCCGTTTGCCTGATTTTACAGACCTAGTAGAGGAAGCCTCTCCGGCTGTTGTGAAGATTAACGTAAGTTTTAAAGAGCAAGACAGGCAGGGCTTACCTTCATATCGTGGACAACTACCAGACATATTTCGAGAGTTATTGGAGCAACAGCGTCGAAGTCAGCAAGATCGTCCTCAGCGGTACTCTATGGGATCTGGTTTTGTGATTTCTGAGGATGGATTTATATTGACGAACCATCATGTGGTGAACTCCGCCGACGAAATCAGGGTAACGTTTGCCGATAGGGAAGAATACGTTGCTTCTATTGTCGGCACCGATCGTCGCTCGGATTTGGCGTTGCTGAAAATTGAAGCTGAAAATCTACCGGTCTTGGGATTAGCAGATGAGGATGATTTGCGTGTGGGTGAATGGGTGCTGGCCATCGGGTCGCCTTTTGGTTTAGATTATTCGGTGGCGGCAGGTATTGTGAGTGCCATAGGACGCAGTATTCCCACCGAGCGGAATGAGACCTATGTTCCCTTCATTCAGACGGATGTTGCTATAAACCCGGGCAATTCAGGCGGCCCCTTATTCGATCTCGAGGGCCGAGTAGTTGGTATTAACTCGCAAATCTACTCCAGGACAGGTGGGTCGATTGGTCTGTCGTTTGCTATCCCTGCTAGCGTGGCTTTGAATGTCGTGGAGCAATTAAAAAACAATGGACGGGTTGATAGGGGATGGCTAGGCGTTGCTATTCAAGATTTAAATCAGCAATTAGCTCAGGCGCTCAAGCTCAGTAAAGCGCGAGGAGCACTGATTAGCGCAGTAGAAAATGGCAGTCCCGCTGATGAAGGTGGATTAATACCGGGCGATGTAATCATTAATTTCAATGGAAAAGCGATCATTGATTCAGGCGACCTGCCTCCAGCTGTTGGCGGTGTCAGACCAGGAGAAAGCGCAACAGTAAAGATTTACAGGGATGGATCACAAAAAAGCTTGACCGTTACTGTTTCTGCGTTAGCAGATTCTGGAGAAACGCGATCACGGCAAGATGGTGGTGATCGATTGGGTCTTGTGGTTCGAGATAAAAGTGATGGTGCAAATCAAGACCCAATGCGGCAGGACGGTGCGGTCATTAGTCAAGTCTCTCCGAGATCTGCAGCTGAAAAAGCTGGCCTACTTCGTGGTGATATAATCGTTCAATTGGGACGTGTTCGCATAAGAGACACAAGGGAATATCAAAGAGTGGTAAGCAAGCTACCAGAGAATGTCCCCATACCGTTAAGATTTTTCAGGCAGGGCCGAGCGATCTTCAGAACGATCCAAATTGCTGGGAAATAATCTTTGAGAGTTATCGGCGTCAATTTAGTGGCTTGTCTGCCCTCNGCTCATGGAGTTGAGAGCCGGAATAAGATAGAATTCTCTGGTTATTTTGCAGAGGTTTGAAAGTCTGTGTCCCAGCTGGAATGCATCCGTAATTTTTCTATTATCGCCCATATAGATCATGGCAAGTCCACCTTGGCTGATCGTTTCATTCAAATCTGCGGCGGTTTGACAGAGCGCGAGATGAGCACACAAGTGCTNGACTCGATGGATATTGAGCGGGANCGCGGTATTACCATCAAAGCNCAGAGCGTCACTCTCCAATATTCAGCAAGGGATGGAAAAAGATATCAACTTAATCTCATAGACACTCCAGGGCACGTTGATTTTTCTTATGAAGTCTCGCGCTCATTAGCTGCCTGTGAGGGTGCGTTGTTAGTCATTGATGCAGCACAGGGAGTAGAAGCACAATCAGTAGCTAACTGTTATAAAGCGATTAATCAGGGACTCGAAGTGTTGCCCGTGCTAAACAAGATAGATTTGCCACAAGCAGATCCTGAAAAAGTCGCTGATGAGATAGAGGATATTATCGGAATCTCAGCAGAGGATGCGGTCCTATGTAGTGCCAAAACCGGACTCGGTATTGAAGAGATTCTCGAACAAATTGTGAATAAGGTGCCAGCGCCCACAGGATCGATTGACTCTCCATTGCAGGCACTTATCATTGATTCGTGGTTTGATAATTATTTGGGAGTAATTTCACTAGTGCGCGTTGTTCATGGCGCACTCCGAGTAAAAGATAAAATTATTGCAAAGTCGATTGGGAAGGCGCATAGCGTTGATGCGCTGGGTGTTTATACTCCTAAAAGTCTGGACACAGGCGTTCTCAAGGCAGGCGAGGTTGGTTATGTGATCTCTGGAATAAAGGATATAAAAGGAGCACCAGTGGGGGATACATTTATTCATTCANATAATATTGATGTGCCTGCTTTGCCCGATTTTCAGAAGATCAAGCCGCAAGTATATGCTGGAATGTTTCCAGTAAANTCTGACGATTTCGAACTTTTTCGTGAGGCACTGGGTAAATTAGCTGTAAATGATGCTTCTCTGTTCTATGAACCCGAAAGCTCGGATGCACTNGGTTTTGGATTTCGATGTGGTTTCTTGGGAATGCTGCATATGGAAATTATCCAGGAGCGTTTGGAGCGAGAACATGATTTGGATNTGATCACNACTTCACCCACGGTTGTTTATGAGGTGGTAACGTCGCAGGGAGATTCAAAACATATTTCAAATCCCTCTCAACTTCCAGATATTGGGCAGGTGGCCGACTTGCTTGAGCCCATCTGTGAAGCCAATATATTGGTACCTAAAGAATATGTGGGTAACGTGCTTACCCTTTGCACTGAAAAACGAGGGGTGCAGAAGGACATGCAATTTGTCGGTGGACAGGTTTCAATAGTATATGAAATGCCGATGGCGGAAGTTGTGATGGACTTTTTTGATCGTTTAAAATCTGTGAGTCGNGGTTTTGCATCACTTGACTATGGGTTTGCCCATTTTCAAGTGGCGCCCCTTGTGAAACTTGATGTCCTCATAAATGGCGAAAGAGTGGATGCGCTCGCAGCAATCGTTCATCGAGGAGAATCTGTAAAAAGAGGCCGCGAGTTGTCCGAAAAGCTCAAGGAATTGATACCCCGCCAGATGTTTGATGTGGCAATTCAAGCTGCTGTAGGAGGAAATATTATAGCTCGGACTACCGTCAAGGCCTTGCGGAAAAATGTTACAGCCAAATGTTATGGTGGAGATGTCACTCGAAAAAAGAANCTGNTNGAGAAACAGAAGGCAGGTAAACGTCGAATGAAACAAGTAGGAAGCGTAGAAATCCCTCAGGCAGCATTTTTAGCAGTTCTGCAAACGTAATGCGTAACCATACTNAACTTGAAAAGAGAAGGNGACTATGAACTTCAACTTTGAGCTGATNCTAACATCAATTTTTATTTTTTCTNTCTTATGNTGGNTNGCTAATCGTTTTATTTTTGAACACAAAGATGGNCCAATCGAGTTCATTGCGTCTNTGGCCTCAGTTCTCGGGATTGTTTTGATACTAAGATCTTTTATTTTTGAGCCTTTCCAAATTCCGTCGAAATCTATGGTCCCCACATTGAAAGTGGGTGATTTCATATTGGTTAATAAATGGACTTACGGGTTAAGATTGCCGGTGTTACGTTATAAATTTTTTGAAATTGGGAATCCAGATCGTGGTGATGTTGTGGTCTTTTTCCCTCCTCATGAGGATAGGTATTTTATAAAACGTCTAGTAGGGTTGCCTGGAGATGAGATTCGTTTAGTTTCTGGTGTCTTATATGTAAATGGTGAAAAAGTTAAGCAACTTGCCCTAGATATCGAGGCAGAGGATTCGCGCTCAGTAGTTATGAATGAATTTCTCAATGATTCGGCTCATACAATCCATAAAAGGTTAGTTCCGACTCAGTTAAGCCTAAATTATACTTCAGTGGTGCCCGAAGGGCATTATTTCATGATGGGGGACAATCGCGATAATTCCAGTGATAGCAGGGTTTGGGGGCCGGTTCCAGCCCAAAGAATTGTCGGGAAAGCGTTTGCCCGTTGGATGTTCTGGGACGAGTTTCTAAGTATGCCCAATTTTTCCAGAACAGGTTGGATACAATGAATTATGATGCCCGATTGAATTTACTATCACATATCGATTAGTCTCTGTTCTAAAAACAGTCTGTAAAATCAGGGAGAATGTGGTTGTGGGCTTTTCAAACCTTGAGGATAAGCTTCAATATCGCTTTAGCGATGAAACAATTTTGGAAAGAGCTCTTACTCATCGTAGTGCCGCAACCAAAAATAACGAACGATTGGAATTCCTCGGCGACTCCATATTTGGCGCAATTACTGGTGAGTATTTTTATCTAACGCTTCCATCAGCCAGTGAAGGCGAATTGAGTCGGATGAGGTCTCAAGTTGTGCGCAAGGAATCTCTGGTCAGCGTGGCGCGGCAAATGAATCTGGGTTCGCACCTGTTATTGGGTTCAGGAGAAATCAAGGCCGGAGCGCATACCCGAGAATCAATCCTGGCAGATTCTCTGGAGGCATTGATTGGAGCGATTTATTTAGATGGAGGCTTTATCAATGCTCGAAATTTCGTATTGCATTGGTTTTCCGAAAATATGGAGCGTGCGATGAGGGCACGGTCGATTAAAGATGCCAAAACCACTCTTCAGGAGTGGTTGCAAGGTCAGGGCAACCCCTTGCCTGATTATCAGTTGGTCAAAACAAGAGGAGAAGCTCACAGTCGGACATTCACGGTGAGTTGTAAGATTAAGCCCCTAGATAGCGAATTCCATGCCACCTCAGACAGTCGAAGAAAAGCCGAACAACTGGTTGCTGAGCAAATACTTGAGGCGATAAAGGTACGCCAATGAATGAAATAGTGACGCGATGCGGTCAAGTGGCGATCATCGGACGACCGAATGTGGGGAAATCTACACTCCTTAACCATATCATAGGTCAAAAACTTAGTATCACATCACGCAAGCCTCAAACAACTCGTCATAGCTTACTAGCCGTTAAAACTGATCAAGAAGCTCAAATAATATTTGTTGATACTCCAGGAATTCATGCAAAGCAAGCAGTTGCATTGAATCGGATCATGCATCGCTCTGCGCTGAGCGCAATTAATGATGTGGACATTGTACTTTTTGTCTTAGACCGTGCCGAATGGACTCTCGCTGATCAGTACGTTGCAAAATATCTTGAAAATATTAGGACACCAATAATTATTGCGCTCAATAAATTAGATGTTATTCAAGATAAAGACCATCTACTAGCCCAAATTAGGCTCTTGGCCAAGAAATTTCCCGCTGCAGATTTTATTCCTATATCAGCGCTAAGGAAAACTAATATCGACTTGTTAGTTGAGCGAATTAAAGAAGTTTTACCAAAAAGACCTTTTGTCTTCGATTCAGAAGATATTACTAACCGCAGCGAACGTTTTCTAGTGGCAGAAATTATTCGAGAGAAAATTACTCGACAACTGGGGGCGGAATTGCCCTATCAAGCTACGGTCGAAATAGAACAATATACTTCTATCGATGATATCACGCATATTCACGCAATAATTTATGTCGAAAGAGAAGGACAAAAAAAGATTATTATTGGCAATAAGGGGCAACGCCTAAAAGCTATCGGGAAGAATGCTCGTGACGATATCGAAGCCTTATTGGACTGCAGAGTGATGCTCAATACCTGGGTAAAAGTGAAAAATGGCTGGTCTGATGATGAACGAACCTTGAACAGTTTTGGCTACAATAACGAGTTTTGAATTATGCGTTGGGAAGACGAGAGAGGTTTTTTGCTTCACACCATACCTTATGGTGAAACCAGTCTAATTGTCGACTTGTATACCAGATTATATGGACGAGTCAAATGCGTCGCAAAGGGGTATCGAAGCCCAAAAAAGAAGGGCGCAAACCGCCTCCTAATACCCTACGTTGAGTATTCGTTTTGCTGGTCTGGTCGCGCTGATCTTAAAACTTTGATAAGTGCTGATATTCTAGGGCCTCCGATATTTTTGCAAGAAGAGGCACTCTATTTTGGACTTTATGTCAACGAGCTAATCTACCGGTTATTTGTAGAGCAGGATCCGTTAGAGTGCTTTTATGATCATTATAAGCAGTTTATCAATGCTCTATTCAGAGGCCCTTTTCATGAATCGCATTTGAGAAAGACTGAGATGATGTTATTGAGTGAATTAGGCTACGGTTTGGTTTTAGATTCAGAGGCGGAAAGTGGAGAACCATTGGAACCCAATGGGCGATATTTATACGAACCTCAGTTTGGATTAAAGAAAGTGAGCCACAAAAATGCTAAAAATGTTTTAATGGGACGAGATATTCTTGCCATACCGGATGATGATTGGAGTAATGCCTCGGTAGTCAATGCGGCAAGGCAGATTCTTAAGGCAGCTATTGATTTTTATTTAGGCGGAAAACAGTTGCATAGTCGGAAGCTTTATCGTGATTTTAAGGTTTCTAGGACACTTTTTTAAGAGGGTTTCTGGTGATGGTGTTTTCAATTGGTACTGATATTGTTGATATAGCTCGCATCGAGAGGCTAATTAAGCGATATGGAGAACGTTTTGGGAGGAAAGTGCTGAGCTTGGAGGAACTGACAGCCTGGCGTATTAGCAAGCTTAGTCCAGCTTTCTTGGCCAAACGATTTGCTGCTAAGGAGGCAATCGCTAAGGCACTTGGCACCGGAATTGGCAGCGGCGTTGGCTTTCAAAATATTATCATCAGACATGAAGCTAACGGAGCCCCCGCAGCATCATTAGACCTAGGCGCTGCCAAAGCTATGAGAAATTTGGGCGCAAGCCGAGTACTATTGAGTATCAGTGACGAGCGGAGTTATGCTATAGCTTTCGCCATGTTGTCCAATTAGCGAAGGACTTGATGATTGGATAAATGCGACTTTAAAAAATAGGATGTTATGCCACATAAAGCGAACATTTTCGTGGCGATTCAACGGCTTTTGCCAAAGCATTGGTTGTCAAGACAAATCGGGCGCATAGCC
>NZEU01000063.1 GCA_002689135.1 Porticoccaceae bacterium
CATAGCTCAGCTGGTTAGAGCAGTCGACTCATAATCGATTGGTCGTAGGTTCAAGTCCTACTGGGCCCACCATTATTTGAGAGCCGTAATATCAAGTAATAGCCATCAAGAGAAAGGCTCTTCTGCGCAGTTCAAAAGAGTTGCTTGCTTGAATGTCACCTCAATTAACTTAGAGATATTTTTGAATTTGCAGAACAAGCATCACAAAGACACTGTAACTCTATTTGAGGATTTATGAGAGCGAAACCAGCGTTTCTGACTAGTTTTTTCAAATCACGCATGAGTTTCGAAGACATTGATATTTCTGTTGCAATTGCACAGTTGTTACATATCAAAAATTGAGAATCGTCATGAATGTGATCACAACTTATATGAGAACACGTCACAAATTTATTGTTTGAGCTCAATTTATGCACTAGATCAAGAGTCCCAAAAAATTCGAGAATTCGGTATACGGACAGTGGTGGCATTTTTTCCTTGCAAGATTTATTGTAAATATCTGCTATTTCATAAGCTGACAACGGTATGTCTGCTAGCAATATAATTTCGAAGATCTGCGCACGTTTCTTTGTAAACCGCGCACCGGCCCTGTCACAAACACGTTTGGCCTCTAAGATTTTTTTTTGATTTTTTCTTGTTGATGCGCTGACTTCGACATAGATTCAAAGCAATGAGACCGGCCCATCACGACTTATGCCGCCTTCCACTCTGGAAATGGGTCATGCAATGTCGCCCAATATTCCTTACCTTTAAGAACCTCATCCATTGGTAACAAACATTTGTCTAGTGCCTTGCTAAGACCCGCTTCATCCATATTTTGACCAATAAATACTAGTTCTTGTCGCATGTCGCCAAAAGGTTCTACCCAAAGTTTGTTGATTGAGGCCAAATAGTCAACATCAGTGGGCCAATCTTTTTTTGGAATAGCCTTCCAAAACATACCCGCAAACCCATAATGGGCAATTCCTCCAGCTTGACTCCATTGACCCGCATATTCGGGTCTTGTGGCCAACCAGAAGTACCCCTTTGAGCGAATTAGCTTTCCATATTTATCTAAGCCATGCAATAGTTTGTGAAATTTTTCGGGATCAAATGGTAGTCGAGCCTGATAGCTAAAACTACCAATACCATACTCTTCGGTTTCTGGAACGTGTTCTCCTCGCATTTCTTTGAGCCATCCAGGCGCAGCATGAGCTTGCTCAAAATCAAATAGACCGGTATCCAAAACCTCTTTTATATCGATTTGACCGTGGGCAATTGGAATAATCTTCGCATGCGTGTTAAGCGTCTTAATTGTCGCTTTAAGACGCTCAACTTCCTCCGAGCTAACAATATCCGTTTTGCTTATTAGGATAATATCTGCAAACTCTACTTGGTCAACGAGCAAATCAGCAACACTTCGCCCATCCTCCTCACCAAGAGACTCTGCGGTATCCTGGAGATACTTGGCCTCATCAAAATCCTTTAAAAAATTTACGGCATCAACAACTGTCACCATAGTGTCAAGGGTGGCGACATCTGATAGTGAAATCCCATCCTCATCAGCAAATGTAAATGTTTCAGCAACTGGAAGCGGTTCTGAAATACCGGTTGATTCAATCACTAAATAATCAAAACGTTTTTCTTTTGCTAGAGCAGTTATCTCTTGCAATAAATCCTCTCTCAATGTACAGCAAATGCAACCGTTACTCATTTCAACCAACTTCTCTTCACTCCGGCTTAACGAGACCTCGTTCTCTACGAGTGACGCATCCACATTGATCTCGCTCATGTCATTGACGATAACAGCTACTTTGCGACCTTGACGGTTATTTAATATGTGACTAAGAAGAGTGGTTTTCCCCGCTCCCAAAAAACCGGACAGAACAGTAACAGGTAATTTTTCCATACTTATAAAACCTTTCATTTATACTAGACTATGATACTTAGTATCATTTATGTGTGTATTCCGATAAGCAAATTTAATTTTTTATGGCGATTAAATAAATTCTTATCATGCTTAACCACGTCACATGAGACGTAGGATTTTAGTGAAAACATCTCAGTTGCACCTGGCGAAAGAAAATTTCCAAACGTTAAGTTTTAACTATTCGACATAATGTATAGAGCATTACCTAAAAAATATCCTAGTAGAAAAGTCATCTCACTTAATTAGGTTCAAGTCTTTATGGGACAAAAATCAAAAACATAAAAAACGTCTGTGGACACCACACCTCTAGGAGGCTGATATCGTGTGTGTTCTATGCGTCGTGTAAGATGTATACCTTGTCATATAATGAGGTTGTTAGAGGTCTAAACGACTATTCCATATGCGCTTTTAGATTGTGCATGGCCCTAGACCGAAGATCTGCAGCATAATCCATAATATGAAAAATAACGTTTTGTTCTATAGTCCCTGCAACTAAATGTGCTCCCGGTCCTTGGGCGTAAAGAGCCACATCCTCTCCCGAATGAGTCTCCGCATGCAAAGGAATTAATGCCTCTTGGTGAAATCCTCTTCCTTCCGTATCAATGTTGGAAAGATTCTGACGACCCGCATTTGTAGGGAATTCATATACGTAATCCGCGTTAGAGGCTCCACTAAAATTATGGAACCCTGGGCCATTTTGATAACCTAAGGTTGTAAATGGCAAGCCTTCTTTATCGAGGACCATCTGATTACTTTGAAAAGAGACCACCTTACCTAAAATGGGGTTGCCCCGTTTTGGATAACCAGACATAGTCATCACGTGTCCATGGTCAGCAGTAACCAAAATCAACGTCTCATCGACTTTTGTGGAATCGACTGCTTCTTTCACCGCGAGGGAAAATTCGATCGTATCGTGTAATGCAGAATACGCACTATTTGCATGATGAGCATGATCTATACGACCAGATTCAACCATCAGAAAAAAACCCTTTTTATTCTCCGATAGCTTATCAATAGCCGCTCCGGTCATTTCAGATAAGGATGGTTGAGAAAGTTTTCGCCGCTTTCGTTCCTCCTCATAACCCATATGAGATTCACTAAACAATCCAAGCATAGGACCAGAACATTCCTCTCGTGCGCTGTTAAAGGAACTTAGATCATCAATATAACAGCCATCAGGATACTTATTTATCCACTCATGAACTAGATTTCGTCCGTCACTTCGACGCCCCAAACTAAACTCGGTTTGCATATCCTTGGCAGTTTGCTTGTCAGGCAAGGCCGAAGAGATGGATTTTGTTGATAAAGGAAAAAAGTGTCTGCGACCACCACCCATCACCACATCAACGCCATCAGTGCTAATTCCTGTATACCTATCTTTTAGATTATCCTCGAAATTCACTAGCTGAAATGCAATATCTTGACAACCATCCATTATTTCATCACTGGGTATTCGGGATATATCTTCCCAACCACGTTCCACACTATTAGCATAAGTAGCAGCAGGCGTCGCATGCGTAATGCGAGCGGTAGAAACAATCCCAGTGGACATTCCTGCTATCTCAGCAAAAACTAAAGCCGAAATCAGGCGATTGTCGCGTTCACTCGAACAATCGCCACGAACCGCTTTCTCATCAACACCCAATAATCCAAAATTTGTTTTTACTCCACTCATTATCGCTGTCATGGTGCCTGCAGAATCCGGCACTTGAGCATCGACATTATACGTTTTAACGAGAGCCGTATATGGAAAGTGTCCAAAACTTAAAAAGCCCTCCTCGCCATGGCGACCCTCCAATTGACCCATCAAAATACGAGATGCAGTTACCGTTCCGATACTCATTCCATCTCCAATAAACAAGATAATATTTTTAGCTGCTCCACGTCTAGTTTTCACACTCTTATAATTAGCAAGTTTGCGGTCAATTTGATCTTGACCATTTTGGTACCAAGCGTTGGAGAAAATTTCCTCAAATTCATCATGCACAATACGGTCTGTAACAGCGCTATCGATAGTTTGGGAATCTTTTTTTGCGTTGCATCCAGTCAAAATTGAAATCAAAAAAAACAATAACATTAATTTACGCATAATCTCTCATTACTATTGCCAAGTAGGGGTAAAAAATTGCGCTCAAAAATCTATACATTTGAGGATATCCGAAATTGTGTCTATGCCGAATGATTGATCAGCATGCAAAGGATACACATCTCAGCTTGCAGAATTAATGTCAACAAATATTTATAAAATATCCTAATTAGATCTTTCCTATATGGCACACATTTTGTAAAGTTCAGTATTCAATCCCGCGAGAAACCAGTCTTAAATGACTCTCAAAAAAAATAATTCGACACCCCAAAATTCCTCTTGGCAAATTGATTTCTTAGAACGTAATGCTTTGGAAGCTGATTATCTCACAAAAGCCGCACAACTATTCGATCCCATTTTGCACAGTCAAAAACTTAATTTAACTCTCCTGAAAAAACCGCTAGTTATCGGAATTAACGGTACGCAGGGATCTGGGAAATCAACACTAGCCGACTATCTTAAGAGCTATGCATGTGCTGAAGGACTTTCGGCGGTATCGATATCGCTGGACGACTTCTATCTTACGCGAAAAGAGAGATTTCAATTAAGCAGAGATACCCATCCATTATTAGCAACCCGCGGGGTTCCCGGCACACATGATATAGCTCTTGCAATGAGAACATTGAATCGACTTTCTCAAAAGACAGGAACCGCTACGATTCCACGCTTCGATAAGTCACGTGATGACCGATACCCAAAAGAACATTGGGAAAAAGCGCAGTTACCAGTCCAACTCATCTTACTCGAAGGATGGTGCCTTGGTGCAAAACCGCAGCCGGATGATTCCCTTAAAGTACCAGTCAATCAATTCGAAAAAAATCATGATGCGAACCAAGCCTGGCGAGAGTATGTAAACAACGCACTCGCAAAGAATTATCAATCCTTATTTGAAAAAGTCGATCAATGGGTTATGTTGCGCGCACCATCGTTTGATGCAGTCTATAAGTGGCGACTTCATCAAGAGGAGAAGCTCAAAAAGAAAATTTTAACCCAAGGCAAACCTCTACCTCCTGAGATTATGCAACCAGATGAAATCAAACGCTTTATCGAGCATTATCAACGGATAACCGAAACCACCTTAATAGACTTGCCAAAAAGGGTTCATCATCTCTATCACTTAGATGACCTTAGGGAGATTACAAAGTATGAAACACCCGTAGCCTAGGCTTAGGGAATATGAGATCTTATTAGCACACCAGAAGTCAATTCGAAATATTTGTAAGTAGGTCGCCAGAATAATACTTGTATATTTCTCGTCCCCTAAACACAGCTCAGGGCAAAGTCTAAATCGCTTATGAGATCCTCACAATTCTCGATGCCCACGGAAAGTCTTACCAAACCATCAACTATACCCAATTCATTACGAATAGCTTCCGGCACAGAAGCATGAGTCATGATAGCAGGGTGTTCGATAAGGCTTTCTACTCCACCAAGACTCTCCGCCAAGGAAAAAATTTGCGTATTTTCTAAAAAAATTTTTGTACTTTGCATACCGCCTTTCAGCACAACGCTAATCATACCTCCGTAGCCCGTCATCTGAATCTTGGCTAGTTTGTGTTGCGGATGGCTAGCGAGCCCCGGATAGTATATCCGTTCTATCAATGGATGTTTTTCAAGGTATTCGGATATCGCCTTTGCGTTTTTACAGTGTTTCTCAATCCGGACAGACAGCGTTTTCAAACTCCGTAACACCAAAAAACTGTCAAAGGGACTCATAATCGCACCGACCGAATTAGATAGGTAATTCATTTGTTGTGCTAAATCCCTACGATGCAAAGCACAGACGACAATACCTCCAATCACGTCAGAGTGTCCATTAAGATATTTGGTGGCGGAATGCACCACTACGTCAATACCAAATTCAAGAGGTCGTTGAATGGCAGGCGAACAAAAAGTGTTATCGCACACAGAAATTAAAGTATGACGTTTTGCAAAGGAAGCAACTTCTTTGAGATCTACGAGCTTTAACATAGGGTTGGTAGGGGACTCGACCCAAATCATTTTTGTATTATTGCGTAAAGCTAATTCCAACTGCCTAGGATCACTCATATCAACAAAAGTAAATTCTAACCCCGACGAACGTTTCCTAACATTCTCAAATAACCTAAAAGTACCACCATAAAGGTCATCAGAGGCAATTATATGGTCTCCTGAATTNAATATCTCCAANACTACCGCANTAGCCGACATGCCAGAGGCAAAAGCAAATCCCTCACANCCTCCCTCCANNCNACTNATACACCCCTCCAAAGCTTTNCGTGTGGGATTATGACTNCGCGAATATTCNTAACCTTTGTGNANGCCTGGGNCTTTGTTGAACATAAGTAGAAGTGGCATAAATGGGAGTCATTATCGCTCCGGTCGACGGATCGGGGTTCTGCCCGGAATGAATGGCTCGCGTCTCAAAACCAAGCTGGTTGCTCTTTCTGTTCATAATTATCCCTAATTTTTGAGAAAAAGATTTCTCTCATAATTGATTAAATCAATTTTTGTAATAAAACCCAAAAACAAACTTCCATCAAAAATTATCGCGACATTATTCGAGGTTAAAGCCGTCCTCAACACCCCCAAACTCGAGTCCTTCTCAAGCACTTCAAAATTAATGCTCATATATTCAGATGCGGTTCGAGAAAAGGCTGAACTGTTGATACTAACAGCCGCGAGCAAACTTTCCTCATCTAAAATGCCAACGAGTTTCTGTTTATCCAACACGGGTACCTGAGACACATCAGCGGAACGCATACGATTATATGTGGTGTTCAGCGTGTCTGATGGCGCAACAGAAACCATATCACCGTTGTCTGCTCTCCGACTTATCATATCTGTAAGGTTACCAACACGTGATTTTTCAAGTAACTGATTATCATGTAACCAGCTTTTATTGAACGCCTTGGATAAATACTTATTACCTGTATCACAA
The DNA here is from genome assembly GCA_002689135.1 of Porticoccaceae bacterium. Lineage (GTDB taxonomy): Bacteria > Pseudomonadota > Gammaproteobacteria > Pseudomonadales > Porticoccaceae > TMED48. The sequence continues at coordinate 6,916 of NZEU01000063.1, forward strand.
ATAAAAGTAACGACGCGTTTTGCCTGTTTCTGTTTCTTACACCATTTAACCGCCCCTGCCACAAGCGTGCCACTGGAAGAACCTCCAAGGATCCCCTCTTCACGCAAAAGTACCTGCAATGTTTGAAAAGCCTCCTCATCGGAAACGACCTCCGCATCGTCAACTAGAGAGAGGTCTAAATTATCCGGTATAAAATCTTCTCCAATTCCTTCGACCAACCATGAACTACCGTCATAAACGAAGTCTCCTGTAGTCACGGCATCCGCAACAATCGAACCTTTAGGATCAGCAACTACCATCTTTACATCAAGTTGTTTTTCCCTAAAAAATTGCGCCATTCCAGTGACTGTGCCACCCGACCCGACACCGCACACGACAGCGTCAACTCGCTCTTCCATCTGCCGCCAAATCTCGGGAGCGGTGGTTAAACGATGAGCTAAGGGATTAGCCGGATTAGAAAACTGGTCCGCTAAAAAACTGCCGGGCGTAGACGCCGCAATTCGTCGCGCGACTGCATGATAATAATCTGGATGCCCTTCTGGAACATCGGATCGGGTTAGAACCACTTCGGCTCCTAGACCTTCTAAATGAAGTATCTTCTCGCGGCTCATTTTATCGGGAATAACAAGAATAATACGATACCCTTTGATAGCGGCAACGAGTGCTAATGCAATCCCCGTATTACCCGCAGTGGCCTCAATAATTGTACCTCCGACACAAAGTGCTCCACTTTTTTCCGCTTCTTCAACAATCGTGAGAGCTATCCTATCTTTTATTGAGCCTCCAGGATTTTGTAATTCCAACTTTACAAATAACTCACAAGACCCCGTGTCAAAACAATTAATCTTAATTACTGGAGTTTCGCCAATGAATTGGAGGATAGAACTAGTGTTGCGTGTGCTCATTAAAACCACCTTTTTGATCTTTTTTTACTTTAACGTACCAAGGGTCGGAAAATCTTCTGAGAGCGATAGTTACATAATATTTAAAGAAACATCTAATCCAAAGCCTGCTAAAAGTTGGTCAAAGCTTTTGTAGAGACCAATAAGGAAACGTATTGGCATCGAGCCCGCCGATTTTAATCTAAGAAAATGGGTGGTTAAGTATTACTGTATCATCTCTATCTGGCCCAGTTGAAATAATATCGATAGGGATCCCTATTAGAGTTTGGATCCTAGAAATATATGCTCGTGCATTTACCGGTAACTTGTCGAACTCTTTTATACCTTTCGTACACTCATCCCAACCGTCAATCTTTTCATATATTGGAATTATTCTATTATAGTCATCAGCATGCTGCGGAAAAAACTTTGTTGAGTGATCCGCTGTACGATATCCAACACAGATGTTCAGAGAACCAAATCCGTCCAGTACGTCGAGCTTCGTGAGACACAAAGCTGATAGACTATTTGTAACAACAGCTCTACGCAAAGCAACAACATCCAACCAACCGCATCTCCTCTTCCGTCCAGTCGTAGTCCCAAATTCCATACCTAACTCACTCAATTGCTCTCCTAAAGCACAGGTTAATTCAGTTGGGAATGGACCCTCTCCAACCCTTGTAGTATACGCCTTCGTTATTCCAATGACAGAATCCAAATACAGTGGGCCGAGTCCGGTCCCTGTGGCAG
>NZEU01000007.1 GCA_002689135.1 Porticoccaceae bacterium
AGTGACTACGGTATCTATGGCCAGCGCTTCGATGCTTCTGGTGCCAAGGTCGGATCAGAGTTTCTGATCAACACAACTACGAGTAATGAGCAGTCATTCGCGGCACTCACATCACTCACAAACGGTGGTTTCGTCGCAGCTTGGAATTCTAAAGGTCAAGACGGTGATGACTATGGTGTTTACGCTCAAAGATTTTCCTCCACTCTAACGCCCGCTACTGCCATCATCGATTTCTCGGATAGAAACCTCGCTGTGGGTGATAAGGTAGTGATTGAAATAGCTGGTGGTACTGCGGTTAAAGGTGTTATTGGCGCTAACGGGCTCGATGGGCTTCTGACATCGTTAAGCTCGTCACTGACGGCACAGGACGCGATCTTCAGTGCGGCATCTTCCTCATCAGGAGTTCTCACCCTTACAGGGTTAGCATCCGGTGCGTCGCTTCCAGCAGTGACAGTTAGCCTTGAGAAGAATTCGACTACCAATCAGAATCTCATTAATTTCAGTGAGAAAAATCTTGTCCTTGGAGATCGGATTACTCTCGATATTGATGGCGGCGCCCAGGTGCAGGGTGTGTTGGGAAGTCAGGGTCTGGATGCGTTACTCACGAGCATGGCTACTGAATTGTCTGCTCAGAGTTCGCTATTTGGGTCTGTAACTTCACAGAACGGTAAACTGTTTATGAATGGTCCTGACGCGAATACGGACCCGCCAAGGGTCACTGTAAACCTTGAGGATGCGTTCTACTTCTCAACATTAGACTTCAATGGTAAGAACCTAGTAGAAGGCGATCGGATTACGCTAAACATATCTGGGGGCCAAAAAGTTGAGGCTGTTATAGGAGCTGGTGGACTCGATGCGACGCTTGCGTCCATGGCGTCTGATGCGGAGGCTCTTACCGGTAGCTATAGTTCGGCATCTGCTAACTCCGGCGTCCTAACGTTAATTGGTCTCCTGGATGCGAGCAGTATGCCAGGTGTTACGGTGACACTTGAGGATGGAACGAATCGAGAGGCGCAGATCGATTTCAGTGATAGGAACCTAGTGGAGGGCGACAGGATAAACTTGGTTGTGGCAGGGGGTAATTCCATTCAGGCTGTGGTCAGTCCCAACGGACTAGATGCGACTCTCTCATCGATCGCCTCTGATCTTGCCTCTCAGACAGGCTTATTCCGGTCAGCTTCGGCAAGTGGTGGCGTAATAACTTATAAAGGATTAGAGACCGGGCCAGCGGTTGCTGATATCACGGTAACTCTTGAGAGCTTAAACAATTCGCAAGCGCTTTTTCCAACAGCAATTAACTCATTTGATAGTGCGGTGACCGCGATGGAGCGAATAGATACCAGTGTCACTCAGATAAATGAACGAAGAGCAAGCTTTGGAGCGGTCATAAATCGTCTGGACTTTGCAGCGGATAACCTTTCGAACATCGCGCTAAATACCGAGGCATCAAGAAGCCGTATAGATGACGCTGACTACGCGGCAGAAACAACGGCGCTCGCGCGAACCCAAATAATTCAGCAGGCGGCCACGGCAATGCTCGCTCAGGCCAACATGCAGTCGCGACAGGTTCTAGAGCTCCTGGAGTTAGATGGCTAGCTCTAGGAGCATCTAGCACAAGTCTAAAAAAAGCCGAGGGGATTGATGTCGTGACTCACGAGCACATTCTTGGTTTGCTGATAGTGCTCAAGAGCCATCTTGTGCGTCTCACGACCGATACCTGACTTTTTGTACCCTCCAAAGGCGGTATGTGCAGGATATGCATGGTAACAGTTGACCCAAACACGGCCAGCCTGAATGCCACGAGCCATTCTGAATGCTCGGTTAGTATCTCGAGTCCAGACACCCGCGCCCAACCCGAATTCTGTATCATTAGCGATTGAAAGTGCATGTTCCTCGTCTTTAAAGGTGGTTATTCCCAGCGTAGGCCCGAAGATCTCCTCCTGGAAGATGCGCATGCTATTATCTCCCTTGAGCAGTGTTGGTTCGACGTAGAAACCGCCAGAGAGATCACTACCAACACTAGCCCGCTTGCCGCCCATCAGAAATTCTGCGTTCTCATTTCGAGCGACTTCCATGTATTCCAAGATTTTGTCGAATTGTTCTCTTGATGCCTGGGCACCAACCATTGTATCGGTGTCCAACGGGTTGCCCTGGACAATTCCGGTGGCGCGTTCAAGGACCTTACTTATAAAGTCGTCATAAATGCTTTCTTGAACAAGTGCCCTAGATGGACAGGTGCAAACCTCACCTTGGTTGAAGAAACCCAATAGCAAGCCTTCGGCACATTTGTCGATGAAGTCGCTCTCTTGATCCATGATGTCTTCAAAATAGATGTTAGGAGATTTACCTCCCAGTTCTACTGTGGATGGAATGAGATTTTTTGCGGCATGGCCAAGGATTAAGTGCCCCACTGGTGTTGAACCAGTGAAAGCGATTTTGGCGATGCGCTTACTTTGGGCGAGCGCGGCGCCAATCTCTTCGCCGTATCCGTTTAAGATATTCACGACACCGGTCGGGAGAAGGTCAGCTAAAAGTTCCATCATGATCATAATGGAGCAAGGGGTTTGTTCTGCGGGTTTTAATACGACACAATTTCCTGCAGCCAGCGCTGGCGCTAATTTCCAACCCGCCATGAGCAGTGGGAAGTTCCACGGTATGATTTGCCCGACTACGCCAAGTGGTTCGTGGAAGTGGTATGACGCCGTGGAGGCATCGAGGTCAGCTGTGCTGCCTTCTTGTGCCCTGATACATCCTGCAAAATATCGGAAGTGGTCTACCAGCAGCGGTATGTCTGCATTAAGTGTTTCACGAATCCCTTTGCCATTGTCGCATGTCTCGACATACGCCAATAACTCAAGGTTATTTTCAATCCGATCGGCAATCTTTAGTAAGAGGTTAGATCTTTCAGTAACCGATGTGGAACCCCATTCTCCGGCGGCAGCATGGGCAGCATCAAGCGCAAGATCGAGATCGGATTGACTTGATCGGGCTACCTCACAAAGATGTGAGCCATTGATTGGCGATATGTTTTCAAAATAGACTCCGTTGACGGGTGCTATCCATTCCCCTCCGATGAAGTTATCGTAACGGCTTTTAAAGTCATGCAGCGCGCCTTGTGTGTGAGGCATTTGATAAAGCATTATCGATCTCCAGTAAATTAACTATAATTGTTTGATTGGCACCAAATGTAAAACATTTTCTTTGTAGATGACAAGAGGTGTGAGCGCCTTATGCTAAAAGATAGTGGTTTTCTGTGGTGGAAACTTTTGTCTTGTCACAAGACGCCGTGACTTTGGAGCCAATGAGTCAATCGGATTGAGGTTTTTTTGGAGGGCAGTTTTAGTGACGGCAGATACATCAGTTATGAACCCTGGCCATCCAAAGGAACTGGATGTCTCCGGGACGGGGATTGCAGAGCTGGATTTATCGCGATACCCCCAATTGGAGACGCTTCATTGCGGTAATAACGAACTCACGAACCTTGATTTATCTAAAAATAAAAACCTTAAAGTGCTTTCATGTTTTAACAATCAGCTTAGCGAAATTGACTTGTCAGCGAATTCTTCCCTTGAGGAGTTCTATTGCAATAACAATGCGTTGACCAAGATTGATATTAGTCAAATGGAATTGTTGCGTAAACTGTGGTGTTTTAATAACCGTTTAGAAAACCTAGATTTGCGATCGACGTCGGCGCTGAATGTTTTATTTTGCTACAACAATCTATTAGATGACATTGACCTTTCTAGGCTTCCAGATCTCCAGATGCTTAACTGCAGGGACAACCGGCTCAGACAGCTCAACTTGTTTTTTAACAGGGACCTTGAAATTCTCTATTGCAGCGGTAATCGACTAACATCACTTGACCTATCCTGCACGCCAAAACTCGAGGCACTTTATTGTTACAGAAATAAACTTAAACAACTTGATCTCTCCAAAAACTTTGCGCTCGAGCTACTCTATTGCTATGGCAACGATTTAGCAGATCTTGATACTTCGCAAACGCCGAGGCTAAAGCATCTTCGCTGGCAAGGGATAACATAGTTGTCGTTGGAGAAACGATGCGATGTAGTATACTCAGAATTCCTACTGCAGTTTGATAAAGCCAAAATGGATTTTCTTCATATACTTTTTAGTGTTGGACTATTCGCGATTTTTCTTTCTATATTGCCATTCATATTGGTTTTTTTGTTCGTGCACCTGAGTAAGTCAAGAGCGGCTTTTGAAAATGGCGCCGATTGGCATGGAAACTCTTCCGACAGCTCCGACTTCATCGTTCACTTTGTAACTGGCGGTTTTAGCGGAGCTACAAAGGTTGCGCTTGAGATTGTGAGGGGGTCAAATCAGAATCAGAAGTTCAAATCGCTTTTGGTGCTTAGAAAGAAAAGATCGACAGATCCAATCAGAGTCCAACAGGCAATAGATAGTGGAATTAAAGTCTTATTAGTTCCCGGTTGGGCACATCTTGCGACTGTCGCAGAGCTAACATGCCTTTTGAAAAAATATAATCCGAGGGTGTTGGTTTGTCATGGTTTTAGTGAACACCTTTGGGGGCGGTATGCGGGATTGCTAGCGAAGGTTCCTAGTATAATTCATGTCGAACATAACTCGCGAGAACGCTATACGCCCTGGCGTTTGTATCAGGCGCGTTGGTTGTCTCGACATACCGATAAGATAGTGGGCGTTTCAGAGGGCGTGCGACAAAATTTACTACGTTTGAATTTTCCGCATGACAACACGATTGCGATCAATAATGGCATTAACCTGGAGCCATACAGGTCTCTGAAGTATACAAACTTTAAGAATCGTGCTCCGAACATTGTCATGGCTGCTCGTTTTGCCAAGCAAAAAGATCATTTGACCCTTATTCGAGCAGTTGGAGAGTTGGTTAAACGAGGTTTTTCTCCAGATGTGTATCTCGCAGGTACCGGGAATAATCGACACTCATCGCGAGCTGAATCACTCGTTACTGAACTAGAGCTCAGTGAGCGCGTCCACTTTTTGGGATTTTGCAACAGCGTGCCAGATCTGCTGTTGAGCAACCAGATCTGTGTTCTAAGCACCCATTATGAAGGTATGCCACTATCGCTTAGCGAGGGCATGGCAGCTGGTTGTGCAGTCATAGGGTCGTCAGTTGTGGGTGTCAAAGAAATGATTAATCATGAAGACGATGGTTTGCTTGTAGAGCCTAACTCACCCAAAGCGTTGGCGGATGGCCTGGAAGTCTTACTTACAGACGTTAATTTCTCAGAGCGACTCGGACTAAAAGCGCGTGAAAGAGCTAAAAATGAACTCAGTACGGAAGGTATGGTAGATCGATATGAACACCTGATTGGTTCACTATTGGAGAGAAAACTCTGATTTATTTAGGTGCCAGAAATAAGCGCTCATTATTATACTTTCTAGTGAGGTGTGCTGGGGACTCCAGCCGAGTTGATCGATAGCCTTTGCGCTATCGGCTATCAAAACAGGAGGATCACCCTCACGTCGATCGGCAAACTGGTAGTCGACTCTTCTGCCCAAGACATGTTCACAAGCTTTTATGACTTCTAAAACTGAGAAGCCATTACCATTCCCCAAATTAAATGTGTAAAACCCTTTATTGACTTGCATGAATTCAAGCGCTTTTAGGTGTGCCTGGGCAAGATCCTCAACATGCACATAGTCCCTTATACAGGTGCCATCGGGGGTATCGTAATCGTCTCCATATACTTTCAAATTTTCACTGGAATAGTTTTCCCGATTCAGTATTTTAGGAATCAGATGTGTCTCGGGTTCATGAGCTTCGCCTAATGTTCCGGAGTGATGAGCGCCTGCGGCGTTAAAGTACCTCAAGCATGTCGCATTCAGTCCATGCGTATCGCAAATATGCTCAAGGAAATTCTCTACCGTAAGCTTTGTTCGCCCATAAGGGTTAATGGGATCTCTTGGATGATCCTCATTTATTTTGTCAGTAATTGGGTTGCCAAAAATAGCAGCAGAGGACGAAAATACCATATTGTTATTATCGTTAAGCATAAGCTCATTTATTAGGTTAAGGCTACCCACCACATTACTACGATAATAAGCATTGGACCTCTTGATCGATTCATCAACAAGCGATTTCCCAGCGAAGTGAATCACACAATCGAACTTTCTTCCCTTGAGAGCTCGCGATAAAGCTTCCTGATCAAGAAGGCTGAGTCGCATGATCTCGCTGTCTTTCACCGCCCACTCATGCCCAGTGGAAAAATCATCCAATACTACCGCTTCATGACCGGCTTCTTGAAGATACTTGACCATGTGTGAACCTATATACCCAGCACCACCGGGAACAAGAAAAATCATCAAATAATCCTATAGCTGATATTAATTAAAAACAAATTTTATGATCGCCATTTAATGGTNNCACNCNAAAGATGCAATTTGATCAGCGGGCCCCTGACCGGTCTCGGCTATGATGCGCATTGCATTAAGTAGTTCAGGTATTCGTTCGCCTGATCTATTTATTCCTAGGTTATCTAGTCTGCCTCGGTATTGCAGATCAGAAGCGGCGTTGAAGCCAAAAAAGTCTGGAGTGCAGACCGCACCATAAGTGCTTGCCGTCTCTTGCGTGTCATCTATGAGGTATGGGAAGTCGAAGGAGTAACTGTNTGCAAATTCAAGCATCTTCAATGGGCTATCATCTGGGTAAGCTTGATAATCATTTGGCATAATTGCAGCAACACCTATACCAAGCTTTCGGAGTGTTTTCGCGTCTCTCGAAAAATCTTCTGCAATGGCCTTGACATAGGNGCANTGGTTGCAAATAAAGGCTATGAGGAACCCATTCCTGCCCACTATTTCCTTCAAGGTGTATTTGGTCCCTTTTGGATCTAATAGATCTATGTGTGCAGCCTTCCAGCCAAAGTTGCAGGTGGGGGTGTCGGTTAAAGCCATAATAAGGATTATATCGATTTAGAAGGTTGAATTTAAGTTATCTCTATCCACTTAATTTTTCTATACTCTGATAGTAAAAACGGTTCCGATGTTTCTGACGTAAAAATTTATNGGTATCCTAACATCGCACGTAACCCGGGTGCTGCGTAATCGACCATTTGTTTCTGTTTGTCGGGTAGGATTTCGGGGACAGGTTCCTTGAATCCGGCTAGGTTCTCTCTTGCAGTTCCGCTTTGTTTTCTGTCAGCCCCTAATCTCACTCTTTCAATCCAGTCTTTGGGAAGAGTATTCAACCCTGCGTTGTTGAAGAGGGACTCAAAAAAATCTCGGCTTCGCGCAGATTCAAGATCCTTTGCATTCGCCATTAAGTCTTCATACCGGATTACTATCGCGTTAGTTCCCATCCATCCGACCGCATTATGGGTATAAATTTCATGAAGCGTTGGCGATTTACCATGTATTCCGAGGATCATCATATTGAGCACCTCATCAATGGACACATTGCCTCCTTTTAGGTGATCAAGTGAGCCTTTAAATGTGTCGGATAAGAAAAATCGGGCTCGAGCCAACACCCAATCATAAGGGTCTCGCACCAATAAGATATGCCTTACCGATCTTAGAGCAATTGCAGATTCATCAGAGAATAACAAGTGACCCCAACTAACTTTAGGTTTTGTCTTATTGAAGGCATCGATATGCTGTCGAAGAATAGGTATCTGAATGAAAGCATCGTGATACTGTTGTACCACCGGCACAAACATCCTAATAATATTTCGCATCAGGTGAGTGCCAGATTTTGGCACAGAGTTCAAAAATAGAGGCGACTTCAATGGCTCTTGCACGAACTTGGTGTTGAGTTGATTCAGATTGTCAGCTTTAGCGACTATCTCGGGCATATTTCGTTCCTTTGCCTAAGTAACCTCTGATAATCGATAATATGCTATCTGAGAGTAAGTTTAAAACCGTGACTTGAGCAATGTGCCCCCAAAAATCTGGGGGCACAAATGTCGAACGCACAATGATATTTGGTTTAGAACGTCATCTTCATGTTTAAGAAGACGCTTCGACCTATCCAGTTATATTGGGAATAGAATGCAGAGTTCCCCTCAGTGTTAACCTCACCTAGATTTAGAGTTGTGAGCCGCGGTGGCTTTTTGTCAAAGGCATTATTCACACCGAATATCATTCGGGTATCCCAATCTAGGAAGTCATAAGCGACTGAGAAATTGTGATAGATGACTTTGTCAGCACCTAAGATAACTTTAACTGAGTCGCCGCGATAGGTTGCAGTGTCTCCACCATAGGAATCATAGTTTTGTGCATCTCCAATTATATTCATACCCCAAAAATATGACCAATTGCCTCTATCCAAGGTGGCGGAGAATCGCCCGGTCCACTTTGGATCACCCATTTCCCCATTATAGTCAACCGGAGTCGATTCGGTTCTCACTTGGATAGTATCTTCAATCTGGAACGTGTGTTGCGTATCCAGTGTCAATTCACCCCAAGGCAGCTCAGTCCGGAATAAAATCGATAGATCCCACCCTCGGTTCTTTTGCTGGGCGATGTTGAGGTAGCTATTGCGAATGTTATCCACTTTTCCGTCGATCGGATCACGTTCGAAAAGATTACACAGGGGCTCATTGGGGAAGAATTCCGAGTTGTAGCAGCCAAAAGTAATTGAGCTTGCACTAAGCCGACTAACTTCATCTGAGATTGAAATATCGAAGTAGTCAATCGACATATTCAGGTCTGCAAATTCAGGTTGCCACACGATCCCGAGAGTTTCAGTTTTGGATGTTTCAGCTTTCAAGACGCCATAGCCTCCCCCTGCAATAACGGTTGCGCTGATCGCCGCATAATGGTCTGGCCTTACGCCGTCAGCTGCACAGTTATCGGCTGTCCGTTGAGAGATGTCACCCGCATCAAGGGCCGCCTCCCATCGAATGCATGGGTCTACACTGGTTTGTCGGATGCTACTGGTTTGATCAGCCAAATATAGCTCGTAAAGAGCAGGGGTGCGGAACGAAGTGCCATGACCCGCGCGAATACGTAATGTATCCGTAATTTCCCAATTTAAACCTGCTTTGTACGTCGTGTCTGAACCGTAGGAGTCGACGTCGGTATAGCGTCCAGATGCGCTCATGTTCAGACTCTTAACCATTGGCGCATCTTCTAGCAAGGGAACGTCGATTTCAGCAAATATCGCCTTTGTGGTATCTCTTCCTTGCGTAATCCCAGCGACTGAAGTCAGGGCTGCTCGACCATTCAAGGTCAGCTCCCCGGGCGTATCGATTATCTCATCCGTCTGATATTGAATACCCATTGCGATAGCTAGCTCACCAGCGGGCAACTCCATCACCGGACCAGTAATATGGGCTTCAAAGGTTTTCTGGGTGTATTCGGTCGTTCCTGTCTCCCACTGAAATAAATACTCTTTTTCTCCCGGCGTAAATTCACCGTTTAAAAATCTGGGCTCGAACCAAGGCAGATCTTGACACGGGACCCCACTTGAGAGCAGGGTGCCCTCGCAGGTACTGCCAAGAAGGTTATTACCCTTCATCGCATCATCGAGCACTTGCTGTGAATGGTACTCAGCATCTGATTTTGAATACTGAATAGAGGTGTCATATTGCCAATCATCGCTTATGTTACCTTTCATCCCTGCAACTATTCGCGTGTAGTCCACCTCTATTCTACTATCATTCTGGTCAGTGATCGGTGTAGAGCTCAGCCATTGGTTACCTTCCCAACCTTGCGCTGTCGGTGCTGGATTTGCTGGAAAGAAGTCGCTGTTCGAATTGTAAGTATAAGACCAAAACTGACGATAAGAATTGATACCGGTCTCTCTTTTGTTCATGAGCAGTTCAGCATATACCTGATGGTCGTCTGAGATATCATAAGATGTCTCGCCCAGAAACGATAACCGCTCGATTTTGGGAATGAGCGAAGCTTCGTCTTGAAATGGATGGTCTGCATTCGTAACTCCGTCGGAAGCGCGATCGTAGGCTACCGGAAACCAACCAGTTGGGGTAGTCATGCTCGGAAAGTCCTCGAAAGATGGAATGTAGTTACCTAAATCGCCATCATAATCGTATTGAGCTTTGGCACGCGACGGTAAGTCGGTATAGTCGTATATCCAGACATGACCCCACAGGAGATCCGTGCAGTGAGGGCTGCCCGTTCGAGGATCTTCTGCGTCAGCCCGATTTCCTGATTCGTCAAAGATGTATTGCTCACCGCAGTTGAAATAGTCTCTATCTCCTTTTGCTAGTTCAGTTCTTTTGTAGTAATCCCCAGTTACCCGATATCTGAATTTGTCTGTTGAGTTAGCTATGCTAAAATCCAACCTTGAAACTTCACCACCCGATTCACTCGGTTGAGAGGTGAAGGCGTTGAATGAGGACGCTTCTGACTTGTCAGTAATTATGTTAACCACTCCGGCAACTGCGTCAGACCCATAGATTGAAGAGGCACCGTCCTTGAGAACTTCTACCCGCTCAATAGCGGATAAGGGCAACGTGTTGAAATCAAATGCCGAAACCGCACCTCTCACGCCGGCCGGGCCAGCCCGCCTTCCGTTGAGAAGAACCAGGGTGCGATTTGCGCCTAGGCCTCGTAAAGAGATTGTCTGCACGCCCGAACCACCATTCTGAACAAAGGCAGTTGACGACGCCGCAGTAACTTGTGGCGAGCCCGATGCTACGGTCGCGGTCTGCAGCAGGGTACCGATGTCGTCGATTCCTTGTACGTCTGCAGTTTCTATCGTTATAACATCAATCGGCGAAGCACTAGAAAACACATCTTTCGAAATTCTGGAGCCAGTAACCACGACTTCTTCAACCGAAGCTGAGCCCATTGAGCGCTCAACGGATTCGGCGTCAGTTTCCTGATCGAGTTCGACCACCGTTGAGTTAATTTCAGATTCTAGCTGATTGCTTGCATCCGCATCTTGATTTTCAGCTTGAGCCAACGCCGATAAGGTCATGCCCAACACAATTGAACCTATTGCGCACGCTAGGGGTGTCTTCTTTATCATAGTGGTTCTCCCGTACCAATAATGATGTGTGTCTTCTGATTACAGAAAATATTTTAGAGCGAAAGCGTCCGGTGTTTTGGAGCTCGCGGCCCATTTGATCCCTCGCCAACATCCGGTTTATGATCGCTAACCAATCGTTCCGAGTGTCTCCAGCGAACTGTTCATCATATAAAAAAGATTAATAAACTGCAATTATCTCCGCACAATAAAATGTTTTATGAAGGCGTGTTTTTAACAGTATACTTTCACTTTGTTTCACAGCAGAGAGAAAAATTTTTGCTTTTTTGCTTTCTGCAAACGCCTGAGCAGAGCGTTACAGACTAAATCAAGTAGACCCAATGTTCTTTTGAAAGAAGCTTATCAAACGTTTGAATGATTCTTCGCGGTTGTCGATACTGGTGAAACCGTGTCCCTCTTTCTCTTTTATTAGTGTCTCATAAGGCTTGTTTAGACGATCGAGTTCTCTCATAAGCACTTCGGCATGCGCGATGGGCACACGTTGATCCTCAGTTCCATGTATAATCATCACGTCAGCTTTTAAGCGGTCTAGATAAGAAATTGGTGAATCCTTTTTGCACTCGACTTCGTCTCGACAAATGGCTTCCTTAATATATTTCATGCCCTCCTCACGACGTTGAATATCTCCCTTTTTTGTCATAAGGGTCAGATCGCTTACACCCACGTAAGTTGCGGTACAAGCATATAGGTCAGGCTCTTTGACCGCTCCCATTAGAGCGGCATATCCGCCATAAGATGCACCATAGATACAAACCTTGCCAGCCTCAGTAATACCGGATTTTATCGCCCAGAGTGTCGCATCAGTAAGATCGTCTTGCATCTCATCCCCCCACTGACGGAAAGCCGAATACATGAAATCTTTTCCATAGCCGCCCGAGCCACGGAAGTTAACTTGAAGCACGGCGAAACCTCGGCTCGCGAGCGCTTGAATTTCTCCATTATAGCCCCACTCGTCTCTCGGTCCATATGGTCCGCCATGGGGATGCACTATAAGTGGAAACGGNCCCTCNCCCTCTGGCCTCGTGAGATANGCATANACGGTCTTTCCGTCNCGNACGCTCAGCTTNTAAGGCTCCATAGGNCTCATTTTTGTCGGATCGATAAATGGATTTGCTTGCTCGATCTTCGACAGTTTCTTATTTGTTTTGTCATATAAAAGGTACATGCCGGGTTGCGTATCGCTCGAGAGAAATAAAACGGCAAGTTCCCTCTCTAAATCATCAGCAGTAGTATCATTGATCAGTGAAACGCGGTACTCGGAGAATTNTTGCTGAAGCGGCAGCATCCAATCGTTGAAGGNACTCTCGGAACTAAGAGGAACATACTGCGGATAGTCTGGGCTTACCCAAACACCGGCCGCGAAACCAGTCTCTGTTTCTGGGTCGACCTCCATCAATACGCTTGAGATATCTACAGTAGGGTGTTCGAAAATGAGTTTTTTGGACGCCGATGCTATATCATAAAGNTAAAGCGCGCGTTTATCTGTTTCATTGTTATCGAGAACCCATAACTTTTCGTTATCAGGAGTAAATCCTTCGGGGTAGAAAGANCCGNTATATTNCTTGGAACGACTGATAAGCNTCCATGAATCTTCTGATCGCTCAAAAACNTTCCAATCTTCATTATCGTNAATATCTGAACCGAAGGCNTAACGCAACTCACCGTCGCCATCAACCATCAAAGATGCNTTCCTGATGGGGGATGTCGCTACNTGTTGTTCTCTCCCTGTGTANACATTAAGCTTTACAAGACGGGAAAACTCACCATCTTTNCCCCCGAATGTGTATACCTCCATAAGCACATTTTCGTCGTCTTTTGGTAGGCGATGAGCAACATCTGCTACCACACGAGTTGAATGACGTTGAATGTGTGATTTGGATTGCTTGCCCGAGCCATAGATCCAACGTTTTTTTGTCCCATCAACATTTACAGCGATGATATTACCCGTCCCGAATGGTCGCTCAAAATAACCGCGTTTGACGGCTTCCCATGCAATCAATCGCTCATCATTAACCCATTTAAAACGGGCTACAAATGCCCGCCCCGTCATGTTGATTTCATGCAGATATTGACGAGTTTCGGTGTCAATAATGATCAGCTTGGTGTTGCCCCAACCCTCTCCATCGATANCCAAGCCAGCTAGATATTTTCCTGTGGGACTTATTTGGATGTCACCCCATAAGTCATATTCAGCAAAATTCCTCAGCGGTATTTCGGGGCCGGCAACAGCCATTTGTGATGTTAAAACTGATGACAAAAACAAATGAAAAATAATCTTTTTAATCACACCAATCACTCCTTCATAAAGGCTTTTAGTTTGGAAAAATTTGAATGCATAGACTTTCCGCGAACACACTAGAAATTATAATGCAAACTTCAGGCCACCCAACCCAAAGGTTTTGAAGCCGTTTCATACTGCTTCATTCCAACCTTTTGTTGCAACCATAANGCGTGAGGCGGTAACTTNTTGTTGCCCTCTCTCAATCTGGACAACACCNTTTCATANACATGCGGTCTCGGACGCTTTATCTCTGATTCCANTTCATACTCCTCAGCCAAAAAATTCATGCCGGCAAGGATGCAGGTGTAGCTCTCATGATTCCAGAGCGCTGCGGTATCTACTGGTGCGTGCGAGAAAGCGGTATTTCCAGTGGCTTCCGTGGACAATCCCCTAAAACACTGGTCTTCGAAATCCATTGGTGTTGGTGGTTTGATCTCCCAATACNCTAGCTTCGCTTTCAGCCGATCATTAATATGATCGGGCTGTTGCACAGTCTTCCAGAAGTCTGTGTCACATCTCCTAGTAAGGCAGTAATGCATATTTATAAAATCAAGAATTTCGTAAAATCTGTTGGCGAGCACGCGGTTATAACGGTAAGCCATTGCTTCAATGTGTTTGTCTTCATAGNGAAAATGCTCTGCAAAAGCCACCGCCCCAAGATCACTCAAATAGAGGCCTGTTGATTCGAGCGGCTCTATAAAACCTCCTGATAGGCCAATTGCAATGCAGTTTCCTTCCCAAACTTTATGCCTNCGCTCAANNGAAAATTTTATTTTTCTGCTGTTTAAACTTTCTGTGTCTTTGCCTTGGTAATTTCGCATCTCCCTCTCAGCAGCATCATCCGAGATGAAGTGGCTTGAATGCACATAACCGATAGATCTCTGAGATTGCATTGGAATATCCCATATCCAACCATTCGAGAGCGCGGTGGCTGTCGTATATGGTCGAACGGTGCCGGGATAGTGTGATTCATAAGGAACGTGCATTGTCACGGCTTGATCACAAAGCAACCATTGAGAGCAATCCTCGACACGCACATTCATTACTTCGCCAATCAATTTAGCTCTGAAGCCTGTGCAATCAATAAAAAGGTTGCCCTCAATGACTGAGGCATTGTCAGTGATGATGGATTCAATAAAGCCATTTTCACGCCTATTAACTTCAGTTAGGTTTTCTTGAACATGCGCTACCCCCCGAGCTACAGAATAATCCCTAAGATAGTCAGCAAACTTTTGAGCGTTCATATGGAATGCATAATTTAATTTTGCACCCATATCCCATTGACCCATCATAAGCGGAGAGCGGTCCATTTCGCATAATACCGGTTGAGCAGACACCGTTTCCATGTAGGGTATGCTTCGATCGCTCTGAAACCATTGGAGACCAGATTGATCAAGTGGGGCTTGTCGAAATCTGCTAAAAGGATGGTGATAAAAGGTGTCATCCTTTTGGCTCCAGTTAACATATTTTATCGATTGCTTGAATGTTGCGTCTGTGGAGCGCATGAAATCTGTCTCGTCGATGCCAATTACAGCAAGCAAATGACGCAACGAGGGGATCGTTGCCTCTCCGACGGAAATTCTCGGAATATCTGGAGACTCGAGCAGCGTAATTGCTA
>NZEU01000006.1 GCA_002689135.1 Porticoccaceae bacterium
CAAAGCACTGGATTTCGAATCGGAAAATTCCTTCTCACTTCGTAGACCTCCGAATCGCGTGGTAATGACTTCACAACCTCAAAAAATTCGCAATGATCAAGTTGATAACCTCCGAAGAGCATTGAGGCGTGCCTCATTGGCCACTCATCCCAATACTGCACGTCTTTACGATAAGGCCAACTCGTTTTGTCCTTTACAAATGGAAACATGAAATCAAGTCCTACGCTTATAGATCTACTATTTTCGCTCTCATATAACCACAAATTTTGATCATCTGTGGATGCTAACTGAGCAATTCCTGCCATGAGGTCAAGTATAAAAAGAGAATATCCGAAGGGCTTGGTTCGGTTTATTTCTGCCGGAAAAGACCCGTTTAAATCCATCATTTCAGGCAAATATCGCACTTGGAACTGGCGACGAACAAGGTCTAACAATACTGTATCTCCAGTTAGTGTCGCAAAGGAGGCAATTTGGAGGGACCACGCGACGCCATGATTGTTGGGATGCTCACGCTCTTTTACTCCAAATGGGTGACTGTTCATCCACCTTGTATATTCCGAAAACCATACTTTTACTAATCCTCCATTCACTTTGGGAATTGCACCTCGCTCAATCAGAATATTGGCTGCAAGCGCCACCTCTACTAGGTGAAGTGTGTCGATCAGTCCTATACTCCGGCCTGTATATCGACCTTTGATTGCCTGTGCATACAGCAGATTGGGATTCATCGAGGTTTCGGAATCAACAAACCATGCTAGAAGATGTGCCTCGGCTCGGTTAGCATATTTTTTTGATAGAACCTCGTCATCCGTCAGCAAATATCCTGCCACCAGTACGGCCATGATATCTGCAAGCCGCATCATCGACAGCCGATGGGCTATAAAATTTTTAGGATTACTTTCACCATCTCGCCGGACGTACGGCGCATTATAGTCGCCGTCAACGGGCCACCAATAATCTCCCTCTGAAAAGAAATCGTTAATGCCCCCCGCACTGCGGTCAGAAATGTCAGCGGTCACCGTCCTTATCTCTGCTGTATAAGATTTTTCTACCTTGGAAAGAATGTGATTACGATCAAGTTCAATGATATTTGCGACACCACACTGCGCGTTTTTTTCAACCATTAGGTTCTCTAAAGGCCCGGCGTTGCCAAATATTGAAGAGGTACCCATAAATAGAGCAACAGAAATGAGAAAGGGCGACACTTATTTTTGCCGCTCTTTTAGCTGCAAGTCGTACAGAGAGGTATAGCGCGGTTTCTGATTAATCTGTTCCATATGGGCATCCGGCCCGTACTGGATCTTGAGTGGTGAGGTACCATGGATCCCAATGAGACGACTCTGGACCCCGTCGCGTGGACCTTTAAGCGTAACAATGTTATTAATATGGGGCTCTTCTCTAGTGACCACCTCTATATTGTATAGAGTACTAAAGCGTCCATGAGAAGGCTTCCAATAGGATGCCCCTCCCCCACCGAAGAGTGGATAAGTAAGGTCTTCATCGAGAAATGGAAGATGAACCCTTATGTTATCGAATAAGTTTTGATGATTTGCTCCCGAATGCTGGTCGAGGATAGGGTATGAGAAGACCTCACAATCTTTATAAACGCTCTTAACAGCATATGTATTGAAACTAAGGGGGTGCTCTGCGGTGTTTTCGACTCTGACGCGCTTGGCTAAGACATTATAAACACTTCCCATATGCACAGTATAATGAGCCCTATGAAGACCCGAAGTAGTGATGTCCTCAAGGGTCACATTCGCGACATCGTCGGTTAAGATGCCGCTATCAGCGTTAATTATCTCTATATTTCGAACAAAACCATCATAGACCCCTTCGAGATAAATCCCGTTATAGCCCTCCTCTACGTGATGTGCGATATAAACTCCATTTGGAAATTCCAGCGTAAAGTCACTTAACGAAACGTGTTCTAAGTACTCCCACCGAACGAGCTTTGGTTTCCAGTCACGATTAGCATCAATCAACAAGGGGTCTGCTAACTGTAACTGATCTCCATCCAGAGACAGTATCTTAGTGACCTGAGTCACTAAGGCGCGATTTGGATTCGACCAATGATGGCTACCGATAGTCGAAAAGCGAGCAGGGTCTCCGTAAAGCTCTCTCAGTAGAGAGCTATTTTCGCCCTCTACATTATACCACTCAAGCTTAACGACATCCCCAACGCGCAGGCGTCGGACATCGTCCACCTTTACGGATAGCGTTCCTCGAAAACCTCCAATAACATTAGCGAGCACCTCAGAGGGCCTGTCGTACTCTTTCAAATAAGCCTTACCCCTGGCGCCAGGAACCCTTGCCCAGAGGTAACCTCCCGTCCAGGCGTATAGTGAAAAAGGCAGATCAATGTTATTGACTCGCTCTCGCTGGCGCTTATCATTCACGATAAGGTACTCAGACAATTCAGTTAGTTGAGGAGGTGTTTCGAGCAGTCGCAACGGTCTCGGGTAGAAGAGAGTTGTTTCAAGCCCATCACCCTGAATTGCAAAATCGCTTCGATCGATGTAAAGGTCTTTATGGTGTTGTGTCGGTCAAAAAGTTCTCCTATCGAGACTTTAGAAAACTTTTTTCAGTGCTTCAACGCCAAGGATCTCGATTCTCTTGACAAGATATGGGATTCCCCCTGTGTTTTTATTATCGGTAATAAGACAACTCTCTTTGATAGATACCGTAATGCTGTTGACTTCGAAAAGATAGTAGCAGGCGGTTGGCGCTCATCGTCAGTCAATCATTCGGAGATTATCTTTGAAGATCTCGCGACTGCAATGGTACAACTAAATTTTTCCCGATTTGATATCGATGGTACTGAGATTGGCAGGTATGAGGTGTCACATCTCATGGTAAACACAGAAAGCGGATGGCGTATTAAAATTTTATATATGAACAATGGAGAGGGTATGGATGGGATTACTTAAAACATAAATTGCATTTACCTCTATTACCTTGTCGACTGAAGTAGGGCATTATAGAATTTTTAGGCGCGGTTACTTACACCCTGCTATCTTATGCTAATGATGATTATGCAAAAAAATGTAATCTCAAAAAGTCAGAAAACTGAGATCATGCGATCGCTAATTCAAGTTATTTTTAGAGTTCTTTTCTGCAGAAAATATTAGATTTGGTGTTTTGGATGCTACAATCTATCGTGGTAGTGGCTCTGAATGTATCGTTTTATCTGGGTCTCAACTACCATTACTTTTAGGGCGGTTACACGCCCCTCCGAAGAAAACAAAACCTAGAGACTAGGGTTAATGAGATATTTTTGACCGGTTGACTGTTTTGAGTAGGCGTTGAGTGCTTTTGCGGTTAGAGCTCCTGCCATCGAAACCTCTCGGCTAAAGTTGCTCTTAAAGGTTGTCGTAACCTCGTTGGCAACTCGCTGGCGCAGTTCTGCAGTGCGTTCTCTACCAACTTTTTGTAAAAATGGTGTCAGCAACCAGCCTCCGAGCCCCCATTGAAATCCATAGTTTCTTTTCAGCATCGTATCTGACCTCTCGAGGCCACCATATATATAAACCTGCTTGTGTTGCGTCGACCCGTAGTGATCGGATGCCCCCGCAACAGCATTCGCTGCGCGTTCCATTGCAGCGAGTATGTCGTTCGTTAGGCGCCCGCCACCCGTTGCATCGAATGCCACATAAGCCTTAGTGTCTACGATGGCATTTTGTATATCCATTGGGAAGGTATCCTTGCTCGAATCGCATACATAGGTCGCCCCGATCGCCCTTAAAATTTGCTCTTGCTCAGGCTTCCGGACAATGTTCACAAGCGGCACATTATCTATGAGGCAAATTTTTTGGAGCATCTGGCCTAAGTTAGAGGCGGCAGCCGTGTGCACCAAGGCAGAGAAGCCCTCAAGACGCATTGTCTCGACCATGCCCATTGCGGTGAGGGGGTTTACGAAGCAGGCTGCTGCTTGCTTAGAACTGACACCGGGATGCATTTCAAGGCACTGATGGACCTTCAATGTTCGATATTGGTTATACATTGGCGCGCCAAGTCCTGCGACGGTTTTGCCCATGAGAGCCTGCGCCTCATCCGATTCGCCAGTAGCAATTACTAAACCGGCACCTTCGTTCCCAACAGTCATGGATTTATTTATTCGAGCGGCTAAGGCTGGCATTAGCTTAGGGTTGATGGGTGCAGTGACTATTGGGTCAGACTCCGTTCCGGAGTACTCGGCTTTTGAGATATCGGAATAACCTAGCAACAAGGCGAGATCTGACGGGTTTATCGGTGAGGCCTCGACCTTTAGTAGCACTTCGTTTGCCCTCGGTGGAGCAACCTTCGAATCTTGTATCGAGAGTACAAGTTCGCCGCTTGATTTTACTAGTGATCGGAGCTGGCGTGAGATTTCAGGTATTTCTGACATAATCATCTCCCCTGATATATAGTCATGAGGAGTATATCGGTGTTTTGAGTCCCAACACACCTATCGGTACTTCTTGAAAAGAATCTCACCCAATAATTCAATTGGGAGCTTGAAGACTCAGTCGCTCTGTCGACTATTTTCACCCCATTTTTTCGTTAGTCGAGTACTGCTTATAATTTTAAATGATACGTTAGATGGATTAACCCGCACTTACACGGAGCAAATAAAGTTTGATTTTTATGTTTTGCACGATATTGGGTCATCCTGTTGACAGAAATGCACATTCATGTGACTATTATTTAAATAGTCAATTTGACTGTAACGCCAAAGTAAATGGGGAGGCATTGATGAGTTTTTTGCATTCGACCGTGATCGTTCAGTCGAGATCTTAGAGGGCTCCTAAGTGGTCTTAAAAGCGTGCCGATTGAATAATTTGGGGTTAAGTAGTAGACTTTCCTATGTCATAGCCGCAATATTTTGGGTAGCATTTGCTCTTTTGCTTGTAGCATGCACATCGCCAAGTTCTGATGCAAAACCAAACGTCTTATTCATAATGGTAGATGACTTACGCGGTGAGTTGGGTGTCTATGGGTCCGAACACGCCCTTTCACCCAATATTGACAAACTTGCTGCTCAGGGATCCCAATTTACCAAGGCCTATGTAAGCGTCCCTGTATGCGGGGCATCTAGGGCCAGTCTAATTACCGGAATGCGAGCGCTCCCCGACCGGTTCATCAATTATTACACCAGCGTCGAGATTGATGCGCCTGATGCTACCACGATTTTTGAAACTTTTAAGGATAATGGTTACCACACAGTTGGATATGGAAAAATCTTTCACAATAGCCAGGATACTGCTTCCAAGAGCTGGACTAGTGGATCTGCCTGGATTCCAGGGATGGATCAAGTTTCAGAACGTAACATACCGCATGATTATCAGCTTCCCGAGAATATCGCTCTAAAAAAGTCTACAGGGCTTGGCCCTGCGACGGAGATCTTCGATGGACCTGATGACTCATATTTCGATGGGCAACTCGCATTAAAAGCGATAGACACACTGTCGGAACTAAGTGCAGGCGATGCTCCGTTCCTTTTAGCAGTTGGCTTTGTCAAGCCTCATCTTCCGTTTAATGCCCCCAAAAAGTATTGGGATCTCTATTCCAAGGATCAGTTCTCGCTTGCTGATTGGGATACATTGCCTGAAGGAGCACCTATTCAGGCTTATCATGAATTTGGAGAGTTGAGAGACTACAGCGATACACCGAGCAGGATTGCTTACGACGAGAAATTTACCTTTGACACAAGCGTGAAGGCCTTTAGACAAAAAAATTCTAAACCAGTCAGCGACGAGCTAGCACAGCGCCTGATACATGGATACCACGCCTCCGTCAGCTATGTTGATGCTCAGGTGGGACTTGTTTTGGATCAGCTGGAGACTCTGGGGTTGGCCGAAAACACTATCGTGGTGCTTATGGGAGACCATGGTTACAGCCTGGGTGAGCATGGACTTTGGTGCAAGCATTCTACTTTTGATGTTGCGACAAAGACTCCTCTCATAATTAAGTCTCCAGGGATGCCCAAGGGGAATGTTGTTGATGGTTTAGTGGAGTTTATTGATATCTTTCCTACTCTCACTCAACTCGCTGGAATTGGGACTCCGGAGCAGGTAGCGGGAATGAGTTTAGTTGGTGCGCTTAAGGATCCAGATGCGCCCACACGGGAGGCTGTCTTCCCACGATATCACTCCGCTGAGGCGATCCACACGGGACGTTACACGCTAACTCAGTGGTTTGATGCAGGAGATAATGTGGCCGAGCAGATGCTTTATGATAATGAGCAGGATCCGGACGAGACACAAAATCTGGCGTATCTTCCAAGGTACACGGATGTTCTAAACGAGTTGAGCGCTAAGCTGGTTGCTCACAGGATGTCTAGGGAATAGATTTTTGTGCCCTTTAGCAGAGCTATGTCTCAGGGGTAATTAGTTTATTGACCAAGGTTTATGGTCGATAAAGGGGTGTTGATAACTGACTGAGTGTTAGCACGTTTTTTATGTGAAGGGGAGCAAAAGATGAAAAAAAAATCAACAAAGGATGAGGGTAAGGGCCCGCACGACTTCAAGAGATCGTTGCTGTCGGTTGGAATTGCAACCGCACTTATGTCGGGCGGAGTGTGTGCGCAGTCAGATAATATTGAGGAGATTGTCGTAACAGGTATGCTATCGACTATGAAAGCAGCGACTGCTCGCAAGCGAGATGATTCAGGTATGATGGATGCGATTTTAGCAGAAGATATTGGCAAATTTCCTGATACAAATCTTGCTGAGTCTTTACAACGCATACCAGGAGTTGCAATAAGTCGGCGGGACGGAGAGGGCAATCAAGTTACAGTGCGTGGGATGGGACCGAGTTTCAATTTTGTTACCTTAAATGGACGACAAATGCCCAGTCCAGAGCACAATAGGGCATTTAATTTTTCAGATATTTTGCCGGAAATGGTCACCGGTGTTGAAGTTTTTAAAACAGCGACTGCAACAAAACCCTCGGGTGGTATTGGTTCATTGATAAACGTTACCACTGCGACACCGATGCAACTGGGTGATAGCATGAGTGGGTCGGCCAAGATGTTATTCGATGATTATGCTGGAAGCACCACACCTCAGTTTTCAGGATTAGTAAGCAAGATGCTATCTGATAACTTCGGTGTGCTTATTGCTGCAGGGCACCAAACTCGTGAGACGGAAAACGATTTTATTCAAGTTCGTCGTTGGGATCGACGGAATACCTTGCGTGTGGATAGTAATGGAGATGGTGCTCTCACAGGAGATGATAGTTCTATAGCTACTTCTTCTGGAACACCATGGTTCACTCCAGTTCAATCTATTACTGGCCATGAGGAGAAAGATCGGGAACGAACAAACGTAAACTTAGTTGCCGAATATATTGCAAGCGATAATGTGACTGCGACTTTCGACTATCAGTACTCTGAGTTTACTAACGATTTTACCCAGCTCGAGTCTGCCATATGGTTTGGAAATTTTGCAAGTGCAGACCCAGGTTGGAGTGCTGATGAAAACAACGTGCTAACTTCCGCAAGTTTTTCAAATAAAGGAGTTGATTTTTTCAGTTCAAACCCTGTCCAGCAGTTCGAAAATGATTCAGTTGGTTTGACGCTTGACTGGAATATAAATGATGATTCAACTGTCTCTGTTTCATATAGCTCATCTTCCTCGGAGCGACAGCCTGGGGGTGAGGATGAGAGGAACAAGGCTGATATCCAAATAACCGGCCTAAATCCGATATTTTCAGTCACTGGTGATTATGCCTTTCCGATAATCGCTGCGAGTGATATGTTGGAGGAGAACTATCGCGTTCATCAGCACACAAAAAGATCACTGGCCCGTTCTGACGACGTTAGTCAGTTTAAGATTGATTACGCTTTCAATGACGGCGGGTCTTTCGAGATTAAAGCTGGTTTAATGCGGACCGAGC
>NZEU01000001.1 GCA_002689135.1 Porticoccaceae bacterium
CATCTCGTTCAAACTGGGGTTAATCCTTCTCCGCACAAGTCACACTCAAAACCTCACCCGTGTCATAGTTTGGCACAATGAGGCAAGGATTTCCATTCACAGTAACAGTAGAGGGACTATAAACAGCCATACCGCGTGTGTCCAGGCTAGCACATCCTGCCAATAGCAAAAATAAAACTATGAGGAGGATGTATAAGGGGAGCGTGTATTTCAGGAACATTCAATCTCCAAATTTTCGTTAACCGTTTTTCTGGCGAAACACTTCGTGCTCATTTGAACAGTTTAGAGAAGCCGTTTTGGTTGTCCCAAAACTCAGCCAGTATGTCAGCCAATTCTTCACGTTCCACAGCATAGTGGACCTTGGCTTCTGAATCCGCGTTTATGAGGCCTTCATCCTTTTCCTTGAGGTTGCCCAGCACAACGCCTTTTCTTTGGGCGATGTCTATGATTGGCTCCCAACGACGCCAATTCATGTTTCCTGGGTCTATGTATGATTTGAAATCCTTTTGGCTTACTATGCCTTTGAAGTCAACTTCATAGATGTCACCACCATGTTTTGATTTGCGTTCAGTTACTGAGGTAATGAACACTGGTTCTTCTATCTTTTTGTATTTTGCCATTTTGTTCTCCTAGTGTGTATATTATAGTGTGTTTTGTTAAGTTTGTCAATCACTTTTTTTCCTACGTCTTGCCAAATACTCTGCTTCAGTAAGTTCCTTGGCGTGGACCTCATCAACGTCATACATCAATTGTATTCTATAGTAACCATGTCCGTATGATTCCTCATCAGTGTTGATATAGTGTGTAATTGGTTTTGATTTTGAATGACTGGGTATCTGTGGTTCAAGTTTGTAATATGCCATATCATGCTCCTTTTAAGTATTTATGTATAAATATTATATAGGAGGCAAAAACGATGAGAATAACAGTATCAAGATGGGGAACTAAATTTACAGCCTTTCAAGTTGAAAGACTCTATGCTGAGTGTAAGGCATGGATTGACTTTGACAGTTTCCACGTGTTTACGGACCAACCGGAACCCTTACATCCAGACATAACAGTTTGGGACATTCCGCAGAATGAAGCATATCGTTCATGGTGGAGTAAACTGCTACAATACAAATATTTTACAGAAGGCAAAACAGTTTTGTTGGACATTGATATACACATAAGAGATCGTTGTGAATTTCAATTTTCAGATCAATATCTATTGGCACAGTTGGATCCACTTGCTGACTACATACCAGAAAAAAATGTAAAATACATCAATTCAAGTTTTGTTACATATGAAGGAGACTTTAGTTGGATACATGACAAATATATGGCGGACTGGAAAAACATTCAGCATCGTTATAGAGGTGACCAAGAATTCATGTGGGGCGAATACCAAGAAAACTTTCGCTATCACAAACCCCTGTTTGAAAGTTACAAATGGTCAGCAAAATCCAAAGGCTATTCAAAGATGCCTATGGTAAACTATCATGGAGAGGACGTAAAGAAAGATGTCTAAGAATCCACACAGCCTAAGAGCAAATGGTTGGGGTTACTATCCAATTGACCCTAAGTTCAAAGGCGATGACTTTAGGAAAGATATGCGTCCTATGTTTTGGACAGACAAGTTTGATCTGGAAAAAAGTTATTTGCTTATAGGTTGTGAACCAGACCGTATGTTTAAGCCTGGCACTGAACCCAAAGGCTTTGACTTCTTTTGGTGGGACAATTCAATGTTGCCTTGGTTAAGATATCTTTCGCCAGCAAACAAAACAGGACACAAACTATGGAGCAGGCTAACATACTGTGGTTGGAATATGCCTAAGGATTCTCCAGCATTGGAGTCACACAGGCAAAGAGTAAATCGTAAACTACACAAAGAAAGCATGGGCAAGATAAAGGACATAGCAGAACTTTGGGATGGTTGCCGTCCTACCATGCCCATACGTAGAAAACACGCACTCATTGTTGCCTCATCTCATAGGAACCATAGAGAGTTTTATGGACAAACACAGGAACAATGGATATCAGGTATAACAACACAATTGGACAACATGGGTTATACATATGGCGTAAGACAAAAGGTAGGCATACAAGCAAGACGCGGAAATCAAATAGTAGATGAAATGCGTAGAGGAGAATATGACATATTGATAGGTAACCATACCGCAGGAACATCAGAAGCAGTGGTAATAGGTTATCCAGTGGTAACAACAACCGAAAACAATCCAGCAAGAGAAGTATCAACTCATTGGGAAGACTTTGTTAAGGGTGAAATAAAACAATATGATGAAAAACAAATTGATACTTGGGTAACAAGGATCTGTGCCTACACATATTGGCGCAGTGAATTAAACAGTTTAGATTGGATAGATGTTCATCCACAAGCACAACACTTAAAGGAGAAAAGATATGGTATTTCGTAAAGGAGAAGTTTGGAATCCAAACGGAAAGCCTGCTATCTATAAACTAGAACAGCATTGGAATAGAAAATATGCTATGGCAAAAGCACAGGCAAAGTTTAGAAAAGAAGAATGGGCATTTGATGAACTTACATGGTTTAAGATGTGGGAAGACAGTGGCTATGTAGAACACATGGGCAGAAAGGTCCATCAATTTTGTATGGTAAGAAAGGACCCATTGGAGGCCTGGGGACCGCATAATTGTATAATAATAAAAAGAAGAAAACATTTTAGAAAACAAATGTATGAAACCCTACATGGTATACCTTATAGGGACTACATGGACGAGGACGCATCATGAACAGAGGAATATACACAGGCCTAAGAAAAGCCTATCCTAGAACATGGCGTATATGGTATAGGATGAACAGAAGATGTGAACAAAACGAAAAAAATTACGTTGACGTTGAAGTAGTGGACGAATGGAACTACTATGAATCAGGAGAGCAAGGATTCATAAACTTCTTTGACGAAATGGGTCCTTGTGAAGATCCTAATCTATCAATTGACAGAATAAACACATTTGGACACTATGAGCCAGGCAACTGTCGTTGGGTAACAAAGGATATACAGGCAAACAATACCAAGTTCCACACAACACATCCAAGAGGCAAGTTGGTAAAAGTAGCATTAAAAAATGGTATAACAAGAAGCACATTCTATCAAAGATGTAGACGTGGTTGGAACCATGAAGATGCCGCAAATATCAAACCCTACCTGGGTAACAGATACAAGGATCACCTATGCGAGTAAACACTGAATTTGACCCCTATCAAGAACTGATAGAATTAAAAAACTTTGCCAAGGCGGCTGACCAGCACCTAAGCAATTTACTACAAAATCAAAAACAATTTATCCAAGCAATAAACAGTCAAACAGACAGGATAAGTGCCTTGGAAAAAAGAATAGAACTAATGGAGAAAATGAATGAAACTGCCAGAAAGAAATGATAGATATATTTTACCAACAGCAACATTGGTTGGAAGTATATTATTACTGTCACACATTTTAGGATACATAGGCAATTGGTGGGCATTGTTGTATGTTCCTTTATTGTTTATAGGACACAGTTATGAATACAAAGATCTAAGGTTATGGCCAAAAAGCAACTCGCAATAATAGGCAACGGTCCGAGCAGAGACATTTACCTTAACAAAGGATTTAAGGGTGATGTCTGTATCTGTAACATACCGCAGATAGACGTGCCGTATGATTACATTTCTATTGTTGATAGAAAGGCAATGGATTACATACACAACAACAATTTAAAATTTAACAAACCAATACTAACCACACCACAGTTACAAAAAGAAATACAAAAATACAACATTAAAACTGATGGATGTTTTACTAGAAAATTAATGAATAGTGCCGCAACGGCGGCTTTCTATTTTGCGACTACCAATGAATATGATATGATATGGTTGTTTGGTTGTAATGCCTTGTGGAGTGAAACAACCACAAGCAGTCAGGATGAACTTATTCCTAGACCTAAAAGGCAAAGCAACTTACATAACCAATGGAGAGGACATTGGAAAACAGTTTGGGAAACAGGTAAAAACTTTATTATTGTTTACCCATATGGAGAAACACCTGAGGACTATGGAAAAAATGTTGTGTGGTATACATCTAAAGAAAGAAATTGAACATTATATAAGAAATGTTTTAACAAAGCCAAGGAAACAGATAGGTGATATGCCTATTTGTCCTTTTGTTAAGAAATATCTTGACAAAATCCATGTGGTTACAACTGAAAATTATGAAGGCACAATGACAACTGCCTGCGAAATGCTACATCCATTAGGGTTTGAAGCAGTAGTTATAGGTGGCCCTATGGTTGACTATGATGATATGCGTAAGATAGTAACAAAATTCAACAAGAAATACAAAAAACGTGATATAGAAATACTACATATGGGTCCGGACACTGAAGAACCACCATTACCTTTTGATTATAACTTTGAACATTCGCCCTTGGTTGTTATACAACGCAAAAGCACACTACACAAGGCCCGTAAAATCCTTGAAAGTAGAACAAAATACTATGATTATTATAAATAAAGTATAGGGAACAAAAACCAAGGAGAGTTTAATGACAATTACATTAAGACAGGAGTCAGACTCAAGAGCAACCACAAAAGGTTCTGCTTTAACATTTACAGAACTTGATAATAACTTTAAGGATATCTTAGACAGGGCGACTCTAATAGTTGAAGACTCTACCAACACAACAGCATCAATTGGCACAGCATCGCCAGAATTAAAAATTACAGGCACTGGATCAATTAGCACAGCAG
Source organism: Porticoccaceae bacterium (assembly GCA_002689135.1). Classification (GTDB taxonomy): domain Bacteria; phylum Pseudomonadota; class Gammaproteobacteria; order Pseudomonadales; family Porticoccaceae; genus TMED48. The sequence goes on from NZEU01000001.1 coordinate 4,751, forward strand.
TTACAACTGATTCATTAGGAGGCGGTGTATTAACCATTGCTTCAACTGCCATAACAGATATACAAAATGACAGTTCACCACAGTTAGGTGGCAACCTAGATGTTAATGGACAGCAAATTGTTTCTGTATCAAATGGCAATATTGTTTTAACACCAAACGGAACAGGACAAGTCCAAACAACGAATTTACGTTATGATGAAGACATACATGACCTAGGAACAACAGGCGGAACAATTACACCTGATGTTGCTAATGGCAATGTTCAAACAATTACGTTAAACAACAATTTAACTTTCAATGCTTTTAGTAATCCTATAGCAGGACAAAGTTTAACATTGGTTATAGATACTGACGGAACAGGAAGAACATTAACTTCAACTATGAAGTTTGCGGGTGGCACAAAAACTTTATCAACTACAGACACATTTGATATAATGACTGTGTTTTATGATGGCACAAGATATTATGCTAACCTTGTAGTAAATTATAGTTAGGAGATATAGATGCCAATAGGATTTGGAAGAAGCGTATTTGGTAAATTAGCAGAAGCACCAGCAGGGCCTTCATTAAGAAGCCATACAGTCACAGCACGTGGTAACACCATTGGATGGCCTAGACTGTTAAGACAAAGCGGCTCAACAGTTCTTGCCGCTCCAACAACATTAAGCACATCAGTGGCAAAGTTTGATGGCACAGGTGATGCTATTCATGTTCAACCAGAGAATGCTGGAGATTTTGTATTCACTGGACAATTTACATTTGAATTTTTCTTTTTGTATGAACAAACAGTTGGCAGTGGAGCAAGTGCTACATTAATTTCAAACAGACTAGACACAAGTGGTATTGCGGCAACAGACTTCTTTATATTATGGAGAAACTTTGATGACAAACTACAGATTTACACACCAGACCTCCAGGTAGCGGCGGCAACAGGAACATTAGCAGAAGACACATGGCACCATGTAGCATTGTGTAGAGACGCAAGTGGTAACCAAAGTTTATTTGTAAATGGCACAAGAGAACAAACTGTGGCATCATCTACAAATCCTATAGGACTATCAGGCAGTAGAGAAGCATTTGGATTAGGTGGATTTGTAAATGGATCCGGAACAGTATCACTTCCTTTCAACCAAGGCACAAATGGTTACATGGATATGATAAGAGTTTCAGACACAGATAGATATGGAGCAAGTAACAGTTCAATAACAGTTCCTACAACAGGATTTACAAATGACAGTAATACTAAATTTTTAGTTGACTGTAATGTAAGTGAACAAGCAAATAACTTCCAAGATGAAAAATTTGAAGACAGAAGAAGTGTTGGTTGTTACATTGGATCATTCCATAGCACCATATCCAACCTTGACGCTTTAAGCAATACACAAAGCAAGTTTGGAACAACGTCATTACAACTTACTGGTAGCACAAATGAAAGTTTCGCGGCATTTGGATATCAAAATCCAGGCACTGGTGCGTTTACACAGGAGTTTTTCTTTTATCCAACTACATTAAGTGGTAACCAACCTATATTTGGAGCAATGAATGATAGTCAAACAGCACAATTATGGTTTTTACAAAGCGGAACTTTAGCATTATACATGAACAACGCCAACAACACAAGTTGGGGCGTAGTGTCAGGCAATGGTTTTGGAACTGCTAACGTAAACCAATGGAACCACGTGGCTTTATGTAGAACAGGTGATAATTTAGAACTGTTTATGAATGGAGCAAGAGGCAACTCAGACACACCAATCAGTCTTTCAGCAGGATTAGACCTAGGTGCTGGCAACTATCAAAACAACACATTTCAATCACCTTCGCCAGCAACTGGCGTAGAAGGTTATCGTCAAAATGTATTCACAATGGGCAAGGTCCAAGGATCAACTACTAATTCAACAGGATTTTTTGGACCAATTAGAGTAAGCAGTTCAGCAAGATACACAGGCTCTAGTTACACCGTGCCTACATCGAATTTTACAAATGATGCTGATACACTATTCATTGTTACAATGGACGGAACAAACGGTGGCAGAGATATAATTGACGCTAACACATAGGAGATACAATGGCAACAGTAAAAGTAGAAATTAAAGTTTTACCAGATGATGATTGGACAGAAGCAGAGGTTGAACAAGCAGATGGACAAACATTACATGATGCTGTCAAGGACGCAGGTTACACTCAACATTTCTTTAGATTGAAGGAGGAATAATAATGGCAACATGGCCTAAGAACAACAAAGCGTCTACGCAATATGTTGATGAAGATACAGATTTAATTGGCAACAGCAGGGCAGACCTTAAGAAAAACATAGACAATGTCAATGACATCATTGATACGTTTGACCTAGGTGGAGACAGTTCAGGCCAAATAGCAGATGGTGACATATTACAATACCAACAGGACAGTGGCGGTGGAGGAAGATTTGTTCCTTTGTCCGCAGATCAATTGGGTGGTTCAAACACCTTGTTGGTTCCTTTTACTGGCTGGGTGGTAAACAACTGGAGTGGTATTACTTCTGGTTTCAGAGCAGGTGATAGTTCTGGCAATAAACACAACTTTGATAGGATGGCACTATTAGGTGGTGCTTATTACAAACGTGATCCAGCCGCGGCTGGAGACCTTGATCTTGTTGCTTCAGAAGGCACAGTTTTTAACAGCATAAGCGGAGCAAGTGTAACAACAGCAACGCCTACACTAAACAAACCAACAGGTTATTCAATAACTGGAACCAACGTAAACATTACAATTACAAGTGGTATTGCTACCAATTCAGGAGGAACGAACGCACAACTAAACGCAGGTGGCACCAATGATAGTATTGTTAGCGGATCAAGTAAAAATGTTATGTTTGGTGAAGGTTATGAAAGTTACATAACACTACCAGCAGGCAATTATTTCCTTAAAATGATTTCAAGATATGATGCTGAATACAGTGATGCCGTCCACCACGCAAGAGCAGAAGTTTTAAGCAGTGGCACTCAGTTAGAAGGAAATGCTGAACCTTTCATAATGAACTCATCCGTTAGAAGTGTTGATATGTGGATCTACAACAAAACAGATGACACATTCATAACTGACCCTAATTTTTTATTTGGAGAGCAAGGTTATGTTACAAACACCTTTACAGATTTGGACCAAGTAACAACAGGATCGCAAGGGCAAAGATTTACACTAACAGGCACAAAACAAATTATGATATGGACAGGAGTAAACACACAACCTGGTTCAAACGTAAATAATGGTAATACTGGAGGCGGAGATACTAATAAGGATTTCTTAGGTTTCCTTCTAAGCCAGGCAACTACTTTGTCAGGCGATGTAGTTGATGTTGGGGGCAATACTAAAGCACAATTCTTTAAGGGCGGAACAGTTTTACCAGCAAGATACGGTTGGGTAACAAGGCTTCCACAGTCTTGGATAGAGATAGTCAAATTTTAGTGTTACTATATCTTATATGCGATTTACCATAAATACTACTGTTATAACAGACAAAAAAACCTTATAAGGAGAACAAATTATGTCAGCGGCATCAAACTACGTTGAAGATAGAACTTTAGACTTTTGGTTAAAAGCAAATTCTACATCAACATCTGCTCCTTCTACAGTATTCGTAGCACTTTTCACAAGTGCGGATTCAACAGGTGGAACAGCAGAAAACCTAGAAGCAGGTATATTAACTAACGAAGTATCAGGATCAGGAACAGCCTACGTAAGGCAAAGTGTAACATTTGGCGCAATTTCAAATGGATCAGTAAGCAACTCAGGAAACGTAACATTCCCAACAGCAACAGCAGGGTATGGAACGGTTACTCACGTTGCTGTAATGGACACTAATTCAACAAGTGATTCAGCAGGTGCGGGTAATGTTTTATATTATGGAGCATTGTCTACAGCCAGAGAAATACTTACAGACGATACCTTTCAAATCACAGCAGGCAATTTGACTATATCTTTGGCATAAGTCACTGAGTAGGGAGCATCCCAAGTGACACAGTATGTTAATGATCCTAGTTATATTGCTGATGATTATATTGCCACAGGTTATGTAGGCACAGATTCAGACGGCTACGTTGCGTCTGGATATGTATCAGGCATAAAACTTGGAGAGGCAAATATAACATCTACAGCCACGATGTCAGTGGACGCAGGAAGTGCCACTGATATAACGAGGCCTATATCATTAACATCAACAGCAACACAAACAACAAACGGCGTAAGAATACGTGAAGGTAGCACAACAGCATCTTCACAAATTGTTGTTACATCAAATGCTGTTCGTGTAAGAAAAGCAACAACAACAATTACAGCAACAGCAACAATGAATGTTGTTGCCAAAAGAACAAGAAACACTTCAGCATCACTATTAGCAAACGTAGGAGGCACTTCATGGCAAAACATGAATACATGGCAAAATCCTACGCAAGAACGTTGGAAAGGTTTTGTTGTAGATGGAGTAAGACGTAAAACAGGTGTCGCTAGAGACGTCCAGGCAACATTTACAGCATCAATTACAACTGCTAACACAATTAGAAGCACAAGTTCTGCTTCTTCAAACTTCTCCGTAGTCGCGAACGGAGTAAGAACTAGACAAGGTGTGTCTAGTATCTTAAGTCAAGCATCAGTAGTAGTAGAGGGCGTAAGGACTAGACAGGGCATAGTTCTTAAGGCTTCTGCTGGTGCGTTGGCTTCAAGTGTTAATAGAATAAGAAACACTTCTAGTTCGATAACAGTTCAACCTGCTTTATTAGTAGTTGGTGAAAGAACTGTTGGTGGTATAGTATTAAAGGCAAGCCAAGTGGCACTATCAGCCACAGCGATAGTATTGGTAAGAGGAGATGCTACACTAACATCTACAGCCAGCATTGTTGCTAGAACAACAGTAGAAGGCAAGGCAACACTTACAGCAACAAACCAATTGGTTTCAGCAGGCTCTGGAACTAGAACATCAACACCAATTGCGGCAAACGTAACAGCCAACTTGTCAGCAACAGGCGGTATGATACGTGGCATGGATGAAACCTTTACGGCATTCAACACGGTATTAGGCGCCTTATCAATTTACATAATAGATCCATTTAGGGTTTACCATATAGATTCTGAGTCAAGAACACTCGTAATACAGCCAGAATCTCGCAAATTTAGTGTAAATCAAGAAAATCGTGTAAATAGTATACAAGAAGAAACTAGAAACTATGCTATTGATAGCGAAACAAGACAACTGGTTGTCCAACCCCATAAACTTACAGAAGTTATTGGAAATCCGCTAGATAGGAGAGAAAGTTAATGGCACATACTATAACAGGATTTCAACAAGACAGGGTTGGAGTATTCATTGAAAAAGATCCATTCGCAGTATTGGATTATTCATTAGACTGGACCAACTGGATGCCAAGTAGCAATACCATTTCAGCAATCACAGTCACAGCACAAACAATTTCAGGCGACTCAGCGGCATTAACAATAGACTCATCAACAAACACATCTTATATTGTAACAGCAAGAATCTCAGGCGGCACAGCAGGCAACATTTATAATGTAGAATACAAAATTACTACAAACCAAGGACTTAAAGACAGTCGTAATTTTAGAATCAAAGTCGTAGAGAGACAGGCGTAATGAGTGAACAAAAACAAACAAACAAAAGATACAAAACTATAGATAGAGATCTCGTTTATAGATTGGCCTGTATCCAGTGTTCTGACCAAGAGATAGCAGAAGTAGTTGGAACAACTGTAACAACATTAAGAAAAAGATTTAAAAGCCTTTTAGAAAAAGGCAAGGAAACAGGTAAGCAAAGCCTAAGAAGGGCGATGTGGGAAAAGGCTATGAATGGTGATACCCGTATACAAATATTCCTAAGTAAACAATATTTAGGTATGAAAGACGCACCAGAAGATACGCAGAACACTACACCGCTACCATGGGAAGATTGATATGCCATTGAGCCAAGCACAAAAACAAATATGTGATAGCGCCAAAGACAACCGCTTCGTTGTTTCAGTATGCGGTAGACGTTTTGGCAAAACCCACGTTAGTATGCGTGAGTTGGCAAGAGCCGCATCTATACCACACAGCCAAGTTCAATATGTTGCTCCAAGTTATAGAATGGCAAAGAACATTGTTTGGGACCAATTAAAGAGCAAACTAAAAGAACTACGTTGGATTGATCAAAGCAATGAAGCAGAATTAAAATTAAGATTAAAAAATGGTAGCACAATATATTTAAAAGGTGCTGATAATCCAGACAGTTTAAGAGGTGTTGGATTAGACTTTATTGTAATGGACGAGTTTCAAGACATAGACAAAAGAACATGGACAGAAGTTTTAAGACCTACACTATCTGACAAAGGTGGTAGAGCATTGTTCATTGGAACTCCAAGAGGCGTTGGCAGTTTCAGTCACGAAATGTATACAATGGCACAAGACACAAATGATTGGGCGGCACACACATTTACAACAATAGAAGGTGGACAAGTTCCTGAAGATGAAATAGAACAGGCAAAGAGAGATATGGATTTAAAAACATTTGAACAAGAATATCTCGCAACATTTAACACATACTCAGGCGTGGTATACTACAACTTTAATAGAGACTATACTGTTAAAAAAGCAAATGAATATTCATTACATGAATTACATTGTGGCATTGACTTTAACATTGATCCTATGTCTTGTTCAATTAGTGTTATAGAAGGCAATGAAATACATTTCATAGATGAAATAGTAATGAATGGTTCCAACACTGATGAAGTAGCAGATGAAATAAAAAGACGCTATCCTAAATCAAGAATTATAATGTATCCTGATCCTGCTGGCAGACAAAGAAAAACATCAGCAGGTGGAAGAACAGATATATCAATATTACAAAACGCAGGTTTTCGCGTTCTATATAGAAATAACCATACTCCTGTTAGAGACAGAGTAAACGCCGTGAACGCAAAATTACTAAACACAAAAGGAACACCAAGTTTATTTGTTGATCCTAAGTGTAAACAAATTATAAGTTCATTAGAACGTATAGTATATAAACCGGGAACATCCGTTATTGACAAGGATGGAGATTTGGATCATATGGGGGACGCAGTAGGTTATCTCGTAGACTACCTATATCCAATCCGCACTGACTATGAAACATCAACACCGCAGAGATGGACATTTTCAGGTTCAAATAACAAAACAAGGAGTTGGAGATAATGCCATCTATTAGAGACAGAGTCATTAAGGGTGATAAGCGTTATGCCGTTGATTATATTGTTGAGGCGCATGATGCCTTTAAACATTATCTCAACCGCTGGCAGTTCTTAGGTGATTCATACACAGGTGGTTATGAGTATTTCTTAGGCAGATACTTAGAACCATATCATTACGAATCAAGAGATGATTACGAAAAAAGATTAAGACAAATAGGCCTAGACAATCATGTAAAAAGCATTGTTGGAATATACAACTCATTCTTGTTTAGAAAAGACGTAAAAAGAGATTTGGGCAACTTGGAAAATGCGCCAGGCATAAACGCATTTATGAAAGATGCTGACCTAGACGGAAGAAGTTTTGATAGTTTCATTAGAGAGATGAGTGCCTTAAGCATGGTATATGGTAATGTTTGGGTAATCATTGACAAGCCAAGCATACAGGTTGGCACACGAGCAGAAGAACTAGAACAGGATATACGTCCTTATGTTTCTATGTTTACACCGGACAATGTTTTAGATTGGGAATATTCAAGACAAGCAAATGGTCTTTATACACTATCATATCTAAAAGTAAAAGAAGAAATAGTTGAGAACAAACAATACATTAGAGAATATACACCAGAAGAAGTAAACGTATACCTTGTAGATGGACAGGCCAAAACAGGCGGCTTGGTAAGCACTACTCCTAATATGTTAGGAAGAATACCTGCTGTTCCTGTATACGCACAAAGAAGTCCAATAAGAGGTGTAGGTGTTTCAGCAATAGGCGATATAGCAGACATACAAAGAGAACTGTATGAAATGGGCAGTGAAGTTGAACAAATTATTAGACTAACTAATCATCCATCACTTGTAAAAACAGCAGACACAGAAGCAAGTGCTGGAGCAGGTGCTATCATACAAATGCCACAAAACCTAGAGCCTAATTTAAAACCATATCTATTACAACCGAATGGTGCTTCAATTGATTCAGTGTTAAATGCTATTAGACAAAAGATTGATGGCATTGACAGAATGGCATCACTGGGTGGTATTAGAAGCATTGAAAGTCGAAGACTTTCAGGCATAGGACTACAAACAGAGTTTCAAATGTTAAACAGCAAATTGGCAGACTTTGCCATGAACCTAGAACACGCTGAAGAAAAGATATGGCGTTGTTGGGCGATGTATCAAGGAACAAGTTTTGACGGCGAAATATTTTATCCAAGATCATTCTCAATACAAGACAAGGCAAATGACGTAGCCATGTTAAAAATGGCAAAAGAAGCCAACATAGGAGACCTAAGGATAAATGAAGAACTTGATAAAAAAATCTATGAAACTATTACAGAAGGTTTCTACGAAGATTTACCAAACAATCAAACACCTGTTCAAAAGAACATGATGGAACATCCACCAGTAACAAACTTAAATGATATGGTTACACATTTAAGGGAAATGGTTACAGGCGGATACACTGACGAAGAAATAAAACAACTACATCCAGAACTAGCAGAACTTTTTACAAGAGGTGAGTAATGGGCCAGTTTGTTCCTGATAGGGATTTTGTAAACGAGATTCCAACAGAAAAAAAATTAAGACAGGTGTTGAGCGATTACAACATCAACATCACAAAGTTTGAAACAAAGAATTCAAAAGCGGCAGGCGTGAGGGCAAGGCTTAACCTACTAGAACTTTATCAATTGTGTAAAACAAGGCGTAAAGAAATACTAGAAAGGAAAAAGGAGTTGGTATACTAATGACAGTAACAACAGCGGCAAGTCTAGGAGCAATTACATTAGGTAATAGACCTGGACCAAGACGTTTTAAACTAAAAACTATAGGAGAACCAATCATGGCAAGAGGTGGTAAAAAATCAAGAGGCGGCAAGAAGAAAAAGAAAAAAAGTTCTATGTCTCGTAGCAAACGCCGTTAATTGACGGTTTTATGCTGATTTAGTATAAATAACATTACATACTGCTATTAGAGGGCAGGTGGTAGAACTCAACCAAATTAGAAAGAGGTAAATTATGGACGCAGAAAATACAGCGGTAAAAGAGACTGTGCAAACTGTTGCTCAACCAGAAGGTGAAAAACAGGCTGATACACAAGTATCTGAGAAACAAGACACTTTGTCACAAGATGATGTAAATCGTATTGTGTCAGAAAGAGTGGCAAGAGAAAGATCTAAGTTTGAGAAAAAGTATTCAAACGTAGATTTAGATCTATACCATCAGTTGGTGGAAGAAAAAGACACGCAACGCCAGAAAGAGTTGGAGAAGCGTGGAGAGTTTGAAAAAGTATTGAAGGAACAGGCTGATAAGTTTAACGGCAAGATCCAACAATATGAAAGTGAACTTACTTCTATCAAGGTAGACGGATCTGTTTTATCAGAGGCTACTGCTCAAAAGGCAGTTAATCCTCAACAAGTTACACAGTTGATTAAAAGCAATTTGAAACTTAATGAAGCAGGTGGCGTTGATGTTGTAGATAATAACGGACAGGTAAGATACAACGATAAGGGTGAACCAATTGGAGTATCGCAACTGGTAAATGAGTTTCTCACAGCAAACCCACACTTTGTTCAAGCAGGACCAAGCGGAACTGGAACAGGACAAGGTATAGGTAAGCAAGATGCTTTGGTAGACAACGATGTATCAAAACTTAACATGGAAAATCCTGAACATCGTGCTCGTTATAAACAAATAATGGCATCAAAAGGGATCCGTGTTTAAACTGTTGAAAACACATAAGGAGAACTAACATGGCTAATACAACAGCAAGTATGACTTCAGAGTTATACGCAAATGTAGTTCAAGCGGCTCTTTTTACACTATCTGAACAGACTGTAATTAGACCTCTTATCAGAAACTACGACATGACTGGCACACCAGGCCTAACAGCACAGGTGCCAATCTATCCAGCAATCAGTGCCGCAGACTTAACTGACGGAACTGATATTTCAAGTGCTACATCTTTTAACACTACTTCAAAAACTATTACAGCGGCTGAACGTGGTGTTCTAGTATCATTAACTGACTTGGCTAAAGAGTCAGCAAGTGAAGACGTAGCGGCGGCTATTGGACGTCAAATTGGTGACGCAATGGCTAAAAAAGTTGACACAGAATTAGCGGCTTTATTTGATGGCTTCTCAGGTTCAGTAGGATCTGCGAACGACGAATTAACTATTGACGACTTGTTCAAAGCGGCGGCAACTTTAAGAAACAACCAGGCTCCTGGTCCATACGTTTGTGTGTTACACCCATTCCAAGCATTTCAAATTAAAAAATTACTTGCTGGTAATGGAAACACTCCAATGAACAATCACGATCTTGCTAACGAGGCTTTAAGAGAAGGTTTCGTAGGTAGAATCGCTGGTATGGACATCTTTGAATCAACTGTCATAACTGGCGGTGACTCAGCAGGTGCTTTCACTGGAGCGGCAATGTCTCAAGACGCACTTGGCTACATGGTCAAGAGAGCAATGAGAGTTGAAGAGCAAAGAGACGCAAGTCTAAGAGCAACAGAAATTGTTGGATCTATGGCTTACGGTGTATCTGAGATCTTTGACGGCTACGGCGTGAAAATAATTGGGGACGCTCAGTTATAATAAATAACTGTGTTATTCCTTAATAATATAGCATAACATTGGATAGGGCGGAGCAATTCGCCCTATTCTCTTGAAAAGCACACCTATTTCCCTAATATCGCTAAATACTTTGTAAACAAAACTTTGGTTGGGGAAGGACCCTAAGCATTATAAAGGACAGTATCCTATTATGGCAATTACATTAGCAACTGTTTCAAACATACAGGAATATGAGCCAGACATATTACAGTTTGGTATACCTGATTTTGACGCAGAAATAACAAAAGCACAACAAGACGTTTTCAGAGACCTCCGCATTCGTTGGTGGCCTACATATCAAGTTGGCAGATACGACATCACTCGCCTGGCAACAAACGCAATTGAACCGGATGATGATTTATATACAGCAACCCAACTTACAAGGGCCTGTGTATACAACGCATTAGGTTATCATATCTACCCCAAACTGGCAAAGTTTGAACCAGACCAAGATTTGTTTGAAAGAAAAATGGAATTTTATAGACAAGAGTATGAAAGAGAATTAGACCTTGTTTTAAGAGACGGTGTAGAATATGACGCAGATAGTTCTGGAACAGTTACTGACCACGAAAAAGAACCTACGCATTACCTACGCCTTAAAAGGTAATGGTATATGTCAAATAGAGAATCAGCAGTAAAAAATATAGTTGAAATTTTGACGGACATGGCTGATCCGCGTCCAGTCTTTGTGACTAGAGAACCATTTGACGTTGATAAATTAGCAATGACACAATTTCCAGCATTACTTGTTACCGCAGGCAACGAACAAAGAGAAGACCATGCCATGGGCGGAGCAAGACGTGGTGTAATTGACATTAATATAAGAGGATTCGTCCGTTCAGACGGTAGAGCAGGTTTCGTTCAGTCAGTAGACGAAAAACGAAATGATTTAATTGAAAGAATAGAAGAAGCACTTAACGCCAATAGAGATAGAGACTTAAATGCGGCACAGGCGGCAACGACTCGTGTTAGCACTATTGAAGTAGTTGATAGAACACCACCGTTGGGCGAATTTTTATTAATTGCTGAAGTTCAATATTCTTTTACTAAAGGAGCAACATAATGGCTGTAACACAATATACCAAAATGATTGATAATAACGGTGAACTTCAGTATATTGAAGAGGACCGTATACAAAGATTTCTGGGTGAAGGTTGGCAATTGGCTGATCAACCTAAGCCAGAAAAAAAGTCACAGAAACGCAAAGGTAAGAAAGACAAAATTCTTGCTGATGCCCAAGTGACTTCAAAAACATCTAATGATGAAGAAAAAAAGTCAGGCGATATCACAGTAGGTGACAAAACATGGACTGAAGAAGAATTAAATTCAGCACCATGTATCAACTGCGATGACGAAGATCATTCCTATATGGAGTGTGATGAAGACAATTGGACTTTTTCTGAAGATGATTTCAAAACTGCCAAAAAGGAGAACTAAACTATGGCTACATTTACTGGAGAAAACGGTAGAGTTGAAGTAACGTCAGTGGATTCCGCTGGTGCTAATACAAATACCGTTGCTGAAGTTCGTTCCTGGACAGTAGAACACACAAAAGATGTGATTGAAGATACTACCATGGGCGACGCGGCAAGAACATATAAAAACGGACTACATCAGTTCACAGGATCAATGGAAGTTATCTATGATTCCACTCACACTGGATCTACTAACGCATTTGATCCGTCACAAGACACAGCAATGACTGTAGAATTCTACACGTCTTCAACTGCTGGATCTCAGAAATTTTCTGGATCAGTTCTTGTAACATCAGTGTCTAGAACAGCATCATTTGATGACCTAGTAACGGCAACTGTGAACTTCCAAGGTTCAGGCGCTTTAACTATTACGGCACTATCATAGGATTGTAATGTTAAAGGTCACGGTTAAGAGACCAAGAAGAACTGTGAGGCAACTTGAAAGAGAAAAAGATGCTTTCATAGATAGGATGACTGATACACTATTGGTGGCTTCTAAAAGCAACACACCAATAGATAAGGGACGAGCGAGACGGGGCTGGCGTAAAGAAAGATCAATACGTCAGACCTCTATCGTAAACAGAGTTCCTTATATAGTGGCTTTGGAAGACGGTCATTCTAAACAAGCACCTAATGGTATAACAAAGCCTGCTATTAGGGAGACACTTATAAAACACGCCTTAGATAGAATAAGGTAAAAGGAGGAATAACAATGAGTGTATTAAAAAATGCCACAGGGCATTTCAAAGACAAACTGGCAGGAGGTCTTCGTAAGATTACTGTTCCTGAATGGAAATCAGATATCTACGTTAAATCTGCCTACTCTTTTGCTACGGAACAAAATATTATTAAGTTACAAAGCGAAGGAAAAACTGTTGAAGCATTGGTAGAAACTTTAATTGCTAAAGCAATGGATCCGGAGGGAAACGCAATTTTCTCTAAAGCGGATAAGATTACTTTAATGACAGAAGTTGACCCTAATGTTATTATACGGGTTTGTGCTGATATGAACACGCCAATTGATACATTGGAGGATATTGGAAAAAACTCGTAGAGGACACTGAACTCCTAGTTCTATGTAAAATAGGTGACAGGCTAGGAAAAAGTTTAACAGAGGTGATGGCGCTCAGTGTCCTGGAAATACGCACATGGTTGGCTTACTACCAGTGGGAAAATGAACAACAAAGGAAGACATTAGATGGCAACGCAAACAATAGACATCGTCGCAAGAGATAAAACCAAAGGTGTCATGAGAGGCATAGAGGGCTCTCTTGGAAAGATAGCCGTATTGGCGGCAGGAGCCTTTGGTGTTCAACAACTAGGTAGGTATGCTAACACAATCCAAACCGTTACCAACAGACTTAAATTAACAGAAGCAGGTCAAAAGAATCTAAACGCCGCATTGAAGAATGTTCAAGGTATTGCCAACAGGGCAAGACAGGACTTAGATTCAGTTAGTGATCTTTATCAAAAGATTGCGTTGGCTACAAAGGATCTTGGTTTAAGTCAAGAAGCAGTCGCACAGACCACAGAAACATTTACTAAACTTTTATCCATTGCTGGTGCTGAATCAGGCACAGCGGCAGGTGCCATTAGGCAGTTTGCCCAGGCACTAGGTAGTGGTGCGTTTAGAGGTGATGAATTTAACTCTGTTGTTGAAGCGGCTCCGCAGATACTTGATATCCTAGCAAAGGAAACAGGTAAAGCAAGAGGTCAAATTAGAGCATTGGCGGCAGATGGTAAGTTGACTGCTGACGTTTTGATTAATGCGTTGTTAAAAAGTGCCAAGGATGTTGATGAACAGTTTGCTAAAACTTCACCAACACTAGGACAGGCATTTACAGTTTTAAACAACAACGTATTGGCTTTGGCCAATAACGCAAGTCCTGTATTTTCCGCTATTTCAAAATCAATAATTGTTATTGCTAATAATTTAGACACGGCGGCTGTTGCGGCAACGACATTTGTTAGTGCTATGGCAATAGGCAAAATAGTAGCGGTAGCAGGGAGTGTAGGAAGACTAAAAGGTGCGGTGGTTGCCCTTAACGTGGTAATGAGAGCAAACCCATTAGTAACATTGGCAACAGCGGCGGCATCAGCGTCAATTGCCGTATATAAACTACTAGGTCCAATACTAGAATTAGAAGGCACATTAGGTAACAAACTTTTATATGCCATACAATCAGCAATGAACTCATTCTTAAACTTTTTTGAAGGCGTTGGTAGAGCCGCATTTGAAGTAGGTAAGATGATTGTTGCTGGCTTGAATCCATTTGATGATATTTCACTTAAGGAAACTTATGAAAATTTTGGAACAAATATGTTCAAGGCTTTCAACGAAGGTTTCAAAAAAGACAGATTACAATTTGTTGATCCAGACGTTCAAGCAGACTTTGAAAAACAATTAAGTGAAAGACAAAAGGAAATTGAAGACGCTCTAAATAAAAAGAAACCACTAACAATAAACATTACTCCAGATGCAGGTGCTTACACTGAAGCAGGTTTCAAAATAAACAAAATTGAAGAATCGTTGTTAAACGAGCGTGAAAAAATAAATTTAGAATATAAAAAACGTGAAGTATTAATTAATAACGCAACAAAACATGAAATACAGATGAGTGGTAAGAGTGCGGCAGAACAATTAATAATTATTGAAAAAGATAGACAGAAAAAACTAGCGGTTATCAATGAACAAGAAATGATGCTTCAAGAACAGATACGTGTTGACAAAATCAACAAGGCAATGAGTGTTGCTGATGAAGTTACAAAATTAGAAATAGAAAAAGCAGAACGCATCAGAGAAATAAACCTACTTACTGAAGACATTTTAAAAGAAGCAGGTATAGATAGAGCAACAGCAATAAGAAACATTGAAAAGAAATTTGAATCAGATAGAACTGCCGCACTAAAACGTCAGGCAGAAGAAGCAAAAGAAATAGCAAAAACAGAACGCATTAACAATTTAAAGGAACTTGGCAGAACACAAGAAGAAGCAGAAAGTTATTATGACTTTGAAAACAAAAGCCAAAGAGAAAAAACTACATTTGCTATCGCACAAAGTAAAACCCTGTTTACAAGTTTAGCACAGGTTAATAAAAGATTTGCGGCTATATCAAAAGCAATAGCAATAGCAGAAGCAGTAAGAAATACTTACTTAGGTGCTACCAAGGCATTAGCAAGTTATCCACCGCCATTTAACTTTATTGCGGCGGCGGCTGTGGTAGCAAGTGGACTGGCACAGGTAGCAACTATTAGAGCACAACCTTATCAAAGAGGTGGTGACATGAGAACAGGACAAACAGCACTGGTTGGTGAAGCAGGTCCAGAACTTATTGTGCCAAGACAACCTTCTACTGTTATTCCGAATGAAGTAGCAACAGCAATAACAAACCTAAAAGGTGACGCAAGTCCTGTAAACGTAAACTTTAACATTAACACGGTTGATGCCTCAGACTTTGATTCGCTTTTAGTTGAAAGACGTGGAACAATAGTAGGCATCATTAACCAAGCAATGGAACGCCGTGGTAAGATGGGAGTAGCATAATGGCATACATAGGATTTTTTCCAACATCCCCTGGCTTTCAAGCGATTAATTTTAAGATGAATTCGCAAACAAGAAAAACAGCAACAGCCAGTGGTAGAATATCAAGAGCAACAAATTCAACAACAATATTTTCTAGCGTATTAAGATATCCTTCAATGAGTTTATCAGAGTTTTTACCAGTCCAAGCATTCATTAGTAGATGCCAAGGTGGACTAAATGAGTTTGATGTTATAATGCCTACAATTAGTCAAAACAGTTTAGGTATAACAGATGTAAATGCTGTTGTATCAAGCAGTAAGGCGGCAGGTGTTACACAAGTATCAATTACTTCATCTAAAAACTCTACAAAGATTCTAAATCCAGGAGACGTTATACGTTTTCCTAATCATACAAAAGTTTACATGGTTACTGATGACGCAGGCGTAACAACAGATGGTGGAGGTGCGGCAACAATTAACATTGAGCCAGCATTAATTACTGCCATCAGTGCTGATAGTGCCTTGGGTTATATAACCACTGACAATGTTCCTTTTAGAATGATATTAAACAATGATATTCAAGACATGGGTTATAGAGTTGATGGTTTAATAGATTATGAGTTAGATGTTACAGAGGTTATTTAATGACAAGAGGTTTAGGCACAGCAACCAATACAGCATTAGCAAGAGATGCCATAGTAAGTTATTTGTTGTTGAACATAAATGGAACAAGAGTAACTGATGCTCCTTTTGATATCACTAATGGTATAGAAGGCAGTTCAAATACTTACACAGCACAAGGTCAATTTTTGGGCATAGCAGAGATTGATGAAAATTCAGAACTATCTATTTCAAGCATACAACTAGAATTAAGTGCCTTGGCAAGTGGCGCAGTATCCACGTTTGCCAATTCAAGCATAATAAACAAAGACGTAAAAATTTATAGAATATTTTTTGACCAGTCAACAGAAGCCGCTATATCAGACAATCCAATATTAATTTTTCAAGGCAGTATAGCAGGATATAGAATTACAGATGCTGACGATACAGCATCACTAACAATACAGGTAGACAGTCAATTTTCAAACTTCGAAAAGGTTACTTGTAGAAGAACAAACAAAGACAACTTTCAAAGAGAACATCCACAGGATTTTAGCATGGAGTTTAGCCATGAAAGTTTAAAAGACATACCATGGGGTAAAGTAGCATGATCAGAGAGTTTGAACCAAAGGACATGAACGCAATACTAAGGCTTGTAAGAGAACACGCCGCAGAAGCAGAAGTAGATCATTTGCCTGTGGATGATATTTTTTTCAAAGACGTTGTAAGAAACGCACTTATACAGGACAACAATAAATGTTTTGTAGTAGAAAAGGGTGGGCAAATAGTAGGATATTCATTTGTAGGTTTATTAACTAAATTATGGAATCCTACACTTTACGCAGACGTGTATTTCTTCTATGTTCATAATTCAGTAAGGAATAAGTTCCTAGCAGACAGTTTACATGAAGCAACTTGTTCATGGGCATATGAAAATGGTGCCAATTGGATAGAGTTTTCAGTAGCATTGTTTGATAATAAATTTAAAGGCAGAGATGATTATGTTGAAAGAGCATCTACATACTTTGAACACAAAGGCGGTGTTCATTGCGGTAATATCTTTGTTCAGGAGTTAGGTTAATGGGTGGTGGAAATCCAATCAAGGCTATCCTAAAGCCAATTAAAAAACTAATCAAAGGCATTGTAAAGGTTGTCAAGGGTGTTATTGGCTTCATAGGTGATGTTGTTGGTTTTATCCTTAATCCGTTTGGAACATTTGATACACCAAACCTAGGATCTGCCAATGCTGACCAGATAGCATCAGGCGTAACGGTTACAAAGTCAGGAACCAATGTTGCTTTACCTATTGTTTATGGTTTTAGGCGTGTTGGTGGTATTATTACATACGCAGAAACTGCCTCCACAAAGAATCAATATCTATATGCTGTATATGCCATATGCGAAGGTGAAATACAAGGTATAAAACGTATCTTGGTTGACGATACATCTTTGCCTTTGCCAACAGGTGCTGGTGGATTTTATAATCACCAAGGTATAGTTGATGTTACAGAAGGCAAATACAAAGACAGAATAAAATTACAAGTTTTTAATGGGCTAGAAACACAATCACAAAGTTCGTTAGCCAATGAAGCAGGCAACTGGGGTAATAAATCAAGAACCAGTCCAGGTGTTGCTTATGTTGTAATGCGTTTCTATTGGAAAGAAATAAAAACACAGGAAGATTCAGACAACAATCCATTTGGTGGTGGTATTCCTACTGTTATGTTTGACCTATGTGGTAAAAAAGTTTATGACATAAGAAATCACAACACAGGCACTCCAATTATTGCTTATTCAGGCAGTCCTAAAGGTTACAGTTTTAATCCAGCATCATGTTTATTAGATTACATGATGAATCCACGTTATGGTGCTGGTATATCACATGATTTAATTGACGGCGATAGTTTTAAAGTAGCCGCAAATAAATTTGAACAATCAATTACCTATAACAGTGAATTTACAGGCAGAGCATTGACCATGAACGCTGTTGTTGACACAAATCAAAAGGTGTTAGACAACATGAAAATACTTTTAAGTGGATGTAGAAGTTTAATGCCTTATTCACAAGGCCAATATAAATTAAAAGTTGAAGATGGCGGTAATGCTACTGATATCACAAGTTCTAGCATAAATGTTGCCTATGACGTTGATAAGAATGTTGTAATAGGTGGTATTACAATGGATGGTGAACGTAAGAAAACAAAGTTTAATGAAGTAATTGTAAACTTTATTGATCCGGATAGAGAGTTCACAAATCAACAGGCAGTTTACAATGTTTCATCAGATAGAACAACAGATAACAATGAAGATCTAAGATCAGAATTTACATTCCATACAATTACCTGTAAACCTATGGCATGGGAATTTGCCAGAATGATCTACAACAAAAGTAGAACACAAAGAACAATATCATTTAACGCAACACAAGAATTATTGGATGTAGAAATAGGTGATATAATAAGAGTAACTGATAGTGTATTGGCGTTGACAAATCAAACATTTAGAGTGGTTGGTTTACAACTAAATCCAGACCTTACTGTGACTGTTAGTGCGGCAGAACATGATGCTGACAACTATCCTTTCACAGCAGGTGTAGGACAGGTTGAAATACCTCCACAACTTTTTAGACCAGATGAATTAAACAAAAGGCCAAGGCTAAACAACACAACCCTTGTGCCTATTGGTATACTACCTCCTAATGATCCTGATAATCCTACTGATTCAGCAGGTGAACCTATTGTAGATAGTGCTAATCAACCAGCACCAGTAGATCCACCACCAGAAGAAAATCCACTACCCCCACCACCAGAGTTTGATGGTCGTGTAACTGACTTTCATTCGGTTACAGATGCTGTTAATTCGCCAGTGTTTACACAAGGTCCTAATATACCAATAACTGATATTGACGGAACAAAATTATTTTTAAGAAACAACACAACAAAAACAAACGCAGATATACCTAACAATATTATGGCCCAACTACCTGCGCCTCGTCATTTCTTAGAATTCAGTTCAACAAGTGGTTTATGTAAGGTGCCAGACTCTTTATTAAAAAGCAATGGCTACGCTCAAGATTGGGTCCAAGATCCTGCTAATCCTACCACACACCCATTTACCACATCAACAGGTCAACAGAGATTTGTCAGTGGTAACCCAATAGGTGGTAATCATTATTATTACTTGGTAAACGCAGAAGGCATTGCCAAAGGTAGAGATAGACATTTAAGTCTTTCAATAAACGTAAACGCACCTTTGGATCCAAGTTTTTATGCCATAGACATAACACTTTATGGAGACGCAACAAGTCTACATAATCAATCATTAGTAAGAAAATATTTTAATCATCCAACCTTTAACGTATACTTTGACACAAGCCAAGGACTAGGTGGTGCCGCACAGGAACTTGAATGGCGTTGGATAAAGAAAACAAACAGTGGAGAAGTAATTTTTAAGGACGGAAGTGACCTAGGTGCTGACTATACCTACTTCAGTTATAGACAAAATAGAAACATAACTGGTAGGGGTATTGAAGCATATCTAAACAGTCTAATCGCAGATCCAATATCTTTAGTTACACCTCCAGGACAAACGATAACAGGTAGTGTTGGTGATAATACAACAACCAAACACAACTTAGGAGCATAGGATGCCAGGAAACGGATTTTACGCAGAAGGAGTTTACCAACCATTTAGCCAAGAGACTTGGGACGATCTAGCAACGGCTGATAGTGCTGGTTACACTGGTCCAACTACTTGGGCGTCATGGGATGAATGGGATCTTACACCGCGTTTTCCATTAACATTTACAACACCTATTTTAGATGCTGGTAGAATAGATACATTCTTACCTTTGTGTAACTATGGAGGCACAGGACAAGTAACCATTACATTGAAAACAGGTAACACCGTTGACAGTTCAGGAGGCGCAATAGATTCGCCTACCACTACCACAATAAATGAAGGCGATGACGTAAGTGCTATCAAGGCAAGATTTTTTGAATTTACATTTTCAACTACATTTGAAGATTCAGCAGGTGGAGGTGGTAGACCTGTAATAACTTCAGTAGATACAACACTATTTGGCGAAAAACAATCAGCAACATTTGAATCAATAAGTTCAAGCACATTAGCAGGTTCAACAGGACAAAGAACATTGGTAGTAGACAAACCAATTACCGTAACCACAGTAACGTCAATGATACACAATCCGGACACATCACCCTACTTTGTAGAAGGAGATAGTGCTGGTGGTTTATATGTAGCAGATGACTATGTAACAACAGGTGTATCGCCAAGGCCAGTTATGTATGTTGACAAGTCAGGAACCAATCCTGTGTTACATATATTTGACACCAATTCAGCAGATGGTGCCACTAGGGTTGATGTTACATTTGACGCAGTGGTCCAAGGTGTGCCTAAAGCAACAATGATAAATGGCACAATAACTCGTTAAATTATGGTGATTACATAAGGATACGGTAAATATAAAGAAGGAGAAATAGTATGGGCTGGGCAACAGCAGGAAACGTAAGCACAACCAACCTTGACAGTGGCACAGATTCACCAGCCGCGGCAAGACCAGATATCAAGACCGCATTTGATGAATTAGTTAATGTTATTAATGGCAGAGCAACATCCAATGGAGTAGCAAGTCTTGATGGCTCCACAAAGATACCTGCGGCACAAATACCAGATGAGATCAACAGCAGTAGTTCAACAAACCTTACATTAGATCCTACAACAGGTAAAGTAAAACTTGAAGAGATACTTAACCTAGCACCGCAAACAGTAGCACAACTCAACGCAAGAACAGATATAGAGCAAGGTGACGTTGCTTTTTGTTCAAACGGAGATGCAGGCACAGAATGTTTAGCAGTAGCAGTTATTGAATCAGATTCAGCAGGAGCGCCTGCGTGGAAAGTGGTAAGCATAGGAAACGCAATCGCGACATCATAATGACAAAGAAATTAGAAACAAGATTAGATAAGGTAGAAAAAGTTTTGGACATAATCCAAAACAATCACCTAAAGCATTTACAAAAAGACTTGACACTTGTCAAAGGTATAATGCTATTGACAGCCGCAGGAGTGTTAGGCCAATTAGCCATAGTAGTCCTGCGAGTGTTTTAGTGCCCTATCTAAAAATCGAAAAAGACTCACTATACTTAGATCCAGAACAGATGTTTGAACATGAACTTTGCCATTTCTGTGGCAATGATAATGGATTTGAATATCATAAAATACAAAGCCAAATGTCCAAATATGCTGACTATGCCTGGCGTAGGAAGTGCCAATCATGTGGCAGAACACAGGCTGTGATACACAAGGAAAGCCAGTTTTAATCCGTTATTTTACATAAAGTATAAATACTTTATAGGCAAGTATACAACACAATTCACAACAGCAACAAAGGCAAACATAGCGTCCTCGTATAACGGCATTGAGGGCCAGAGCAACACTGGTTCAGAACTTGCCAAGACGCACATACAGTCCTAAAAACTATACAACTAGGAACGAGAGTATAGACTGCGAAGCAGTGACACGACGGGTAGGGAGAAGCGTTGGATCCCAAGGACAGTGAACAAACACCCGTTTCCAAGTGTGCGAAGGTGATGTAAACATCAAGCATGGCGGAACCTTACAACAGGTTCCGTATGACTTCAGGATCACCAACATCAAGCACATCACTTCGTTCTTTAATTACTTGATCTGTTTGAGCGATAGCAATTACAAGTCACGAAGTGACGCAGTAAGACAAACGCAGTTTGGCTTTGTATACACCACTTACAAAGAGGTATATGCGTGGTAGCGGTAAATACATATGGAGCAGTTGAAATGACACACGCACGATCTACTTCTATGTAGACATTTTTTTTACACTCCTAGTTAACGGTAAAGGCTGTCAATTCTTTACTTATTGTAAAAGGCTCGTGCGTAGTGGTCGTCATATCACAAAGGTATACTTGCCAAAGTTATCTTTATCCTACTTCAACTGCTCCAACTCTAACTAGGCTAACACAGATATGAAATCAATTTACAAAGACTGGCACAAAACATTTCCTGGAAGTGGACAGGGCAAACAATATCCTTATCTACTAGAAAAGATCATGGAGAATCACGCACACAATCTAGGAGCAAGGCTAACAAAGCCACGACGCATCAATCCTCTTTGGCAGAACATACTTGACTATGGTTGTGGCAAGGGCGGAACTATAAAATGGCTCAAAGAACTCGTCAAAGTAAACATATGGGGTTATGATCCAGGACACCCTGATTATGCCAACACAGAGACCTTAAAACGCAAGTATGATGCCATATATACAGCAGATGTTATGGAGCACATAGAACAAGCAGACCTAGAAGCCGTCATCAAGCAACAGCAAAGCCTAGCACCAGTAAACATACACATAATAGACCTAACACCTGCCAAAAAGAAACTACCAGATGGACGCAACGCACACGTAACACTCATGGACATGGATGAATGGAAATGGCATCTAGAAGCACCCGGAACACATGAAGTTTCAGATATGCGTAAGTGGACAATACCAGACCCTAACTTCCAAGAAAGGACCCGCCTATGCTGTATACTAAGAAAGATTCGCACACACTCGTAATAACTGCCCTTAATGATAGACTATACAGAGAGTATGGACATAGGTTCCTTGACACATTCCCACAGACACTAGACTTATTAATATGGAGCGAAACACACCTGCCCGTAGCACATAGAAGTTTACCATACAGAGACTTTTACCTAAAGCATAGAGACAAACTGATAACCTCCTACAAGCATGACGCAGTAAGATTCC
>NZEU01000002.1 GCA_002689135.1 Porticoccaceae bacterium
AACTATTAATCATGCGTATTCTGCCAGCCTTATTATTTCTAGGAAATGCTCCGCATGCAGTGAAGCACCGCCAACTAAACCTCCATCAATATCTTGCTCTGCAAACAAAGCTTGTGCATTATCCCTGTTTAAACTCCCCCCGTAAATAATTTGTGTCTGCTTGCCATTTGGTCCTAATAAATCTCTAATCGATGAGTGCACCTCCTGGGCCTGTGTTGGCGATGCAGCCACCCCCGAACCTATTGCCCAAACCGGCTCATAAGCTATAACCCCAGCACATAAGTCATGTTCCCCAACTAAACTCTTAACTGCATCAATCTGCTCAGATATTACATCGATGGTTGATCCAGCATCACGATGGTCTGAGGTTTCACCGACACACAGGATTGGGGTAAGGTCTGCAGCGCATGCCAGGTGGTACTTCGCGGCAATTGTTTCATCATCCTCCTGAAAATTTATTCGGCGCTCCGAGTGTCCTACTAACACCATCTGACAACCTAGATCCTTTAGCATTCGGCTACTCACCTCTCCCGTGAATGCCCCTTCCAACTTAGTGGCGATATTTTGTCCACCGACCTTAATGGAGCTTCCTCGCAATGTTTTTTCAAATTGAGAAACGTAAACTGAAGGTGGAAACAATCCGACATCTACTCGATCGGACCCATTCCAATGATGGACGATACTTTCTAGAAAATCAGAAGCCGTGGCTGTTGATCCATTCATCTTCCAATTTCCTGCAACTAACAATGTTTTTGACTCTCCTACGATTTGCTTAGCCACCTTAGAAAAGCACCCTCTCAGTAGTAGTGGAATGCTAACCTAAGCAGCAAAAAGAAACAACACAGCTCTCCGTTGACTAGATCAATTCATTTTGCTTGATGACGCAAAACTTCAGCAATCTCTTTAGCCAACCTATCCACCAGTTCATTTGCCTCTCCTTCAACCATCACGCGAATGAGTGGCTCCGTTCCCGAGGGTCGAAGAAGAACACGACCATTTCCATTAAGCTCCTTTTCCGCATGTTTCAATACCTGAATCACAGCTAAATTAGACTCCAAATCGATGTTATTTTGTGCAGGGACGTTGATCATTTTCTGAGGTAATTTTGAAATACTGCTTGTTGCCTCAGATAAAGTGAGTCCAGTTTCAGAGAGCGCTCTGATCACCTGCAACGACGCGACAATACCATCTCCACTCGTATTTATATCCCTGCATAAGATGTGCCCCGACGACTCACCGCCTAGATCCCAATTATATTTAATCAGTTTTTCAACAACATATCGATCCCCCACGCTGACTCGTTCAAAAGGAATCTGCTTGTTACGAAGCGCAATTTCAACCCCTACATTAGTCATTAGTGTGCCGACAACTCCACTACACCCAACGGATGTCGATGCTCGATGAGACGCAATAATGTAGAGAAGTTCGTCACCATCTACCACTACCCCTTTTTTATTTACCATGAGGACCCTATCACCGTCTCCGTCCAGCGCAACCCCGAAATCTGCTCTAAGTTCAACGACCTTATTTTGCAATGCGTTAATATCAGTGGACCCACATCCGCTGTTAATATTAAAACCATCAGGGGCAGTGCCTATCTGTATTACATCAGCGCCTAGCTCTTTGAATACCTTCGGAGCTACGCTGTAAGTAGCTCCATGCGCGCAATCGACTACAATTCTGAGACCATTCAAATTACATCCAATAGGCAATGTGCTTTTACAAAATTCAACATATCTGCCCTCTGCATCAGTGATCCGATACGCCTTACCAAGACAATCAGAATCCACCGTCTTTTGTTCTAGATCGAGAATTCGCTCTACCTCTGCCTCAATCTCTTTCGAAAACTTATATCCGTCCGCGCCAAAAAATTTAACGCCATTATCGTAATAAGGATTATGAGATGCACTGATCATAATGCCACCTGAGGCACATAACGCTCGTGTTAAATATGCTATAGCAGGGGTAGGCATCGGACCAAGCATACCCACCTCAACACCAGCCGAAATGAGACCGGCTTCTAAAGCCGATTCAAACATATATCCAGAGACCCTTGTATCTTTACCAATTAAAACTCGTTTCTTCGAACTGCTTGACCGATTCAGTAACCGTCCTACCGCCCAACCTAGTTTGAGAACAAAATCTGCAGTTATAGGGAATTGGCCTACTCGACCACGGATACCGTCAGTTCCAAAAATTTTTTTCTTCATTGCGGAGCCTAAAAGTCAATTTGGTGAAGAATTTTAATTGCCTTGGCTGTCTCATCTACGTCGTGCACCCGCAAAATAGATGCTCCGCGTTGAGCAGCTAAGAGCGCCAAGGTTACACTACCCATTAGTCTTTGCTCTGACGGATCATGAAGAAGCTCACTAATCATTCGCTTTCTAGACACCCCTACTATAACCGGAAATCCGGTAGCAACAAACTGATCAATGGCGCGAAAAAGCGCAATATTATGCTCTAGGGTCTTACCAAATCCGAACCCAGGATCTATATAAATTTTTTCTGGAGCCATACCTGCAGACAAGCACGCATCCTTTCTTTCCAATAAAAAGGCAAGAACTTCAGACGTAACGTCTCGATAAAAGGGTCGATCTTGCATGCTCTTCGGCTGATTCTGCATATGGGCCAAACAAACTGGCAGTCGGGTGTCAACAGCTGCCTCTAGAGCACCCGGTCGCTGCAACGCTCTAACGTCATTGATAAAATCGGCTCCGACAGAGGCCGCTTCTCTGATGAGCTGAGGACAACTGGTATCGACGGATACAATTGTATCAAAATGAGCTTTAAGTGATTCTAAAACCGGTAATACGCGAGAGGATTGCTGGTCTACCCCAACTGGATCGGCACCAGGACGAGTAGACTCGCCCCCAACATCAATCATGTCTGCGCCTGCCGCTAACATGAACTCAACCGTTCGGAGTATACCATCGATGTCTATGCTGTTGCCTTTGACAAATTTCCCACCGTCTGAAAAGGAATCAGGGGTGACGTTTATAACGCCCATTATTTGTATTTTACACAAATGACCGCTCACGTTTTTCCTTATGAACACCCTTTACTACGTCGGCAGACCCGCATTGTAAGGCGACAACTCAAAAGGTATAGGGTAGAGGTACTAAGCTCCCTCTACCACCGTCCCGATGGCATCAGGAGGATCGGTACTAATCTCAGTTTCATTGTTTGATATTCCGCCTTTATCATCATCATCCCAATGCCGTGGTGGACGAACAGGAATTCGCTTCATTAAGTCGTCCACCTGTTCTGCGTCAATTGTCTCATATTCGATAAGAGCGTCTTTCATAGACTCGAGCACATCTCTATGCTCTTCTAAAAGCGCTTTTGATTTCACATAGGCACTATCCAATATAATACGCACTTCTTCATCAATCTCCCTAGAAGTATCTTCCGAGTAATGGGTGTTACCTCCGCCTGGGGCTTGCGATTCGTCTTCGCCATACAACACAGGACCCATTCTCTCAGTCAGTCCCCACTTGGTTACCATGTTTCGCGCCATCTGCGTCGCTCGCTCGATGTCATTTTGCGCTCCTGTAGTAACTCCCTCAAAACCGCCCACAAGCTCCTCAGCAATGCGTCCTCCAAAAAGACTGCAAAGTTGCCCGAAGATTTGTCTTTTGCTCATGCTGTACCGATCTTCCTCAGGTAAGTATTGAGTCACTCCTAACGCTCGCCCGCGAGGAATAATGGTCACCTTGTGTACCGGGTCATGTTCAGGGACGAGACGACCTATAATCGCATGTCCTGCTTCATGGTAAGCTGTATTAATTTTTTCCTTATCTGACATCACCATAGAGCGACGCTCAGCACCCATCATTATCTTATCTCGAGCTTTCTCAAACTCCGCCATCGATACCATTCTCCGGTCGCCCCTCGCGGCAAATAACGCGGCCTCATTGACCAGATTTGCCAGGTCAGCTCCAGAGAAACCTGGAGTACCTCTCGCTAAAACGTTTAACTCTACGGAGTCTTCCAAAGGGACTTTTCTCGAATGTACTCGGAGTATCTGTTCGCGACCCCGAATATCGGGTAAACCGACATAAACTTGTCGGTCGAATCTACCAGGGCGCAGTAAAGCTTTATCCAAGACATCTGGACGGTTAGTCGCAGCGATTACGATGACCCCTTCCGTGCCTTCGAACCCATCCATCTCAACTAGAAGCTGATTAAGAGTTTGCTCCCGCTCGTCGTTACCGCCCCCATAACCCCCCCCGCGGTGTCTGCCAACAGCGTCTATTTCATCTATAAAGATTATGCATGGTGCCTGTCGTTTTGCCTGCTCAAACATATCTCGAACTCGAGATGCCCCGACACCAACGAACATTTCAACAAAATCTGAACCAGATATCGAGAAAAAGGGCACTTGAGCTTCTCCAGCGATCGCTTTCGCGAGTAAAGTTTTTCCGGTACCAGGAGGACCTACCATGAGAACACCCTTAGGAATTCTTCCACCAAGCCGTTGAAATTTCGAGGGATCACTTAGAAATTCAACTAATTCACCGACATCTTCTTTGGCTTCGTCCACTCCGGCAACGTCAGCAAAGGTAGTATTGATCTGATCGCCCGTTAGAAGTTTAGCCTTACTTTTCCCAAAGCTCATCGGACCACCCTTGCCTCCACCACCGCCCTGCATCTGTCGCATGAAGAACATAAAGATGCCAAGGATTAAGAGAATAGGAAACGCGGCAACCAACAATTGTGAAATCAAACTAGGCGCTTCTGGCTCGCGCGCAACAATCTTAACGTTGTGATTCAGCAGGTCATCCATCAGCCCTTGATCGCCAATCGTAGGCAACACCGTTCGAAACTTCGTTCCGTCCCTACGCTCTCCCTCAATAATAAGACCCTCGATAATCACTGAAGATACTCGTTCGTTCTGTACGTCCACAACGAAATCAGAATATCCGAGGCTGTTGTCTGTTGGCGGGGGAGAAAAACTGTTAAACACTGACAATAACACCGCTGCTAACACAAGCCAAACCACTAAGTTTTTAGCCAAATCATTCATATTAACACCTCATGCCACCCTTATATCCTTTGGCCACAACGTAAAACTCTGATGAACTCGATCGCGACGACGTCGGTTTTCTAACCTTTAGAGTATTAAACACTCTTCTGAGCCTTCGCACAAACCCGTGAGCGTCGTCGGAATGGAATAATTTCACAACCAGACTACCACCAATTGTTAACACCTTCTCACATACGACCACCGCTAAGTTAGCAAGGTGTATAATTTTAGGCCCATCAATATCATTGATTCCCGTTAGATTAGGAGCCATGTCAGACATAACAAGGTCAGCATTCTTTGTGCCCATCGAATCCTGAAGCCGACTAAAAACACTTGTTTCTGCAATATCACCCTTCAACACATGCACACCCATAATCGGTTCTATCGGCAATAGATCTACCGACACCACAGCTCCTTTTTTTCCTACTATTTTCGAGGCCACTTGAGCCCATCCGCCAGGCGCACCACCTAAATCTATTACCGCCATACCAGGTTTTAAAAGTTGGTCTTTCTCATTCATTTGTAGCAATTTGTAACTCGCTCGGGATCTAAAACCTTCACTTATGCTTTTTTTTACGTGCGGATCTTTCACATGGTTCTGGATCCAAAGTCGCTTCTTCAGTTTAGCCATGCTGTGCCTCCCAAGTCAGGGCAATCCAAAGTAACACTTGTGCGCCGAAATTAAGTGCGTGGAAACTGATTCCAAACTCTTTTAATGCCCGATGTGACATGGACGAGCAAGTATTTTAAACTATCAGGGGAAAAAACAATATGACCGACTCTTTCACAAAAAAAATCGCAACCTCCGCAATGCTTGGTCTGGCAATTGCTCTAATAACAATTATTATTTTTCCATCTTTGCAGGACAAAATTCTAGTCAGAACTGACAACCAAGTAAACGACGAGAGCACCCAATTTGGTAATGGCTACACCAGTTATTCGCAAGCAGTGAGCCGAGCAGCACCATCTGTGGTCAATATTTATACTCGCAAGGTGGCGCTAGGTCGCATTGATCATCCACTTTCCAAGCATCCTCTCTTCGGACGCTTAGTCACTCAAATTAAAATACCGCAAACATCTTTAGGGTCCGGGGTGATAATGAGGGCCGATGGAATTATTATGACGAATCATCATGTTATCGCTGACGCGGACAAAATACTCACGATGCTATACGATGGCAGGACTGCGCCAGTGAAACTCGTGGGAAGCGATCCGGATACAGATTTGGCGGTTCTCAAGATTGATATCGATAATCTGCAACCAATTTCAATAGGAAAATCGGAATCTGCTGAAGTCGGAGACGTAGTGCTGGCAATTGGTAACCCTCACGGCATTGGACAGACGGTCACTCAAGGTATCATTAGTGCTACCGGAAGGGCGGGGCTGGGATTAAATACTTTTGAAAATTTTTTACAAACGGACGCAGGAATAAGTGTTGGAAACTCAGGCGGTGCTCTGGTTGACCTTGACGGAAACTTGCTGGGAATAAATACCGCAAGTATTGGCAACACTGGTTCCATTAGTTTTGCAATACCATCCACAACCGCGATGCATGTGCTGAATGAAATACTTCAACACGGGTTTGTTATTCGCGGGTGGTTAGGGCTAGATGCAATTCCAGTAACCGCCAGGCTCGCAAGGCAGTTAAAAACTCCAATTCGACATGGATTGTTAATCCGAGCGATTGCAGTAAACGGCCCTTCCGACAATCTAAATCTATTTCCCGGTGATATTGTTATCAAAATCAATGGCGTCAGCGTGTTGGATCCACAAACGAGCATGACTCAAATTTCAAAGGTTCAACCTGGTAAACCCATCACGCTCTCAATTTGGCGAAGAGGTGCCACTTTTAAAGTTACAGCAATCGCGGGAACAAGGCCGAGCATAAGTGGGATAAAGTAAATTTTGGGGGCTCCTCAATTTGTATCGGTACCACATATCTCTCTCAACGCCTCAAGAAGTGCTCTATTCTGCACCTCGTTGCCAACGGATATTCTAAGATGATTTGAAATTGGGTACTGATCAAAATGTCGAACCAAAATCCCGTCTTGACGTAGCCGTTTCCAAATACTAAAAGCTCCATGATCAGCATGAGCAACTAGTAGAAAGTTTCCGAAAGATGGGGTCACAGCAAAGCCCAGCACCTGAAGTCCTTTTGACAAAGCATCTCGTCCCTTTTTTATTTTTTTAATACTATCCTGAAAATAATCTTCATCTTTAAAAGATGCAATTGCTGCCGCGATTTGCAAGCGACTAGTGGGATATGAATTAAAACTATTTTTTACACGATAAAGACCATCAATTAACTCATCAGAACCTAACGCATATCCAATTCGCATTCCTGCGAGGGCGCGTGATTTTGATAATGTATGTATTATTAACATATTCTTATAATTTTTAAGCAACGGCAATGCGCTCACTCCTCCAAAATCAATATACGCCTCGTCGATTATGACCACGGATTCGGTGTTGAATTCTAAGAGACAACGGATATTATCCAAACTCAATAGCGTCCCAGTTGGCGCATTTGGGTTAGGAAATATGATCCCTCCATTTGCGATGTAATAATCTTCGAGGTTTATCTTTAGGTTTTGGGTCAGCGAAATTTTTTTGTTTTTAATACCATATAATTTGCAGAAAACAGAGTAAAAACTATATGTTATTTCGGGGAAAAGTATCGGTTTGTCTTTGCGAAAAAAGCAGTTAAAAGCATGGGCAAGCACCTCATCGGACCCATTTCCCAAAAAAACTTGTCTCTCAGACAACCCATAATAATTTGATATCTTTTCCCTTAACGGATTTCCGTTGGGGGTGGGATAGAGCCTAAGGTCGTCGTTCAACACTGCTTGAACTGCACGAAGGACGCTAGGTGAAGGTCCAAAAGGACTCTCATTAGTATTTAATTTTATAACGTTTTCTTTGCCTGGTTGTTCACCAGGCCTATATGGACTTAAATCTTTAACGAATCTACTCCAATATATGCTTTTCCCCTCTCCCATCACCTCACCACTAATTTTTAGTAATACTAATCTTCGATTCGATATTCTGCAGAACGGGCATGCGCATCGAGCGACTCGCTCCGCGCAAGTGTTGACGCAACACGTCCAAGAAAAGTCGCTCCTTTTGACGTGCAAAAAATTATGGAACTACGCTTTTGAAAATCATAAACCCCAAGAGGCGAGGAAAATCTCGCTGTCGCCGAAGTCGGTAAAACATGATTCGGGCCGGCACAGTAATCACCCAATACCTCCGCGGAATGTCTTCCAAGGAAAATGGCACCAGCATGACGAATTTGCGAAAGTAATCTCTCAGGTTCTGAAACAGATAATTCGAGATGTTCTGGCGCCATCTTATTACATAGAGCGACAGCTTCGTCACTATCTTTAACTTTTATCAGTGCTCCACGATTAGCAAAAGACTTTTCGATGATCTCTTTTCGCTCCATGTCAGGTAGCAACTTTGTGATGCTTGCGTAAACCTGTTTTATAAAAGTTGCGTCCCATGACAGCAGTACCGCTTGAGCATTCTCATCATGCTCTGCCTGCGAAAAAAGATCCATAGCAATCCAATCCGGATTTGTCTTTCCGTCACATATAATCATTATCTCGCTCGGTCCAGCAACCATATCCAACCCAACTTTTCCAAATACTTTACGCTTAGCAGAAGCAACATATATATTTCCGGGGCCAACTATTTTATCAACCTTCCTTAACGATTGAGTACCGTATGCGAGACCGGCGATAGCTTGCGCTCCCCCTAGAGTCCATACCTCCTCAACTCCGGCTAACGCAGCGGCCGCCAAAACACTTGGATTGATTTCTCCATTCGGTGCTGGCACAACCATTACAATTTCATTTACTCCAGCAATTCGCGCAGGAATAACGTTCATCAGAACTGACGACGGATAGCTTGCTTTCCCCCCGGGAACATAAACACCAACTCGCTCAATTGCAGTAATTTTTTGTCCGAGCAAATTCCCATCTTCCTCGCTATACTGCCAAGATTCTTGTAATTGACGTTGATGGTAGGCTTGTATCCGTGTAGCCGCCAACTTCAAGGCATCCAGAACGTTTGGATCAACCTTCATTTTTGCTCGTTCCAAATCATCATGCGTAATAAACAGGTCACTTAATTTTCGGCAATCTCTTCCATCAAATCTATTGGTATATTCTAAGAGCGCATCGTCGCCGTCGTCTCTAACAGCTCTTAGAATTTCATCAACGACATTATCAACAGATTCGCTGTCAGCCATTTCCGCAAAGGTGGTCTGAGGGAAATCATCGTTAAAATTAGGGTCATTTGTGTCGAGCACTCTGATTTTATTAATTCGCCTCATAGTCAGACCCCAAAACATTCCTTATCGAATTAATAATTTCGTTCACCACTGTAAAATTACCTTTCATTGCTAGTTTGTTGACAATCAAGCGAGAGCTTATGTTAGCAATAAGCTTTTGAGCGACAAGACCATGTGCGGCAAGCGTATTCCCTGTATCTACAATATCCACTATCTCATCAGACAAATCTAATAGTGGGGCTAGTTCCATCGCACCGTATAACTTGATTAATTCAGTCTGGCGGCCCAACCCAGCATAAAATTTTCGAGCCACATTGATATACTTTGTAGCCACAACAGTGCGATCAAATCTGACTTCAACGTTCGGCAACACCGCAGTCATTAGCCTGCATGTGGCAATCTTTAAATCAAGAGGCTCATAGTATCCCTGCCCGCCATGTTCTAAGAGCTGATCTTTCCCAGTAATTCCAAGATCAGCAGCCCCAAATTGCACATAGGTCGGCACATCAACTCCACGCAAAATCAATAACCTCAAGTGCTGGATGTTTGTCGCAAACATTAATTTACGACTACTAAAAACATCTCCTACTGGGCAAATACCGGCCTCACGTAATATCGGAAGCGATTCTCTCAGAATTCGCCCTTTTGTCAGGGCCAATGTTACCATATGCAACACTATTCCCCTTTTTTTGTTAACTCGATGTGCGCGTGATTTTAGCACCAAGCTGATGCAATTTCTCTTCGAAACACTCATACCCTCGGTCTACATGATGAATTTCTTCAATGATTGTTTCTCCCTCTGCTGCGACTCCGGCAATGACTAAAGCAGCTGACGCCCTCAAATCAGAGGCCATAACTCTGGTTCCTGTGAGTTTGGAAACTCCTGTAACGACTGCTTCGTTATCATTGAGAGCAATTTTGGCCCCCATGCGGCGAAGTTCTTGTACCTGCATTAAACGATTTTCAAAAATTGTTTCCGTAATGTAAGCAGTCCCAATTGCAAGGGAGTTGACGACTGTGAATTGAGCTTGCATATCGGTTGGAAAATCGGGATAAGGGCCAGTTTTAAAATCTACTGCCTTTGGGCGTTTACCTCGCATGTCGAGCTCGATCCAGTCTGCGCCAAGGGTAAGATCTCCCCCTGCTTTTCGCAATTTTTCTAGTACTGCACTAATATTTGTCGGATCGACATTCCTTGTTCTAATTTTTCCACCGGTGGCCGCGGCTGCAGCTAGGAAAGTCGCGGTTTCTATTCGATCTGACATCACTCGAAAGAACCCTCCATTCATTTTTTGAACACCCTCAATCACTATCGTAGATTTACCAGCACCGCGGATATTAGCACCCCAAGCATTCAAGCAGTCAACAAGATCGATAATTTCAGGTTCCAAAGCAGAATTATTAATGCGCGTGGTCCCCTCAGCCAAAGAGGCTGCCATGATAATGTTTTCTGTAGCTCCAACTGAAGGAAAAGGCAAATTTATTGTAGCCCCACGCAAACGCTCCCTCCGAGAGGCTTTAATAAACCCATCTTCTATTACAATTTCGGCTCCTAAAGATTCCATTCCTGCGATGTGGAGATCTACTGGGCGGCTACCAATGGCACAGCCACCCGGGAAAGATACTTTAGCCTCTCCAAACCGACTCAACATCGGGCCCAATACCAAAATTGAAGCACGCATCTTCCTAACCAACTCAGAGGGCGTCGTTAGGCTATGAATTGTCCTAGTGTCTGCTTCGACGTAGCGATTCTCATCTATGCTTAATTCGACTCCGAGAGAACCTAGCAACTCCAAAGAGGTCGTCACATCTTGAAGATGAGGCAAATTTGCAACTGTCGTTTTACCCTCACAAAGGAGCATTGCAGCCAATATAGGTAAAGAGGCATTTTTGGAGCCAGATATTTCCAAAGACCCCATCAAAGATGTACCACCTTGGATAACGATTTTTTCCATAATATGCCTAAGGAATTTTTTTGACTTTTTTTATGGCCACCATACTGAAGTTTGAGCACTCTACCCCATATTAGAAGTATATTGCTGCCACTCGTTTTTGCTAAACGTTTTGATTTGCACCGCATGTATAGTCCCGCACATGATTGCCTGTTTTAGCGCCGAGTACACCAACTGCTGTCTTTGAACCGGTTTCTTGCCGACAAATTTATCGTCTACAACGGTTATCAAGTACTGATTGCCGATATACTTTACATCGATGTAAGTTGCTGGGAATCTTAGTTCCAAAAGAGCACGTATTTCGTCAATCGACATAAGTATCTAAGCTCGGAGTTGCCGTTCAATTAGTTTCAGCTAACCAATTTTTAATTACAATATCTAAATTTCCATGATTTTTTCGTGCTGCCAGACCAAATTGATTCCGAAGAGTTTTCCCGAGATTTATACCATCTATAACCACATTTGAGATTATCCATGCCCCTTCCTCACTTTTTTTCATTGTATATGAGAGAGGATAAACTTTTCCCAAACTGTGGATCTCCTGTTTTACTGAGACTTTTACCTCATCCGGTAAAATTTTTCGCTGATTAATAATAATGATCTTTTCATCATTAAAGCTAAGAAGGCCGCGGCCATATGTTTCTAACATGCTTTTTCGAAAGACATTTTCAAACTCCGCCAACTGTTGTTGGGTAGCTATCTTCCGATAACTACCCATAACGGAACGCGACATGCGCCAAAAATCTATATGCGGAGACATTTGTGCCATGATAGTTTCAAAAAACATTGCCTCCCGAAGAGAGTCGGTATTTTTATAAGTCGAGATAATTTCTAATAAAGAAATAGTTAGTTTGTCTACCAGCTCAAAAGGATCAGTTTCACTCCCTTCGAGATTTCTAACATTAAATTCTTTAATCTTTTTTAACGATCTTTCAGCAAAAAGTTCTTTCGAACTTCTTTCGAATTCTCCGAGTGAATTAGAAGTCGATAGCATTATTACTACTACTATTAAGGTAAAACATTTGCTCCTCAAGTCACCATCCTCAATAAATCTCGATAAATAATAAGCGCACTGGACCGTTTGACGTAAATAAAGCTATTTTGCAAACATGACATTACCCCTATTTCATTATACCATTTCACTGGTTATAAAAAAACTAGTAACCGTTTTCGGAGTCCTCATGACAACTTTACTCACAGCCATCATGGCATTAATCATTGGCATAATCGGATTAGTGCTAGGAGCGGATAAATTTGTTCTAGGCAGTGCGGCTGCCGCAAGAAAACTTGGAATATCTCCAATGGTGGTTGGACTGACTATTGTTTCTGTCGGCACATCTGCGCCGGAGATAATTGTGTCCATCAACGCTGCGCTAAATGGAGCTGGCGAATTGGCCGTTGGTAATGCCATAGGCTCAAATTTAGCCAATATCGGACTCGTTTTAGGTGTGACCGCACTCATTGCTCCACTTCCGGTGAAAAAACATCTTTTGCGTGAGGAGAGTCCGGTGCTTTTAATGGTGACGTTGATTGCAGGTCTTTGTCTTTATGACGGAATGTTGGGACGCGTAGAAAGTATTTTACTCGCAATGCTCATGGTCCCACTCTTAATAGCTGTGGTGAAATATAAAGGAGGAAACGACGTAACTGTTTCAGAAATCGAAACAGATACCGCTGAATTTGACACCAAATCTGCAATTTTTTGGTTTTTAGGCGGATTAGCGGTTCTTCTTATAAGTGCCAAAATGACAGTTTGGGGAGCACGTGAAATAGCCCTGTACTTGGGTGTAAGTGAATTAGTAATCGGATTAACAATCATAGCATTGGGCACTAGTCTCCCAGAGTTGGCGGCCTCCATCGCAAGCGCACTCAAGGGCCACCATGATATTGCCGTAGGTAATGTTTTTGGTTCTAATCTCTTTAATCTGTTGCTCGTTATGAGCACTGCCGGCGCTATATCCCCAATTAATTTGAGCCCAAACGTTATGTTACGAGACTACCTAAGCATGACATTCATGACTGTTCTTCTCGTTATTTTTGTGGCTCAAGCCCTATGGAAAGAAGCTGATCTTAATGTCTCCGCCACGATATCGCGACGTGTTGGCGCTATATTCCTGTCTGGATATATTGTTTACTATGGAATCTTATGGACTTCACTAAATTTTCTAGGTTAATGTACGGTTATTATAGAGAAATATAGCGACTTGCCTCTCAAAATACCAACGACTGATTTATTAAATTGAAGGCCGAAGATCACAACGATGATATCAAAAAAAATTACTAACTCTGCCATTCGTACCATTGATTTAGCTGCCGAAGCTATAACTCAATTAAGAGAAAAGATTGATAAACAGTTTGAATCTGCGTGCAATATTATCTATGAGTGTAAAGGTCGAGTCGTAGTTACTGGCATGGGCAAATCTGGGCATATAGCTAACAAGATTTCTTCAACACTTGCCAGTACAGGGACACCGGCTTTTTTCTTGCATCCTGCCGAGGCAAGTCATGGAGACTTGGGAATGATCACATCGGAAGATGTAGTTCTTGCCATCTCGAATTCAGGCTCTACTTCTGAGATAATCACGATTCTCCCTCGAATAAAACGGCTAGGTGTACCTCTCATAAGCATGACGGGGGATGCTCAGTCTGAAATTGCAAGAGCTGCGGCCATTCATCTTTGCATCCGAGTTGCCCGAGAGGCATGTCCGATGAATTTATCTCCCACAACGAGCACAGCCACTTGTCTCGTGCTCGGTGACGCGTTAGCGATTTCAATTTTGGAAACACGTGGTTTTAGTGAACATGATTTCGCGCTGTCTCATCCCGGTGGAGCCCTCGGACGAAAACTTCTTTTGAGAGCGCGGGACCTAATGCATGAAAATACTTCAGTGCCCCGAGTTTATTTGGATGATTGTGTGCAGACAGCTCTGCTAGAGATGACCGCAAAGGGTTTTGGTGTGACAGCCATCTTCGATATTTCTGAACGCTTAGTAGGAATTTTTACAGATGGTGATCTGAGGAGAATGATATCGCAAGGATTAAATATTGGTAACACGTTAATTAAAGACGTAATGTCGTCGAATCCAAAAACGATTTCTGGAAATGTTCTCGCGGCGGAGGCTTTAAATATAATGGAGGACTTATCAATTACAACTTTACTAATAACGGATGAAAGAAATTGCCTGTGTGGAATTCTGCATATGCATGATCTCGTTAGAGAGGGACTAATATGAGTCTCTCTTCCTATAATCTTACCGGCGTACCATTAAAAATAGTTGAGGCCGCAAAACGTATAAAACTTCTTTTACTAGACGTTGATGGCGTGCTTACCGATGGAAAATTATATTATGGTAACTCCGGTGAGGAACTGAAGGCCTTCGACATCAAAGATGGTCTCGGCATAAAATTACTCCATTCTTCAAATATTAGGGTCGGAATCGTCACTGGAAGAACATCAAAACTAGTTCTTCGCCGAGCAGATGAATTAAAGATAGCGCCGGTCATACAAGGCAGTAAAAATAAACTTAAAGATATTGAAAATATTTGTCATAAATACTCACTTGAACTCAACCAAATTTGTTTTGTCGGCGATGATTTTCCAGATCTACGAGCCATTAACCATGTCGGACTTGGCATTTGCGTCGCAAATGCGAGCCATAGTACCCAGCAAATCGCTGCATGGTGTACTAACGCGAGTGGCGGAAATGGGGCGGTACGAGAGGTAGCAGAGCTCTTACTGGCCTCTCAGGGCAAATATCAAAATATTCTGGATAAGTATAGATGATCAAGCAGTTTTTTATAATCAGCTCTGCAATAATAATGATTACAGGATTCTTGTTAATCTGGGACTCGCCACCAGAATCCTTTCTGGAAAAAAAACAAATGCATGCAGATAAGGATCTAATAGCCGATAGTTACATGAGACACGCAAAAACAAGCATCTTTGGAAGTGATGGCCAAAGAACTTTGTCATTAATCACCCCAAAAATAGAACTATTTATTGAAAAAGGTAATGCATTTGTGCAGAAACCGTTTATTTCCGCTAATAGGTCTCAAAGTTCGGTGCACTTATCAGCAAAGAGTGCCTTACTTGATAGAGAGGCAAATAAAATTTTTATGTCTGGTGACGTACAACTTCAATCAACCCAGAGAATGGAAATTTCCACTCTTTCCACTGAGAATTTAACCTACAATTTCGACTCAGGATTAGTAGAGAATGAAGCATATTTCACACTCAAATCGAATAATATTACGTTAACCGGAAATGGGTTTACGGCACAACCAATGAATGGTAGTTACCAATTCAAGAGAAATGTTCAAGCCCAATATGAAATCTTTCAATAAATTTTTTACATCGCTTAGCATTGGTTTGATTTTAGTCAGCGGTGAAATTAAAGCACAAATACTGTTTCCAATAAGCATCGAATCTGACTTAGCAGAACGTAATGAAAGAACAGGAGTTACAATTTACAGAGGTAATGTGCTCATCACACAAGGCAACTTATCTATTCAAGCGGATCTCGTAACAATTACGGAAAATGCAGAACAAATTACAAAAATTCAATGCGCTGGATCGCCAGCCAGTTTTGAGCAATTAAATATCACGTCTTCAATCCCCGAATTAGTTGGAAGTGCAAATGATGTTGAATATTTACTACAAGAACAACAAATCACTCTGAGCCAAAATGCTTCTCTTTCCAGCAATGGTACTGTAATAACTGGAGATTCGATAAACTACGACTTAAAAAATGAGATTTGGAAGGCGGGCGGAGCGGAGAATAGCCAAAAGCGTATTAGACTCTTTATTCCTCCCAAAAGCGTAAAATCGCAGAATTCGACACCATGAAACGTCTCGAAGCATGTAACCTCGCCAAGTCATATGCGCGTAAACCTGTGGTGCAGGATGTGTCTCTTTGGTTGAATCAAGGAGAAATAGTGGGTCTCCTAGGCCCAAATGGTGCTGGTAAAACCACATGCTTTTATATGATCATAGGCCTAATTGAGCATGACCGCGGTCGCATTACAATCGACGGTTCTGACATTGGAAATTTACCGATGCATGGTCGTGCAAGGAAAGGTCTTGGTTATCTTCCTCAAGAACCATCGATTTTTAGAAAATTAAATGTTCAAAACAACATTTTGGCAATTTTGGAGACTGTAAAGGGTCTAACAAAACAGGAAAAAAAGCGACAGCTGGAAGAACTCTTGGAAGAGTTTAACATTACGCATTTATACAAGAGTTTAGGCGGCAGTCTCTCTGGTGGAGAACGCCGTCGAGTAGAGATAGCGCGGGCGCTCGCAATGCAACCTCAATTTATATTACTAGATGAACCGTTTGCAGGCGTAGATCCCATTTCTATGAATGATATAAAAAATATTATTCGCTACTTAAGTCAACGAGGCATCGGTGTTTTGATAACAGATCACAATGTCAGAGAAACACTAGATATCTGCCAAAACGCTTTTATCATGGGTGAAGGGCGTGTAATCGCTCACGGCTCACCTGATCAAGTCTCTCGCGACGAAAAAGTACGCCAAACTTACCTCGGGGAACACTTTAGTTTATGAAATGCGTTGCCACTAAAATTGAGTATTGCCACGAGAAGCCCTCAAGTACTAAACTTATGTATGTTTAAACTAGGCGGCTTTTCAGAAAATGAGACCCGGTTTACAATTAAAAATCAGTCAGCAATTAACGATGACGCCTCAACTCCAGCAGGCGATTCGACTCCTTCAGCTTTCTACTTTGGAGCTGCGTCAAGAAGTAATAGAGCAACTATACAACAATCCTCTTTTGGAAGTAGAAGAAGAGGACGAGCGAGCAATTGACGCGTCTGATAATCAACTAGCAAATAATCTTAGTGAACTCAGTCATTCCGACACTGAAAATGTCGAAACAATTCAAGACCAAAGTCTTTCCGAAGACGAAGCAAATAACTTACTTGCAGCTTCCACCCAAGACACACCAGAACATCAATGGGAGGAAGATCTTTCTAGTGAACTTCCAGTAGATGCAAACTGGGACGACGTTTATAATTCTTCCTCTGGCACTGCAGGTGGCGGTGAAGTTGATCTCGAACAAGTATACCAAGTAACCGAATCGCTTAGAGACCACCTTCATTGGCAACTCAACCTGACGCCCTTCTCTGATATTGACCGACAGGTCGCCACTGTTTTAATTGACTCAATCGACGAAAATGGATTACTCATCGAAGACATTTTTAACATAACTGAACACTTAAGGTATGCGAATGGCGAGGAAATCCTTCAATCAGATGAAATAATCGCCGTCCTTCACAGGCTACAGCAGTTTGATCCAGCCGGGGTATTTGCAAGAGATATAAGAGAATGTCTGCTCATTCAAATTAACCAACTTCCTGAAAAAATTCCTTTTCTTGTTCAAGCAAAACTATTAATTACCGAATTTTTAAAAGAAATTGCCTCGACAGATCAAATACGACTTGCGAAAAAAGTTGGCTGTTCTCGAGACGAAATTTCAGGTGCCATGCTGTTAATAAAAAGTCTAAATCCCCGACCAGGGGACGCGTTATCCTCACAAAATATCGACTATATTGTGCCAGATGTTTTTGTTGAAAAAGTTGACGGACGTTGGCGGGTTAGACTAAATGATGCCAATATGCCAAGGCTTCGCATCAACGATTCCTACAGCCAATTAATCAAACGCTCAGACACCAGCAACGAAAACCAATATCTTAAGGACAATCTTGCAGAAGCTCGCTGGTTTCTTCGAAGCGTAGAAAGTCGGAATGAAACGCTAATGAGGGTTACAAAAACTATTGTTGAGTTACAACAGAATTTCCTTAATCAAGGGCCCGTGGCTATGCGGCCGATGGTACTTGCGGACATCGCTAGTCGTCTAGATCTCCATGAGTCTACAATTTCAAGGGTAACAACTACGAAATATCTAGCAACTCCACAAGGCGTATTTGAACTTAAGTATTTCTTTTCTAGCCACGTTGGAACCGCCGGCGGTGGTGAGTGCTCATCAACCGCGGTTTGTGCGATCCTTAAGGCAATAATTAATGCAGAGCCAGCCACCAAACCTTTAAGCGACAGTAAATTAACCTCTCTTTTAGAAGAACAAGGTATCCAGGTTGCTCGTCGAACCGTCGCAAAATATAGGGAAAGCATGGGAATCGCATCATCTAGTCAAAGAAAGCGTTTTGAAAATGCAATGTGAAAGGATCAGAATATGCGGCTGACAATTAGTGGACATCATTTAACAGTAACAGATCCTCTCAGAGACTACGTAAGAACAAAATTTTCTAAACTAGAACGTCACTATGAGCAAATAACCTACATTGCGGTGGGTCTTGCCGTCGATAAGCTTGTGCAAAAAGCCGAGGCAACGGTTTATGTAGTGGGAGCAGATCTTTTTGCACATTCTGAACATCACGATCTGTATGCAGCTATTGATGCGCTTGCGGACAAACTTGATAGGCAAATCATCAAACATAAAGAGAAAACTCGAGGGCGATGACGGACATTATGAGAATTTCAGATGTATTAATTCCTGAACTTGCGATGTGCGATCTTAATGGTTACAGCAAAAAAAAAGTACTTGAGAATATTTCCAAATTTATTGCCCAAGAGCTCGGCGCAAACCAAGAACAAGCTTTTAATCTATTCCGGAGTATGTTAGCTCGAGAGCGACTCGGAAGCACTGGAATTGGGGAGGGTGTAGCGATCCCCCACTGCAAAGTCATGGGACTTAAAAAAGTGCATGGATGCCTAATCAAACTAAATTTTTCAATTGACTTTGATGCTTTCGACGATCAACCAGTGGATTTGATCTTTGCATTGGTTGTCCCGCATGAAAAAAATGACGAACACCTTGAGACACTCTCCAAAATTGCACACATGTTCCACAAAGAATCATCTCGACAACAGTTGCGTGAATGCAATAATAATCGTCAATTATTTGATACCGCTATTTTGCTTGAGCAAACGGAGTAGGTGTGCGCGTTATAGTTGTTAGCGGGCACTCGGGATCTGGAAAGACGACAGCCCTCAATGTCTTAGAGGATATTGGCTTTATTTGCATAGACAATCTGCCCGCAACTTTACTACCGAAGTTGATTTGTGAAATGAGAAAAAACTGCTTACCGTTTTTGGAAAAATTGGCGGTCGGTATTGACGCGCGAAATCCAGTCTTTGACTACACTTCAATTCCAACAATTCTTCAAGAAATGAAAGCATCGGGAATCGATATAAAGGTTGTTTTTTTAACGGCTCGACATAGCGATTTAATGCGACGCTTTAGCGAAACAAGACGCAAACATCCTTTAACCACGAGCTCTCTGAGCCTGATGGAGGCTATAGACAAAGAGGAGGTATTACTTGCTCCGATGGAAATCGTAACTGATTACAAGGTTGACACCACTGGTCTTGCGATCCATCAGCTTCGAAAACTAATAAAAAATATTGTTATCCCGAAAAACGAAAATAGCATTACACTTCTATTTGAGTCATTTGGCTACAAGCAGGGGCTGCCCATTAATGCAGACTTCGTTTTCGATATAAGATGCTTGCCAAATCCGTATTGGGAGAGTTCACTCCAAGGAAAGACAGGTCTTCATCATGACGTAGTTGCATTTCTTCAGACCCAACAAGAAGTCACTGATATGCTCTCAGATATAACAAACTTTTTAGATGGCTGGATTTATAAATTTCAAGCCAATCATCGAAGTTATCTCACTGTCGCAATTGGGTGCACTGGAGGTCAGCATCGA
This sequence comes from Porticoccaceae bacterium, assembly GCA_002689135.1. Classification (GTDB taxonomy): domain Bacteria; phylum Pseudomonadota; class Gammaproteobacteria; order Pseudomonadales; family Porticoccaceae; genus TMED48. Next base: position 20,026 of record NZEU01000002.1, read on the forward strand.
TCAGTTTACATTTCTTCTAAATTATATGAGCATTTTTCTTCGATTTATCCCAATGCACAAATTTATCACAAAGATCTTCAACAACCATAGGACCAGTATATTGATCAAGCGCGAGGTTATAATTGAAAATAAACTGGGGCTTCATGCTCGCGCAGCAACAAAATTGGCTCGTTTAGCATCTCGCTACAATAGTCGCGCGCAAGTTTATAAAGATGACAAATCGGCAGATGTGAAAAGTATCATTTCGTTGTTAATTCTAGAGGCTCGCTGTGGCACCTCACTGACATTTGAGTTCACTGGAAACGATGAGGAAATAGTTGCTATGGAAGTACAGCGGTTGGTAGCGGACAAATTCGGAGAGGATAGTTAGGCGAACAATTAATTGACTTATCTTGTTACGAGAAACTAAAGAAAAATGTTAGAAAAGCCAAGTAAAACAAGCGTAAAAAATGACATGCGACGCCTAAGAAATTTGGGCAAAACGCTGACTGAGCTCACTGACGGAACGCTCAAGCACTTAAATTTACCAGAGCACATTTTTGTTTCAATACAATTGACAAAAAAAATGTCGTCTAACGAAGCGAAACGTCGTCAAGTTAGTTTCTTGGGAAAACAATTACGTAGTATGAAAGACTCAGATCTCCTTAAAGTAATAAAGCGAATAGCGTCTTCTCACCGGAGGCCGAAACTTCAGCCGAAAGAAGTCTATTCATGGCAGGAAAAATTATTATTGGGCGATAAAAGTGATTTGGAAGAATTTGTTACTCAATACCCAAATACGGACCGACAAAAACTTAAGAATTTACACAGAGCGGTGTTTCGAAAAAAGCACGAAGATAAAAAACCTCAAGCCAAAAAAAAGTTATTAGAATACATAACCCATATATGTGGTTAAAACCGCTATTCAGTCTGAGGAGACACTAGTGGGTTGACATCCGGATCTTCACCTAGCCCAGCAGCGAAAATACGATCAACTTTTATATCAATATTGTCCCAGGGACCAGTCACTGAATAACTTATGCTTGACAATCGATCAACCTGTTCTTCAACTAACTTTCCAGTAACATAAACTCCAAGCGCTGCTGGTAATCCCCCCACAATTGCTCCCACCCATGGTAAGTTAGGTGCCACGGGTAAAGTTGCCACGAGTCGACCGTCAATTTTTTCTTCCAACAAATCGAAGTTCCCCGTCATTGCCATTCGCCCTGAGGGCATTTCCATTTCTAACGGCGAATCCAATCTGGCAGTACCATTTTCAAAAATAAACAAACCACTCATGCTATCATATGAGAGATCCTGGCCAACCACATCAGAAAAATCAAGCTGCAATCTGCGTAACCAGTTTGCAAAATTCATTAAACTAACCATTTTAAGTGCTGCGTCCGCTCCATCATTTGACCGGTACAGAGTTCCATCATATAACGAAAATTTAAAATCACCTGCGATATTTTTTCGGGAAAAATTCCAAGGCTCCGTCGGCCAGTTTAAATTAAAAATTAATCTACCAGACTGACTAGATGCGATTCGTGGAAACTCAATTTTTTTAAAGATACTTCCAACATCCAATAAAGAAGCAGGTCCTATTAAACGACTAAAATGTCCGTTTACATCATGTCCCCAAAAAAAATCTAAGGGCGGAAGCGTATCGTCTGAACCGAATTCCAATCCCAAGAGATTACCTTTGATAGCCCCAAATGCGGCACCGGAAACCTCGGAACGCAACTGAAATTCAATCTGACCTAAATCAACATCCGACAACACCAAATTATCTATTTTAATATCCAAATTAGGGAAATTTTTTGGGTTAAGGCGTCTTTTTGAGAATCCTCCCTCCAAAAGGTGTCGCCCAAAGTTTAAATCGTCTAAAAACAATTTTGGATAATGGTCTTCGGCATCCGGAATGCTCAGGTATCCCGACGTCCACGCGCTATCAAAAGTAATGTCCATGCTTCGATCGCCCCGTTCTGCACTTGCATGAACATCAGAAAGAGTCATGTCTGCCAACGTAGCCGAGTCAAATTTAAAGTCAAATAAAGATTTCCAAGTCTCCGACTTAATATTCGATTTTTGTACTAAATCTACCAGGGGCGCCCAACTCTCTATTGAGGTATACGGAAGGTAACCAGAAAACAGCATTACTCCTGATGACGGAGGCTCTGTAATTCGCCCATAACTAAACACTCCATAATCAAAAACGCCATCATTAAACTTTACTTCTATGGAACCTTTTTCTCCTAATGAACCTCGTAGCTCTTTAATACCACCATCAATCTCTACCAATATTTCTAAGTTTTTTCTCTGAGATTTAGTTTTTCCAAGTGGTTTGGGCAAAAGAATTGCTACATCATCTAAATTACTAGTGAGGCGAAATTTTGTTCCTGCAAAACCCACTTTTCGAGGAATTGTCAAAACCCCTTCCGCTTTAATGTCACCATAGATTAACTTCTCCCAAGCGAATGGAATTAATTTAGATATCTTTTCGGGTTGAATGATTCCTTTGAATTTAACTTTTTGATTTTCCAGACTCGGAGAGATCACCGCGTCCAGTCGCTCTCCCCAAAAAACTCCACTAAGGTTCTCTCCCGAAAAACCAGAATCAGATGTGTAAAATAAATCACCTCTTATTTTAGAAATCTCTAAAGCACTATTAGGAATAGCCAAGACCCCTTCATAAAACGACGTCTGCACTTTGTATGACGATTTTACTTGCGAAGGCAGATTCTCACCGTCTGTTACCGGAAGCTTCAATTGAATACTACTTCTTTGCCTACCCCCATAATGCCAACCTGATAGGTCGCCCATAAATCGTTTTAATGGAGACCTTCCAATAACGTCTAAAGCCTCTGTCATGCCCGATTTCACATGCATATCAACTGCAAGTTGGGGAAATAGAGGATCATCATCTGCTTTGAATTCAATTTGTGCATTAGTTATGGTCGTCCCTCCAAGATTTGCATGCTCTACAGACGCAGTAACATTGCTATCATCAATCATAACCAATCCGCGAGCTTGAGTCGCAACCAACCATGCAGGGTGGAACTTAAAATTGGTGTTATCTAAATTTAAAAAAATCTGATTTGTCCGACTATCTTCAAAGTAATTTGAGTTATCTATCCTAAGTGCGTAAGTAAATTCCCTCAAGGTTGTATCTAAAATAGAGTTTTGAAGCCATTTTTTCAGCCCCGGTGATACTTTTTTCGGCAAATACTTTTTCCAATATCGCGCATCAAGATCGCGTCCATCTATAATAATATTCACATCTGGCAAAACACTGACAACTGGTATTTCTGATCGTGTCGAAAACTGCAAATCGATGTGTCCTGCGTCCATTTCAGCACTTAATGAGTCACTACTGATTACGAGAGAACCGACAGTCGGCTCCCAAGAACTAAATATATTGCCTTCTAACGAAAGAACCGGAAATGAATCAGCAAAAATATTAGGGAAGTCTATTAGAAATCCATCACTCTCAACGATTCTCAGTACTGCATCTCGCCCACGAATTGACAACTTAGCATCTAAATCCTCGATACGAGGTATACCTTCGAAAGAGGCACTGCTAAATTCTTTAAAAGTAACATCTGCAAATACCTTTCCAGAATCTTTTCCGGCCATTAGTTCCGAGATTTCGCCTTTTGGTTGTAACCGTTTGAGCCAGATGCTGAGAGGTGTTTTATTTTCAAAGGAGTTTTCAAAAAAAGATAACAAAGGATCTAACTTCGCCCCATCCAAGAAGAAACTAAAATCTTGCCATTGAGCGCCCATATTCTTCTCAAACATGATGTTTAGAGGCTCTAACTTCTTGCTCGGAAGAGTCATTTCCAAATCTTGCAAACGAATTCCCCAATCTTCCCCGGGGAAATACCAGCCAGTCAAGTTAGTTTTAAACCCCCACAGATCAGTCGCATTCTTTTTATTATCGATCTCACTGCTAGTATTGATATGCCCCTCAAAATCGGTTTTACCACCACGCTCCATATCAAACCATATTTCGCCATCAACTCTGACTTTCTCATGGGCACCAACAGTAGTAAATCCAGGGAGTAATCTTTTTGTGGCATGGGCTAAAAGTGCGCTCATCTCAAATTTATGAGCAGTCAAATATCCCTCTGCGGAAAAGCCATTTGAGTGAAAAGGATCACCAAGGCCCTCGATTAATAGATATGCAAAAGCTTCTTGCTGTTTCGAAAACAAAGATAATTCGAGTCGATGACGACCCAAATCATTTTCTAATTTGAGTTTCTTTCCTCGAAATCGAGATGAATCACCTGAATAAAAATTTAAATTAATATTAAGATGGTCAATATTAATTGACTTACTGTAAACCAACGGGTGCAGTTTCGGTTTTAAATTATCACCCCCACTTTTTGGCAATTCATTCAATTGCCAAAATCCCCGTTCATCCTCCTCAAACCAAATATCTATCTGATTTATTGAAAAGTCTCTCCAAATAAGAGATCTATGCCTGATACTTTTTATCAGATCGATATCGGCATACCACTGGTTGAAAACCAATGCTGGCGCATTAATGTCGCCAATACTTATACTCTCCACCTCAATTGCAGGCGCAAGCCCAGTCCAACTAGCTGAGAGTGTGCCCAAGTGAAAACGAGCTCCGGTCTGTTCATTTAAAAATGTTGCTATTGAATCGCGA
>NZEU01000003.1 GCA_002689135.1 Porticoccaceae bacterium
CTTTTTATAATCTCGGCTCCCTCCGGCGCCGGAAAAACAAGTCTTATCGACAAGGCCGTATCGCAGCTTAAAAACGTCTGTACATCGGTTTCCCATACCACACGGAGACCTCGAGCCGGCGAAATTGATGGGACGCACTACCACTTCGTCACTCACGAAAAATTCGAACAAATGCGGATTAAAGGTGAATTTCTTGAATCGGCGAATGTACATGGAAATTTATATGGAACATCTCGACAATGGGTCGAAACAAAGATTAGTAGTGGTGTCGATGTAATCTTAGAAATTGATTGGCAAGGGGCCAACCAAGTTCGTTCAGTTTTTAAAGAAGGTATCAGTATTTTTGTACTTCCCCCCTCAGTAGAGGTATTGCGACAGCGTCTCGTTAACCGTGGAAAAGATTCTGGGCGAGTAATCGAGACGCGAATGGCATCAGCAAAAAAAGAGATCAGCCATTGGGAAGACGCAGATTACGTTATAATCAATGATGACTTCCAAAATGCATGCAACAAGCTACAACAACTTCTTTTAGGAAGGTTTGATGACCCGTCATTACAAACAACAAACATCTCGTATCACAAATTAAGTCGAGAATTATTGTCGAATTAGTCGCACTCTTGTATAATGATTACCTAAGAGTGTAATGAGCGAGTCTGTAATTTTAGCGGGAGTTATTATGGCGCGAATCACCGTGGAAGATTGTCTTGAAAATGTAGACAACCGATTTGAACTGGTTATGATCGGCTCGAAACGTGCCCGTCAATTAGCAGTAGAAGGTCGCGTTGCGTTGGTACCTGAGGAAAATGACAAGCCAACGGTGGTAGCACTCCGCGAAATAGCAGGGGGTCATGTGAACGCAAGTATCCTGTCCCCAGTAAAGCAAAATTTCGCTCTTGACGGAGATGTTGGTGAAATTAGTGAAGAGTCGACCGGAGCTGAGATAGATCTTGAGGCAGAAGCAGATGCTGCCATTGCGGCCGCATTGGAGGCACTAGCTGGCAACGATTTGTTAGATGTACCCCCCGTTGAAAACATAAGTGTAAACGAAGAAGAATTTCCTCGTTCATATGAGCCATCCCCTGACTAGGGATTCCTCAGGATCCATGGTGTGGCGCTCTTAGGCCTTACAGAAAAATTAACTTATCTTAGCGAACCAGATATACGCAGAGTAGAGCGCGCTTATCGTTACGCTGAACGCAGTCACACTGGACAAGTCCGTCAGACAGGCGACCTGTATATAACCCATCCCCTAGCAGTCGCAAACATACTTGCCGATATGCATATGGATCCGGAAGGCCTGATGGCAGCAATGCTTCATGATGTCATCGAGGACACTGGAGTGACAAAGGGACAAATCTCCCGTCGTTTCGGTCGAACTGTGGCCGATTTGGTTGACGGCGTGAGCAAACTCAATGAAATAGAGTTTGAGTCAAGGGCACAACAACAAGCAGAGAGTTTTCAAAAGATGACCCTTGCTATGTCTCGGGATATTCGAGTTGTTTTGGTCAAACTTGCTGATCGACTGCATAATATGCGCACACTAGGAACCCTGTCAGCAGATAAACGTCGCCGCATTGCACGGGAGACTATGGAAATCTATGCTCCCATCGCGCAACGCCTTGGTATTGAGCATGTAAGAATTGAGTATGAGGAACTCAGCTTTGCAGCGATGTATCCACTGCGTCACCGAAGACTTCGAGAGGCAACGGACGCTGCGAGACAAAATAGAAAGGCCTTCGTCATAGAAATCCGACAGGCTATAGAAAATTGTTTAGAGCAAGAATCCATTAACGCACTAGTCAAAGGTAGACAAAAGCATCTATGGAGTATCTACTTAAAAATGCGGGACAAAAAGAAAGCATTCAGAGATATCATGGATGTTTTTGCATTCCGCTTGGTGGTTGATTCTGTAGACAACTGCTACCGAGCGCTTGGAATGATGCATAGCATTTTTAAGCCAGTGCCGGGCGAGTTTAAAGATTATATTGCGATACCTAAAGCGAACGGCTATCAGTCGCTTCATACAGTTCTGGTTGGTATGCATGGAGTACTTATTGAGGTGCAAATACGAACCACAGAGATGGAAATGATCGCAAATTACGGTATCGCCGCGCATGGAGAATATAAAGCTGGAAATACCCGAAAAGAAGGAAGCCAAAGTAGAGCATCGAGGTGGATTCAAGGCCTGTTAGCCATGCAAAAACAAGCTGGAAACTCAATTGAGTTCTTAGAGAATGTCAAAGCAGATTTATTTCCAGATGAAGTATATGTCTTTACACCAAGGGGAGAAATCATAGAATTGCCTACTGGCGCAACCGCCGTAGACTTTGCATACTCCGTGCACACCGCGCTAGGAAATAGCTGTATTGCTTGCAGAGTTGACGGTCAGCTAACACCTCTCTCAGAGGGACTCCAGAGTGGGCAAAAGATTGAAATTATTAGCGCAGAGGGCGCACAACCAAACCCTAACTGGCTGAGCTTCGTTGCCACCGCTAAAGCTCGTAGCGCAATACGGCATTTTTTGAAGACTCAAGAACATGATGAGTCTGTCAATCTGGGAAAGCGACTCCTTGACCAAGCACTTAGCAGATTTGGGACCAGCTATCGTCAGTTAAAAAAATCAGAAATCAAGCGCATTCTTCAAAGCTCAGGTGCCTCCACCTTTAAATATATTTTGCATCAAATAGGGTTAGGAAACCGAGTACCACTTGCAATAGCAAATCTGATCGTGCCAGCAGAGGGATCTCAAGCAAAGGACCAAAATCGAAAGCCACCACTGCCGCTGGAGGTTGGTGGCCAAAAAGCTTTGTTACTTCAATATGGGAAATGTTGTCATCCAATCCCGGGAGATCCAATACTTGGACACCTTAGTCCCGGAAAAGGTGCTGTAGTACATCTAGAATCTTGCCGCAATCTTATTGAATTACGATCAAATCCTGAAAAATGTACCCCAATGACCTGGTCAGACTCCGTCCAGGGTCAATTTCCTGTCGAATTAAAAGTTGAGGTAACGCCCAAACGAGGTTTTATTGCTACCCTAGCTTCCAGAATTACGGAAAAAGATGCAACGATTGAAAAAATAAGCACTTTAGAAAAAGATGCTTTCACCAGTATAGTTGATATTGTAATCGCAGTCCGTGACCGGACTCACCTTGCAGATATCTTGCGGAGGGTGCGAGCACTCGCCCCTGTTCGCAGGGTTTATCGTGTCAGAAACTGATCTAAAATATTTTTTGGAGAACTCTTTACCGTGACAAACAGAGCCACCATTCAAACAGATAATGCGCCAAAAGCCATCGGAACATACTCACAAGCGATAAAAGTACATAATACTGTGTACCTGTCTGGGCAAATCCCCATCGATCCGACAACAATGGACCTCGTTGACACAGATATCGAAAATCAAATTTGTCAGGTTTTTGAAAATCTTAAGGCCGTTTGCCATGCCGCTGGGGGCGATTTAAATTGTTTAGTAAAACTGAATGTGTTCCTCACAAACTTGGATAACTTTGCACGTGTAAATAAGGTAATGGAAAAGTATTTCGCAAAACCTTATCCTGCTCGAGCAGTTATTGGAGTGGACTCACTACCAAAGGAAGTAGCCATTGAGATTGATGGAGTTATGGTTATCTAAGTTTCTTTCATCAAAGCACTGTAGCCGTCTCGGAATGTGGGGTACTTAAAGCGAAATCCGCTTTCTAATAACCTCTTATTGTTGCACCGACGAGAAATTTTATATTCTGAGGGCGCACTCTCTTGAGGCATTGGAAACTTGACATCAAGTGCCTTCGCCATCCACTTATATACCACTTTTTGAGTAACTGGCTCGCAATCGCTCGCTATATACAAAGGGTCGAGACTTTCGCCATCAAAATATCTTCCGATGAGATGAGTAAAAACTGCAGCGCAATCCTCGCTATGAATCCTGTTAGTCCATTTTTCAGGGAATTGAGGCTGAACTCTGCCCGAACGCATCTTGTTTAAAAGGCTCTGTCTTCCTAGGCCATAGATTCCAGAGAACCTAACCACCACATACCTACATGACAATTCAGATATCAATAGTTCCGCCTCAACCAGCAATTTTCCCGCGAAGTCCTGATAATAAAGAGAGCTATCTTCATCAACCCATGCCCCGCCATGGTCGCCATATACCCGTGTGCTAGAGGCCCAAATAATGAGCTTCGGCGGATAGCTCGCCATACTCACTGCACTTTTTAATGCCTTCGCTACCGCAATATAAGACCCTCGGTAGGCAGACTCACAAAATGCTGAGGGGGTAACCGTTACAACAATAGCATCAAAAGGTTCCTCTAAAACCCTTTTCATATCCAAAAGATTCGTCAAATCAGCAGAAATAGGCATAATTGGACTGGGTAATTGACTTGGCCTGCGCTTGAGCCCGAAACAGGTATGCTCTTTTGCGAGCATAAGTGCAGTGCGCTTGCCTAAGTCTCCACACCCAGCCATCAGTATTTTCACGTAAATTTCCTTAGTTGCAACTTATTAGCTATCATCAATGACATACGCATTAAGGACCACATGTAATGTCAATGCAAGCATCGACTGATGAGATCGGGAAATGCAGAATCAACTTAGGGTGAGTGTTCAAATTTTACGGGGTGTTGGTCCAAAACTCGCCGAAAAGTTAAAAAAACTTGGTCTTGAGACAATTCAAGATTTGGTTTTTCACCTCCCACTTCGCTACGTGGATAAGACCAGGATATCGCCAATCGGAAGCCTTCAACCCTCCACTAGCGCGGTAATTGAAGGCTTTGTAAAAGCAAGTGACGTCGTTTTCGGTAGGAGACGAAGTCTTGTATGCAGACTTCAGGATAATACTGGCGTCGTCACCCTTCGTTTTTATCAGTTCAACTGGTCGCAACAAACGGACCTGCGCCAAGGTGCCAAACTACGTTGTTTCGGAGAAATCCGAAGAGGATCCTCTGGGATCGAACTATATCATCCTGAATATTTAATACTAAAGAGAGAAAAACCAATCGCCCTAGATGATAAGTTGACCCCAATCTATCCCACAGGAGAAGGGGTGTCTCAAACTCGTATCCGACGTTTGTGCGCGCAAGCACTCGCTGAAATAGACAATACCTCCTTAAGTGAATTACTTCCAATTCACGCAACGCATGAGTACTCACTCCTTACTGCTTTAAAATTTCTACATAATCCTCCTGCAACCGCGGGACTGCATATCCTCGCAATGGGTAAACATCCAGCTCAGCGGAGACTAATACGTGAGGAATTAGTGGCACATCACCTAAGTTTACTCCAACTTCGACAAAATATTCAAAAACATCCTGCAAAGCCACTGATCGAGAAATCAACCCAAAGAGATGAATTTTTGGCTCAGTTATCTTTTAAACTTACCTCAGCACAACTAAAGGTTAGCGCAGAGATAAGCCAAGACATGGCAAAGCCAGCACCTATGCTTAGGCTCCTTCAGGGAGACGTAGGTTCAGGGAAGACCATTGTATCGGCTCTCGCTGCTCTGCAAGCAATTGCGAATGGACAACAGGTTGCGCTAATGGCTCCGACTGAACTATTGTCTGAACAACATCGACTAAATTTTGAGAATTGGTTTCAGCCTTTCGGGATCAAAATGGCATGGCTTACAGGGAAAGTAAAAGGTAAAGCCAGGAAATATCAACTCGACTCTATCGCTGATGGCTCAGCGAAAATGATAATAGGCACGCACGCGCTTTTCCAGGAAAAGGTGAATTTTTTTTCCCTTGGTTTATCAATAATCGACGAGCAACACAGATTTGGGGTCCACCAAAGATTAGCCCTCCGAAAAAAAGGAGTAGCTTTTGATGATAGTGGAGAACCTCTTGAGCAGTTGCCTCACCAACTAATCATGACTGCAACGCCGATTCCAAGAACACTCGCGATGAGTTCATATGCCGATCTTGATTTTTCGATCATCGACGAGCTACCCATCGGAAGGAAACCAATTGAAACAACTATTATAAACTCCTCTCGCCGCGCTGATGTTATCAAACGAGTTCGGTCAGCATGCGCGCTCGGTCGTCAGGCATATTGGGTTTGTACGCTTATAGATGAGTCTGAATCAATAGCAAATCAGGCGGCTGAGGTTGTAGCAAGCGAACTCAAGTTATTACTCCCAGAGCTAGATATTGGCCTGGTACATGGCCGATTAAAAGCAGACAAAAAAATCAGTATTATGAACGAATTTAGAGACAGAAGAATTAACTTGTTGGTCGCAACAACTGTAATTGAGGTAGGTGTGGATATCCCAAACGCTAGCCTCATTATTATTGAAAATTCCGAACGTCTTGGACTTTCTCAACTGCACCAACTTAGAGGTCGGGTTGGACGCGGCGCAGATCGGAGTCACTGCGTACTCCTGTATAATTCACCCCTTTCCAACGAGGGGAAAGAGCGCTTAAAAATGATGCGTGAAACAAATAATGGTTTTAAGATAGCTGAGAAAGACTTAGAACTTCGGGGCCCCGGAGAAGTTCTGGGGATACGACAAACAGGCACCATGCATTTCAGAATCGCAGATTTGACGAGAGATGCTTATTTAATGTCTGAGGTAAAAATTCTTGCAAATCAGGTGATGAACAACAATCCTGAGTCGGTTGAGCACTTAATAGAGAGGTGGATTGGTGAAAGTAAAGAATATGCTCAGGCCTAGCCGGTTACAGAAAAAAAAAGCTACATTTTTTGCTAACCCGACAATCTCCCGATAATATTGAGTTGATATTAAAAAAAATGTTCATTAAACGTGAAAAATAATCTTCAGATGGTCAAGTCCAAAACGAATATAGGTGTTATGGACTATGTCAAAGACTATCCACTTCTATCGTTCGTCAGGCCAGGACAGCCTTGGTATCAGCGCTATCCTCTAGAGGCTGCTGAGAGGTTTTTTGGCCGTTTAAAAATCGAGTCTGTTTATTTTAAGGTGAAACAGCGTCCATTCACTATCGAGGGATTTATCGAGGAAGCATTCAAAATCGCTAAAATTAATCATCAGTATGATAGGCAAAAACTTGCTGAATTGCCGACACGCGGGCCGATCGTATTTGTGGCAAATCATCCATTTGGTGTAATAGATGGACTCGCATTGTGTGACTTAGCAGTCCGTCTCAGAGGAAACTTCCGCATTTTAATCAATTCGATTTTGTGTCAGGATAAAGATTTAGCGGAATACTTTCTCCCTGTAGATTTCAGTGAGGATAGAAATGCCATGAAAAATAACATTCGTTCCAAGCGAATAGCGCAGCAGGCCTTGAGAGACGGAATACCCTTATTGGTATTTCCATCAGGCCACGTCTCAACTGCCACACACTGGGGATTCGGCCAGATCGAAGAATCTCCTTGGACAACATTCGCCGCAAAAATGATCCGCGATACTGAAGCGACAGTCGTTCCGGTTTATTATAAAGGTCAAAACAGCCGGACCTTTCATATTACCTCGCACTGGTCTGCAGCTCTACGTTCTGCAGCTCTTATGAACGAAGTGACTAAACGATTTGGGAAGCCTATATATAGCGAAATCGGCACACCACTCGACTGGCAACTATTAAGAACTCTAGACAACAGGCAAGCTTTAACTTTATTTCTGTATAACGAGGTACAAAATCTTGCGAAACTTTACTCTTAAGAATGTTATGTGATGCTCTTGACCGAAGCGCGTAAAATCCTTCAACAGGTCAACAACTTTAACCCGCTTATGCCTTAACCCAATGCCTGCACTGCCGGTAATGTCTTGCCCTCAATATACTCAAGGAAGGCTCCGCCACCAGTAGAAATGTAGGAGATCCGATCTGTTAATTGATACTTATCAAGCGCCGCGAGGGTATCTCCTCCCCCCGCAAGCGTAAATGCGGGACTATTTGCTACTGCCCTAGCAACCGCACTGGTACCCTCACCAAACTGATCGAACTCAAAGACTCCAAGCGGACCATTCCAAATTATAGTGGCCATCGAATCAAGAATCTCTACCAACTTAGCTCTTGAGGAGGGACCAACGTCTAGGATCATATCGTCAAAACCAACGTCATCAACACCTTTGACCTCAGCAACTGCGTGCCTGGAAAACTCTTTCGCTACAACCACATCGACCGGAAGAGGTATATTTACCTTGCTCATCAAACTTTTTGCAACGCCTAGCAGATCAGTCTCAAAGATCGACCTACCGACTGGTTTGCCGCTCGCCACCAAGAAGGTATTCGCTATTCCTCCTCCAACAATTAGCTGATCAACACGCTTTGCCAATGTCTCTAGAACAAGTAATTTAGTGGACACCTTACTGCCGCCTACAATAGCGGCCATAGGACGTGAGGGACTTCTCATCGCCTGGTCCAATGCGGCCAATTCAGCTGCAAGAAGAGGCCCCACACACGCCAGAGGCGCATATTTTGACACTCCGTGAGTGGAAGCTTGTGCCCTGTGTGCTGCAGCAAATGCATCCATCACATAAACGTCACATAAAGAGGCATACGCTCTCGCTAATTGGTCATCATTTGACTTTTCTCCGCGATTAAAACGGACATTTTCAAGTAAAACCACATCTCCAAAATCTATTTCCAACCCCAACCTCCACTGTCTCACGAGCGGTACTGGACGCTTTAAGAGCGCAGCTAGTCTATCGGCTATTGGCCGCAAGGAAAATTCTGATTGGAGACTACCCTCTTTAGGTCTTCCAAGATGAGACATCAGAATTACGGCAGCTCCCGACTCCAGGGCATTTTTAATTGTGGGAAGCGCAGCGAGAATCCGAGCATCACTTACCACCCGATCACCATCAATCGGCACATTAAAATCTTCTCGAATCAACACACGTTTCTTTGAGAGGTTAACGTCCTCCATAAATTTAGGCATCAATTAACCTCGAAGTTAGACCTGCAACTGTATATAGGTAAATTATACCAAGTGAGCAAAGTATCGATCATGCGATTTGCATAACCCCACTCGTTATCAAACCATATCAACACCTTGACCAGATTTCCTCTGGCGACTCTTGTTTGGCTGGCATCTACAATACCGCTTCGAGAATCATGATTAAAATCGCATGACGCAAGCGGCTCTTCGGTATAACCCAATATACCCAGCAACATGTTGGCGGATGCCTCTCGAAAACAAAGATTTACGGTCTTTACGTCTACCTGTTCGCTCACAACGACTGATAGGTCAATGACAGAGACATTCAAAACAGGAACTCGCATAGCTTGTGCTTCAAATCGCCCATTTAAATGCGGTAAAAGTCTGTCGATCCCTAGCGCCAAACCAGTTTCAACGGGAATAATCGATTGCATGGCAGCTCGAGTTTTTCGAAGGTCGGTGTGGTGATAAGCGTCAATCACCGGCTGATCATTCATAGCCGAGTGAATTGTAGTAATTACGCCCGATTTGACACCGTAATTGTCATCGATTAGTTTAATTACTGGAACTACAGCATTTGTAGTACAGGATGCATTCGACACAATCGTTTGTTCTTGTCTAAGCTCTTGATGGTTGACACCAAACACAATAGTAGCGTCAACATCCGCCTCTGCAGGCTGCGAAAATAGTACCTTTTTAGCACCGCTGTTAAGATGGCCCTCAGCGGTTCTTCGATCAGTAAAAGTTCCACTACATTCTAATACAGCATCAATCTCCAACCGCTCCCAAGGCAACCGCTCAACGAGGTCCTCCGCAAATATACAAATCTCGTCTTCATTAATGTACAGCTTGGATCCATCTGATTTTACTACGCCAGGAAATCTTCCATGAGTAGAATCATAGCGAGTAAGATGTGCTATGGTATTAGGGTCTGAAGGTTCATTGATCGCGACGATTTTGACAACTTTCGTCGCACCAGACTCGTAAACAGCTCGCAGTAAGGAGCGTCCGATCCGTCCGTAACCGTTAATCGCGATCCGAAGCACTAACGAAGAATCTCAAGGACTTTAGCAACAACATTTTTAACTGAAAACCCAAAACTCTCCATGACCACAGGTCCCGGTGCCGATTCGCCAAAACTATCCATGCCAACTACCGAGCCCTTCAACCCCACATACTTCCGCCAGAAGTCTGGGTGTGCGGCCTCCACCGCAACCCTTAAAGTAACGTGAGACGGCAATACCAATTCGCGGTAGTTCTCCTCTTGGAGGTCGAACAATTCAGCGCATGGTAATGAGACCACACGCACATAGATACCGTTTTCAGCGAGCTCATCCGACGCATGTATCGCCAGCTCCACCTCAGACCCAGTTGCAATTATTATCGCCTTCGGATTTGGACAATCTTTAAGAATATAACCTCCTCGACTTATCTCATCGACTTGCTTGGTGGAACGTTTCATTGGCTGCAGGCCTTGTCGACTGAAAATAAGCGCACTGGGTCCATCGGTTCGCTGAATTGCCAACTTCCAACACACAGCAGTTTCTGTGTTGTCGCAAGGTCGCCATGTATGTAGGTTCGGTGTCGCACGCAATGCAGTCAGTTGCTCCACAGGTTGATGAGTCGGTCCATCCTCACCAAGACCGATGGAATCATGTGTGTATACGAAGATACTATTAATTTTCATGAGAGCCGCCATTCGCACCGCATTCCGCGCGTACTCCATGAACATCAAAAACGTGCCTCCATAATTAACAAAGCCGCCATGCAATGCAATACCATTTACTACCGCACTCATCCCAAATTCACGAACACCGTAATGTATATAGTTTCCGCCTCCGGCCGACGAGCTGACAGGTTTTGAACCAGACCAAAGGGTGAGGTTAGAGCCTGCTAGGTCCGCTGAGCCGCCAAGTAACTCAGGTAATATTGGCCCATAAGCGTTCAACGCGTCCTGTGAAGCTTTACGAGACGCAATCTTCTGCATCGAAAGTTGACATGATGCTATGTATCTATTGGCTTCAGCCTCAAAGTCAGGAGGTAAGGAACCTTTCACACGACGCTCAAATTCTTTATGCAGGGCTGGATACTCTGACTTATACAAACTCATCTTTTCTGTCCACTCTTTTTGATGGGATGTTCCTCGGTCAGTAGCATCCCATCCCTCATAGTAGTCCCTTGGTACCTCAAATGGAGGATGCTTCCAGCCCAGTTGTTTGCGCGTGAGAGCAATTTCGTCAACTCCAAGGGGCGCTCCATGGCAGCTTTCTTTACCCTGCTTATTTGGAGAACCAAAGCCAATCACCGTTTTACAGCAAATAAGACTCGGATGAACCGTATCTGCTTTTGCAGCCACGATCGCAGAAATCAGGGCCTCGCTATCATGTCCATCGATATCTGATAAGACTTGCCAACCATAAGCTGAAAAACGCGCAGGCGTATCATCTTTGAACCAATTATGAACCTCTCCATCGATTGAGATACCATTGTCATCGTATATCACGATTAGCTTACTCAGTCCGAGAGTACCCGAGAGTGAACACACTTCATGAGAGATTCCCTCCATAAGACAACCATCACCAACAATTACATAAGTATGATGGTCTACTATGTTATGCCCAGGACGATTAAAGTTTGTCGCTAGGATTTTTTCAGCTAAAGCCATACCAACTGCATTCGCCAATCCTTGACCCAGAGGCCCCGTTGTGGTCTCAACCCCAGGGGCATATCCCTTTTCTGGATGTCCGGGGGTTTTAGAATGTAACTGACGGAATTTTTTCAATTCCTCAATCGGCAAATCGTAGCCGGTGAGATGTAAAAGTGCGTAGAGCAACATCGAACCATGTCCGTTTGAAAGCACAAAGCGATCCCGATCAACCCAACCAGGATCAGCTGGATTATGCTTTAAAAAGTCATTCCATAATACTTCGGCAACGTCAGCTAATCCCATTGGCGCGCCGGGGTGTCCACTCTTCGCCTGTTGGACGGCATCCATGCTAAGAGCCCTGATAGCATTAGCTAAGTCTTTACGACTAGGCATAGATTTGTCTCCACATCCTTTAAAAGTTGAATCGTATTGTCGCGCACAGTGGAGTTCCAGTAAACCAATAATCGGTGTAGAGTATTTGTTTAGATGATAGTGACAAGTTTATCGCGAGAAGCCATACTAGGGTATCAAGTGAGGAAATTTTATGTCTACTTATAACGTGTTCACATCTGAGTCCGTGTCAGAGGGTCACCCAGACAAAATGGCGGATCAAATCTCTGACGCAGTTTTAGACGCAATTCTCAGTGATGACCCTCATGCAAGAGTCGCCGTTGAAACAATGGTAAAAACAGGGATGGCCATCGTAGCCGGAGAGGTACGTACTGATACCTATGTAGACCTAGAAAGCATTGTTCGAGGTGTTATCACAGATATTGGGTACGATAGCTCGAGCAAGGGATTCGATGGCAACTCCTGTGCTGTTTTAAACGCTATAGGTAAACAATCGGGCGACATTGCGCTAGGAGTGGATGCGAACGAACACAAAGATATTGGAGCGGGTGATCAAGGCATGATGTTTGGTTACGCGAGCAACGAAACTGATGTATTAATGCCTGCCCCAATTTATTTCGCGCATCGATTAGTTGAGAGACAAGCCGAGCTCAGGAAAGATGGAACCCTGCCGTGGCTAAGACCAGATGCGAAGAGCCAAGTGACTTTACGGTACGCGGAAGGTAGCCCCGTCGCAATAGAAGCGGTTGTGCTATCTACTCAACACTCAGAGTCCATCTCATTAGGTGAACTGCGCGAGGCGGTTCTTGAGGAGATCATCACGGATGTTTTGCCGGAAAATTGGCTTCACAAAGAAACAAAATACCATATAAATCCGACTGGTAAATTTGTTATAGGCGGTCCGATGGGCGACTGTGGGGTGACAGGGCGAAAGATTATTGTGGATACCTATGGTGGCATGGCCCATCATGGCGGTGGAGCATTTTCTGGGAAGGATTCTACTAAGGTAGACCGATCAGCTGCCTATGCTGGGAGGTATGTGGCGAAAAACATCGTTGCGGCTGGGCTTGCAGATCGCTGTGAAATCCAAATTTCATATGCCATTGGTATATCCGAACCGACCTCGATAAGTTTGGATACGTTCGGCACCGGAAAGCTTCCCAATCACGAAATCGTAATGCTTATTAAGGAAAATTTTGACTTGCGTCCCAGCGGTTTAATTGCCATGCTCGATCTGCGAAGGCCTATATACCGACCAACGGCAACGTATGGACACTTTGGACGTCTAGACAGTACCTTTACTTGGGAGAAATTAGACCGCGTTAACGCATTAAAAAAAGCTCTATGATGGATCTGTTAAAACGTTAATTACGTACATTTGCAGCCACTAAAACAAAAAAGGAATTGATATGTCCGCCACCGTGCAACCTATAAGCAGAAAAATTTCTTTCCAGGATTATCGAGTAGCTGATATATCACTTGCGGAATATGGCCGTCGAGAAATTACGATAGCAGAATCAGAGATGCCTGCTTTAATGGCCTTGAGAGAGAAATATTCGGAAAGCATGCCTCTGAAGGGAGCTCGCATTCTGGGTTGTATACACATGACGATTCAAACCGCTGTGCTCATTGAAACCCTGGAAGCCTTGGGTGCCATGGTACGTTGGACTTCCTGCAATATTTTTTCGACGCAGGATCATGCAGCAGCGGCAATTGCAGCGAACGGTACACCGGTGTTTGCATGGAAGGGCGAGACCGAAGAAGAGTATAATTGGTGCTTGGAACAGCAAATACTAAAAGATGGCAATCCATGGAACGCAAATATGGTTCTTGACGATGGCGGTGATCTAACAGCTCTTCTTCACCAAAAGTATTCTTCAGTTCTCGATAGTTGTCACGGCATTACAGAAGAAACAACAACCGGAGTGCTCAGACTGAATGAAATGCTGGAACGTGGAGAGCTCAAATTACCTGCAATAAACGTTAACGATTCCGTCACCAAATCAAAAAATGATAATAAATACGGTTGTAGACACAGCTTGAATGATGCGATAAAGCGCGCCACCGACCACCTGCTAGCGGGTAAAAAGGCGCTAGTTGTAGGATATGGCGATGTCGGAAAAGGATCTGCTCAGTCACTGCGCCAAGAGGGTATGATTGTGAAGATAACTGAAGTAGACCCTATCTGCGCGATGCAAGCATGCATGGATGGCTTCGAGGTTGTTTCCACTTATAACGAAGGCGACATCACCAAAGGGCTAAATTCCAGTCTGCTTACTGAGACAGATCTTGTAGTCACCAGCACAGGAAACTTCAATGTCTGTAACAGCGAAATACTATCTGCCCTCAAATCAGGCTGTGTTGTATGCAACATTGGTCATTTCGACAATGAGATTGACACTGAATACATGCGCGTCCATTGGAAGTGGGAAGAAGTTAAGCCCCAGGTTCACAAGATCTTCAGAAGTAGCGACGTAAAGGATCATCTGATTCTGTTGGCCGAAGGCCGTCTCGTAAACCTTGGTAACGCAACGGGTCATCCCAGCAGGATAATGGATGGATCGTTTGCTAACCAAGTACTGGCGCAGATGGAGCTTTACAGCAAACGTTTCGCAGATCAAGATCCTAAAACCAAATTAGCCATGTTAAAAGTTGAAGTATTACCCAAGAGGCTCGATGAAGAGGTTGCGGCATATATGGTTCAGGGCTTCGGTGGCGTAATGACAAAGTTAACGCAAATACAAGCCGATTATATTAAAGTGCCAGTTAATGGCCCTTTTAAGTCAGATTCCTACAAGTACTGACGTAACAATCAAGTCTGCTACTAATCCGGTTACCAGATAAAGCGTCCCAGGGAATCGGCCACGTGTTTGTGATGCCCACCTGGCCTGGGGGGCTCGCATTAGTTTCCCCAAAATGCAAGAATAAACAGAAGCTTAAACACTGTTAAATGCCTATGCGTATTCCCCGCATCTTCGAGCCAGACGTAATTGAGCCAGGGCTCCAGTTCAACGTGACCAATAGCAATGCGCATTACATGCGCACCGTCTTGCGTATTTCGACCGGCGATAAAATAATCGTATTCAATGGCTTCGGAGGGGAATACATTTGCGAGACCATTGATGTTAAGAAGAATTTCGTACGAGTTGAAGTGCGGAGTTTTGATTCAATCGAACGAGAGTCTCAACTAGGCATACATCTCGGAATCGGAATTTCTCGTGGAGAACGGATGGATTTGATCGTTCAAAAAACAACAGAGCTTGGAGTAAGCACTATCACTCCTTTACTAACAAGACGCTCTGAGGTTAGACTCTCTGGAGCGCGTCTCGAAAAAAAGATGTCCCATTGGCAGAAAATAGCAATAGCTGCGTGTCAGCAGAGTCTGCGAAATCGTATTCCAAAATTAGCTAATCCCGTAACAGTAAACGACTGGATCACCAGCCTCAATGCGCAAGTCAGGTTCGTTCTTGACCCGAGAGCGCAAAAAACTGTCAGTACTTTTACAAAGACTGCTAACTCTGTCTCGCTTTTAGTGGGTCCCGAAGGTGGCTTCGACGAAGAAGAAATCAAGAATACTGAATTAGCAAACTTTCATAAAATAAAACTTGGGCCAAGAATTCTGCGAACGGAGACCGCACCCATTGTTGCAATAAGTATCTTACAGTCAATTTGGGGCGATATTAAATGACAAATAAGCTGGTAAGACGATTGACAATTCTGGTGTTAGCCGTCACATACGTTGCCTCAACGTGGGCCAATCAAAATCAAACAAAAATCTCACTTGAAGCAGTAGGAACAATATTTTGTGATGGAGCAATCCGTGGCACAGCATCACATGTGCACCATGAAAGAAAAGAACACTCTATTGTACTCACAGCGGCCCACGTGCTTTTTGATCCAACAACCCGCTCAGCCTTCAGAACATGCTCATATAGAGCCTCTAACGCGCGTTTTCAAAATTTCCCTATCTCAAAAATATCCACTCCGCGGAAAATATTGCAAGACAGCTATGCACTTGAGGGTATGAAAAGAGACTGGGTTTTTGCTTCTCTTAATAACAAACTTTATGCGCCTGCACTACAACTGCGACGAGATTTGCAAGAATCATTACCAAGTACTAAAAAAAATTTATCTATAACAATGCTCGCTTACGACAAGCACGCAGATAAGATCAGGAAAATTGAAGATTGTGGGACAATGCAATCATACAATATCGAGGACCCATCTGTTCTCATACATAACTGCGGTCATGGCTCAGGCTTTTCTGGAGCACCATTGCTTGACACAAGGACACGAGAACTTTTAGGTGTGCATGGCGGCAGGTTAGTTCTCTCAAAACCTCCTAATGACAATATCGTAGATATTCTTGGACAAGCGCGGCTTATTGATAATGAAGTATTAAATGAGTTGAGGCGTTTTAGTGCCAGCTTACGATATCATCGAAAAATTGATACGAATCAGTTGGAAAATTAATTTTTAAGGGATAATATCCTATTGGCGTCTTATTGTCCGATAAGGAAAATATCGATGGCTGAAAACACCGAATAATCGAAAAGTACAACAATGAGGTACCAAGCAGTGCAAGACCTTAATGATTTTAGACTTGAAACTCGTGACTGGCTTGAGAACTATTGCCCGCAAAGCATGCGAACACCTGTAGTCGATGAGATAGAAAAATACTGTGGAGGGCGCAGAAGCTCATACTTCAGTGAGGATCAAAGAGCTTGGGTAGAAAGTATGATTTCTAAAGGTTGGATCGCACCCACGTGGCCACGTGAATATGGAGGTGGCGGTCTTACAAAAGAACAGGAGCAGGTTCTCAAAGAAGAGCTCTCAGCCATCAAAGCCAGAAGCCCAATATTTAGTAGCATGGGTCTATCAATGATAGGACCGGCGATACTTGAATTTGGCTCCGAAGAACTCAAACGTCAGCATCTACCAAAGATGATCCGTGGAGAAATTCGCTGGTGTCAGGGTTACAGCGAACCAAATTCTGGATCTGATTTGGCAGGGCTGCAAACTAGGGCGGAAGATTTTGGCGATCACTTTGTTTTAAATGGACAGAAAGTTTGGACATCTAGTGCCGACAAATCTGACTGGATGTTCTGCTTGGTAAGGACTGACTTCGACTCTGGCAAACACTCTGGAATTAGTTTGGTGTTATTTGATATGGAGAGTGCCGGCGTTACCGTACGGCCAATCAAACTTATTTCCGGCGCATCACCATTCTGTGAAACATATCTTGATAATGTCAAAGTTGAAAAAAATCAGCTTGTCGGAGAAATTAACAAGGGATGGACTATAGCTAAGTATCTTCTGACTCACGAACGTCAGAACATTGGCGATATAGGAAATGTAACCAGAAGTCACACCCTATCCGAGGAGGCTGTGGAGTCAATAGGATTGCATGAGGGCCGGCTATCAGATTCAGGTCTCCGAACCGAAATAGCAGAATGGCAAATCGACTATGAATGTCACCAGCTCACAATGGAGCGTGTTAATTTAGAGATTGAGTCCTTTGGAGTCGGAAATACATCAGCGATGCTAAAATATTATGGTACTGAACTAAACAAACGTAGGCATGAACTTGAAATGAGTATTCATGGCGGAGCAGCGCTCGGCTGGGGGGAAGATTCAATCGCACGGCCTTGGCTTCGGTCAAAAGGCAATTCTATCGAGGGGGGGACCTCTGAGATCCAGCTCAATATTATATCTAAAAGAATACTTGCATTAGGGTAGAGATGGAACTATTACTAAATCAAGAGGAGTCCATGGTTAAGGATTCCGCAAAAGAATTTTTAAGCACTCATGCAGGCCCCAGCTTGCATAGAAAACTGCGCGACAATAATTGCTCCCGAGGCTATTCAGATGCTCTTTGGAGCCAAATGGTCGACCTAGGCTGGCCTGCCGTCTTAGTTCCCGAGGACTACGGGGGTCTTGGTTTTTCGCACGTAGCCATGGGGCAGATCAGTGAGCAAGCTGGTAGCTATTTGGCCAGTTCTCCTCTGTTCGCATCATCTGTACTCGGGGTCTCTGCAATAGAACTATCTGGCACCCAGCAACAAAAGGAAGAGCTTCTTCCCTCGATTGCGGCTGGAGAACTTTTCTTGGCTCTAGCAGTAGACGAGACTCCACGCCACAACCCAGAGTTCGTAGACTGTAAAGCGAAGAAGAGTGGAAGCGAATACTCACTATCTGGAGAAAAGCTCTACGTTGTGGACGGTCATATTTCAGATAAACTGATCGTATCAGCAAAGATTTCTAATAATCAGGAGGATATTGGTAGTACAACCCTCTTTATAGTGCCAACAGCATCTAAGGGGATAGAAATAACCAGAGTACCCATGGTAGATAGCCGCAATTCGTCCACAATAATCTTTGAAAATGTGCATCTTTCAGAGCGTCAAATACTTGGCGGTGTGGGCAACGGAAGCAATGTTTTATCTGCAATTTTAGATATCGCGAACACTCATCTAGCGGCTGAGCTTCTTGGTATTTCAATTGAGAGTTTTCGGCGAACCCTGCGCTACCTTAAAGAAAGAAAACAATTTGGCGTAAACATTGGCAGCTTTCAAGCATTACAACACCGTGCCGCAACTTTATGGTCAGAGATCGAGTTGTGTAAATCAATTGTTTTGAAAGCTCTCCGTTCACTTGATAACCCTAACTTGAGTACGCCAAGACTAGCAAGCTCAGCTAAAGCAAAAACATGTAAAGTCGCCGCGCTAGCCACGAACGAGGCAGTTCAGATGCATGGTGGGATAGGGATGACAGACGAATTCGATATTGGTTTCTTTTTAAAGCGCGCTCGAGTTGCGCAGCTTTTGTTTGGGGATCAACGCTACCACACAAACCGCGTTTCGGAGTTATCTGGTTTCTAAACTGTGTGTTTAACAAGCTCACGAGCTATAATCGTTTTTTGGATTTCACTGGTGCCCTCATAAATACGCAATAAGCGCACGTCTTTATAAAAACGAGCCACCGCGTACTCTTCCATATAACCAGCGCCCCCATGAATTTGTACTGCGCGGTCGGCAACACGGCCAACCATTTCAGTTGCAAATAGCTTACAACAGGACGCAAGCATCCTGACATCATCTCCCAAATCCCGTTTTTGGGCTGCGTCCAACACCATACATTCAGCTGCATAACATTCTGTTTCGCTCTCGGCCAGCATCGCTTGCGGCAATTGGAAGTCAGATATTGGACGGCCAAATTGCTTTCTATCCTTAGCGAAAGCTACAGAAAGCTCTATCAGCCTTCGTGCACAGCCCACCGAAAGCGCTGAAATATGAATTCGACCACGATCGAGAGTCTTCATCGCAGTCTTGAAACCAAGGTCAATCATCTCTGGTCCGCCGATTATATTTTCCTGAGGGACCCGGCAACCCTCAAAAATCACATCACAAACGTGAGCCCCCTGTTGACCCATCTTTCTATACGGTAACCCCAATGAAATACCCTTGGAGTTAGCGTCCACCAAAAATGCGCTCACGCCTTTTGAACCGGCCTCTTCAGCATTTGTGCGAGCAAAGACTGTGAACAGTCCAGCAATGTTTGCATTCGTAATCCAGCGCTTTGTCCCGGTTAGGAGATAGTCATCACCATCCTTTACTGCCATAGTTCTTAAGGCGGCTGCATCAGACCCTGAATCTGGCTCCGTTAATGCAAAGGATCCAATTACCTCTCCCGAGGCCAACAAAGGAAGAAAGCGACACTTTTGCTCTTCAGTACCATGTATAACGATACCCTGACTTCCGATCCCGTTGTTTGTTCCGATCATAGACCTGAAAGCAGGCGAGGTCCGACCCATCTCCATTATAACTTTACACTCATCTTGGGTGTTCAGTCCTAAACCACCATATTCACTAGGTATCGTAAGACCAAAAAGTCCGAGTTCGCGCATTTC
>NZEU01000004.1 GCA_002689135.1 Porticoccaceae bacterium
TATTACACAAGAAGACCTCTCACAACAGTCATTGGTGTTGATGCAAAAGCAACTTGAGGCTATTCAGTCTCTCAACCATGCGTTAACCTCCGTCAAAGACTCGGAGTAATGTTTATTTACATTTAAAGCTGATTAGAGGTTTGAATCGTGACAACGCGATTTTGAATTGCGTCGTTAACCTTGTTATCCTCACCACTCAAGGAAAAAATTCATTTTATGACTATCGCCAGTCATTTATTTAGTGACAGCTAAGTTGGATGGATCAATTTATGTTTTCGCGAAGTATTCGCGTGTTGAAGGTAGTGGATAACTTTTTGGAAGTGGTTTGACCCTGAATAAATTAATGATTGAGAGAAGGTAACGGCAATGATTAGAAATTATATGACCCAGTTTTTAAATAAGACCATAATATTAATCTTACTATCAGTGGGATCACAAAATGTTGCGGCAGACGGGCATGACACGAATGTTGATTCCAACACATCAAAACTTGTAGAGCTTGAGATGCAGGTGCAAACATTGCAGGCAAGAGAAAACGTCAAACATAAGATGTTAGAGGATAAAATTGCTATGGTTGAGGTGCGAATGGATGAGCTTGAAAAGGCAATAAAAGTTATTGAATCAGAGGTGGCATTTTTACGTCGCGCGGTCAGGTAAAATAATGGAGCCCGTTTAATTCCGATGTAAAATCGTCAGTGCTCATCAAAAAAGGGGCATCATGCCCCTTTTTTAACCGTTCATACATGTGTAGTTATCAGAAAAGGTCTGCGTTCATCACCTTATTCCATGCTCCGATGAAGGCGCTAGTGAACTTTTTTTCCGCGCCACTTGATGCGTATACTTCCGTTATTGCCCTCAGTTGCGAGTTTGATCCAAACACAAGGTCGGCGCGAGTAGCCGATCTCATTTTTTTACCTGAAACTCGGTCAACAGCTTCAAAAGAGTTGCCGGTTCCGTTTGGCTTCCAGCTGACCGACATATCGAGCAACGTGTTGAAGTAGTCATTGCTTAGTCGACTTGCGTCGCTAGTGAACAATCCATGACCACTGGAGCTGATACCCAGTGATCGCATACCACCGAGTAGAGCCGTCATTTCTGGCGCTGTTAGCCCCAACAAATGAGACTTATCTAGCATCATTTCCTCAGGGGAGGACTTGAGATCTGGGTTGTGAAAGTTTCGGAAGGCATCAGAGAGAGGCTCAAGGACCGCAAAAGAGTCAATATCAGTTTGCTCTTGAGATGCGTCACCTCTTCCTGCTGTAAACGGCACATTGACGCCTGATGCTTTCTCAATTCCCAGGTTGCCGGCTAGCACAATAACATCAGCGACTGAGGCTCCGGTATTTGCAGAAATTTTCTCGTATATGCTAAGTACGCGCTGGAGTTGTTGGGGCTTGTTCACGTCCCAATTTTTTTGCGGAGCTAAACGGATGCGCGCTCCGTTGGCGCCTCCGCGCATATCAGATCCTCGAAATGTTGATGCACTAGCCCAAGCAGTCTCTACCATTTCTTGGATAGACAGCTCGCTAGCCAAGATTTGGGATTTGACAGAATCTATATCATAGTTGGTGCTTCCCAAGGGAACTGGATCTTGCCAAATTAATTCTTCATTAGGCACTTCAGGCCCCATATATCGGCTTTTCGGCCCCATATCTCTGTGAAGAAGCTTGAACCATGCTCTAGCAAATGCGTCTGCAAATTCGTCTGGATTTTCATGAAATCGTTTAGAAATTTGTCGGTAACTGGGATCTTCTCGCATCGCAATGTCAGCAGTCGTCATCATAGTAGGTACTTTGATGGAGCCATCCTCCGCATCAGGCGCCATATCCTCAGGTTTTTGGTCGATGGCGTGCCAGATATATGCTCCTGCAGGACTTTTGACAAGCTCCCACTCGTATCCGAAAAGAAGATCAAAATAGCCGTTGTCCCAGACGGTGGGGTTTGCTGTCCAAGCGCCCTCAATACCGCTAGTGATGGTATCCCGCCCGACACCTGATCCATGGCTACTCTGCCATCCAAATCCCATCTTCTCGATCGGGGCACCTTCAGGCTCGATATTCACATGATGCTCGGGTGCGGCCCCATGCGCCTTGCCGAATGTATGTCCACCAGCGACAAGTGCGACAGTTTCTTCGTCATTCATCGCCATCCTTGCGAACGTTTCTCTGATGTCATGAGCGCTGCCGATAGGATCTGGATTGCCGTCGGGCCCCTGCGGATTCACATAAATCAATCCCATTTGTACAGCGGCTAGTGGGCTATCTAATTCACGCTCGCCCTTATAGCGTTTGTTATCGAGCCAATTACTTTCAACACCCCAATGAATATCCTCCTCAGGACCCCATATATCAGGTCTACCTCCGCTGAAACCGAAAGTCTTTCCGCCCATTGACTCTATTGCCACATTTCCAGCAAGGATGAGTAGGTCTGCCCAACTTATATGCTCTCCATATTTCTGTTTGACGGGCCAAAGTAGTCGACGTGCCTTATCAAGATTCCCATTATCTGGCCAACTATTAAGTGGGGCAAATCGTTGCGCCCCTGTACCGCCACCTCCTCGACCGTCAGTATTTCGGTAGGTACCCGCTGCATGCCACGTCATCCTGATGAAGAATGGACCGTAGTGACCGTAGTCTGCAGGCCACCAGTCCTGCGAGTCGGTCATTAAAGCATTTAAATCTTTTTTCAATGCTTGGTAGTCGAGTTTTTTAAATTCCTCTCGATAATCAAAGTCAGGGTCCATAGGATTTGACTTTTGATCATGCTGATGAAGTATGTTCAGGTTTAACTGATCTGGCCACCAGTCTCGATTCGAGGTTCCAGTCGCACTGTTTGTCGTCATGGCACCATGCATGACTGGGCACTTAGCTTCGGTTTCGATCGGCATTATTTGTCTCCTTTCGGGCTAATATAATTTTTTTTCGATTTTTTAATAACACTATGATGATAGCTTACAGTCAATTGATCGTAAGTAAAATTATAAAAAAAAGATCAGGGTGTTCAGATTTACTGAACAATAGAATGTTTATGGTTACAATAAAACAGATTAATTACGTCTTGGCCGTCTCCAAAACATTACATTTTAAAAAAGCGGCAGACATGTGTCACGTGTCACCTTCAGCGCTGAGCATGGCGATATCAGAGCTTGAAAATCAGTTAGGCATACAGGTGTTCGAACGAGACAATAAGAGGGTTATAATAACGTCTCAAGGATGTGAGATAATCGCAAAGGCTCGAGATATCAAAGCAAAATTAGACGAAATTTCAGGCCTTGGTCTAGAGAAAGCACCTCCCTTGAGTGGCCCAATATCTTTGGGAATTATTCCTACGGTGAGTCCATATTTGTTGCCAATAGTATTGCCATGCCTACAAAATGATTATCCGACGCTTAGTCTCACAATAACTGAAGGGCAATCTACCGAGCTGATCCGTCAGGTAGAGCAAGGAATGCTAGATATGGCTATCCTTGCGCTACCGTTTGATGTTAGTGAGCTGGTAACTTATAAATTTTGGTCAGAGGATTTCTATTACGTTACACATGTAGATAATCTAGAGCCCAGCGAGACCTCCATAGATGTTAATGATCTAGATCCGTCAGAGTTGATGCTTTTGGAGGATGGTCACTGTCTTAAAGATCATGCCCTTGCGGCCTGTAAGTTATCTGATAAGACTCATTTTGATGTCAGGGTATCCAGTCTAACAACTATAATTCAGCTGGTAATTGGCAAGATGGGTTCGACGTTGGTCCCTCACATGGCGCTAGAACCGCTGACTGGATCATTTCCCTCCCTCGCCAAGCTTCCGCTGAATCAATCAAGCCCGCATAGGGAGCTGGTGATCGGTGCCCGTCCAACTTATCCGGGCACTGAAAATATTCTCCATCTCACTAGGTTACTTTCAAAAAGTTTGGCAGTTCACTACAACATTGGCCAAAGTCGAAAAAGTAGTTTCATGAATAATTTAGATTTAAATAATTCACTTGAGTTTTCAGCTGATAAAGACGCGAGTGGGGTAAGTTCACAAAACAAAGAGACTCGTGGCTGAATTACTCATACGAACTAAAAAAGCTGTTTAGTCACCCCGGCACATTGGAGCCCAAAGACTCATCACCATGCCGTTTTTTCTACCACCAAACCTGTTTGAAAATTTCTTTTTAACACTGTCTAAAATATTTAGGATAAAAACTGAACGATTTATGCGATCACTCCACAGAGCTCGCTCTGAGAGATTTATGTTATAACACTGAGCCTCCGTCGACTACAATGCACTCACCTGTCACGAAGTGTGCAGCATCCGACACGAGGTATAGCACGGCACCGGCAATTTCATCAGGTTCCGCATGACGACCCAATGGTGTCCCCGCTACCGCTTTTTGGTATATCTTTTCGTCGGAAAAAAGAGCTCCCGCGAACTTGGTCTTTGTTAGCCCTGGTAAAACCGCGTTTACCCTAATGTTATGTTCGCCACATTCTTTAGCAAATGCCTTCGTCATGTTAACTACCGCGGCCTTAGTAATCGCATAGATACCCATTGATTTTCCTGGTCTAAACGCAGCGATGGAGGATATATTCACTATTGAGCCGCCACCATTTTTTCGCATGAGTTTTCCGGATTCGGAGGACATGAAAAAGTAACCACGAATATTTACATCAACAGTCTTGTTGAATGAACCAAGGTCAGTATCAAGTATATTTCCAAAATAGGGATTTGTAGCGGCATTATTAACTAAAATATCCAATTTACGATGGTTAACTTTTATAAATTCAAAGGTATTCTTAATATCTTCCATGTTACCAACATGACAGGCCAACGCCTCCGCGCTTCCACCATTATTCTTTATGGAATCCACAATTTTTGAGCAGCCGTCAAGCTTACGACTTGTCACGATTACGTGAGCACCTTGTTCCGCTAGTAGGTGAGCGATGGATTCTCCGATGCCTCTGCTTGCTCCTGTAACGAGTGCTATTTTATTTTTTAAATTGAAAAGTCTAGTTGTCATAAAAATTCTTCTCTTTGGTCTTAATTTTTAAAACTTAGTGGGCGATTTTATAATTTTTTTAAAATCCCGCTTCTTTGCCCAGTATTTTTTTATAATGCTCTGCACTAAGAATTTCATAATATTTAGAATTTGGCATTCTGACGTAGATTGGCTGGTTTACCTTATCTAGGTGATATGCCTCTTCACGCAGTTGACCCTTTATAAATTTGAAGGTCTGGTTCGTCTTTTGTTCGGATTGCATTCGCAGGAATACAGGTTGAGCATAACTGGCTAAATTTTTGTCGACGTATTCGGTAAACTTTAAAAGGTTGATCGTAGCATCCGCTTGCATTGTGATTGCTGCCATGCCGGCTCGGCCTTCAGTGCCCGGTACCATGACGCCATA
Organism: Porticoccaceae bacterium; assembly: GCA_002689135.1. GTDB lineage: Bacteria > Pseudomonadota > Gammaproteobacteria > Pseudomonadales > Porticoccaceae > TMED48. The sequence continues at coordinate 5,385 of NZEU01000004.1, forward strand.
CACGTTACTCATTTCTATTTGCGGATAAGCATTAAGTATCTCGCTTACCTCGTTTGTCGAGACATTTTCGGATCGCCACCGAAAAGTATCCCCTACTCTATCAATGAACTGATAATGCGGCATCCCCATAGCGAAGCCGACATCCGTACGACGAATGAGGTCCCCAGTGTTAAACCATCGGTCTCCTGGCTCCTTTACATTCATGAGTACTTTGGCAGATGACGCTTCTTTATTTTTATAACCGTCATATAGGAATTTGTCATCTATCCTGCCAAGTAAAAGGCCAGTTTGTCCATTTGATACCTCTTCCGGCCTTCCTTGGTCATCAAAAATTATTTGGTCTAAGTCGACATCATATTTTACTATCATAGTTACTACGATCCCGGTACCGATTGTATAATCTTTATTTAAAAAATTAATAAACGATACGTTGCTTTCACTTGCGCCATATATTTCAGTTATGCGCTTTACTTTGAATCTATTGCGAAAGTCGTCCCACACATCTGGTCTTAATCCATTTCCTAGCATACTTCGGATAGGATTGTTTTCCTCATCCTTGCATTCGGGTTGGACGGCGAGATATCGGCAAAGCTCGCCGACATATACAAAAAGAGTGGTGTTATATTTTTGAACTTCAGGCCAAAAATGTCGGGCTGAAAAACGTCGCCGTAAAAATATTGAAGCCCCGGTATAAAAGCATGTGCATGCGCCAAGTAACAGACCTGTAATGTGATATAGCGGTAAGCAAATGTACATCCTATCTGAGGTGGTGGCACGGAAACCTAATTTGGAATATGGTGGGTGCGCCGACATTATTCTCCGCTGAAAGATAATCGCGGGTTTTGGTAGTCCAGTGGTGCCAGATGTGAAAATATAAAGAGCGATTTCCCCACCTTTTATATCTCCGGTTTCTGCAAGATTTTCGGTTGGTTGCCGCTGTAAGGTAGAATTGAGGTCCTCAGCCCATGTAGGTTTGCTGTTTTTAACCGACTTGTCAGAAACCCAGAGAAAATCTGAGTCTTGCAGAGGTAGATCATCTTTTATATCCGTGATAGCTTTCTGTAATTCTTCTCCAAATACACACTTTACAGAATCGGTGGTGGTGATACAGTGAATCAAAGGTTTTTTTAACAAGCTTGTATTTATCAAACTTGCAGCGGCACCTATTTTTGAAAGTGCAATGATCACACACAAGAATTCTGTGCGATTCTCCATAAACACCGCGACACAATCCCCTCGCTTTACTCCTCTACTTTTTAAGCTATGAGCATATTGGTTAGATAAGTGATTAAATTCCTTCCACGTAAGTATCGTATTTTCAAATATGATGGCTGTGCGATCACCGTACTTTGCTGCCGTTCTTTGTAACATCATTCCGAGTGATGTTTTTTCTTGGTTGCCCGGTGGTTTAAAGAAAAGTAAAGTCGGTAATATAAATAAGAAATTGGATAAGACAGACAAGATTTCAAGAATTTTAATCATCACATTTCAATACAGCGAAGGAATAAAACATACCATTTGACGAAAGTTACAATTTTTTTTATTAAAATAAAGGGTAAAACAGTCAAGAAGAACATGAGTGTTAACACATATCGCCCATTATTTTGGTAACATTTTGTCACAGCGGTATCATTTTTTCTATAACCCGCAGGGGATGATCATAATTAATCGGTTGAAATTAAAGTAAGCTATGTTGCCCAAAAAAAATTGTTTATCTATTTTTTGTAAAAATTCTGTAGTTATTCAAAAGTTCCGTACCCTAAATAACATGCAAAAAAAGTGTTTATCTGATGGAAATCGCTAAATAATGACTGCGAAAACTCCTATAAAATTACTTGGTGCAATACCATCTCCTTACACGAGAAAGATGCTGGCTCTGCTAAGGTATAGACGCATCCCCTATAACATGTTGTGGGGTGATCCAAAAAAGACACTCGAAGAAATAGGGCTCGATGAACCCAAAGTGCTTTTATTGCCCATGTTGGTGCTAGAAAGCTCACATGGTCATTTAGAGGTTGTTTGTGACTCGACTCCAATAATACGTAGACTTGAGATCGAGTATTTTTCCCGTTCTGTGATTCCAAGGAGTAGATGGCTTGCATTTATCGATTACTTGCTGGAGGATTTTGCCGATGAGTGGGTTACAAAGTGTATGTTCCACTTCCGATGGCACTTCCAGGAGGATGCTGATAACGCAGGGACACTTCTGCCTTTGTATAATGATGTCCGTCAGCCTTCTCAAGAATGGGCTGATGCAAAGGCTTTTACAATGGATAGACAAGTTGGCAGACTTGGTATTGTTGGGTCGAACGAAATGACAGCTCACATAATAGAAAGTAGTTATATTCGATTGCTTGAATTACTCGAGGCTCACTTTACAGAACAGTCGTTCTTGCTTGGAGAAAGACCAGGAGCCGCTGATTTTGGAATTTACGGACAACTTACGCAGCTCATTGGCTTAGATCCAACATCACGTAATCTTTCGCATAAGAAAAGTCCTCGTGCCGTGGTTTACTCTGGTTTGATGGAGGATCAATCGGGTTTAGAGCCCGTTGAGGACGACTGGAACTCGCTAGCGAGCATGCCCTCGACTCTTCACCCTATTTTGCAGGAGGTAGGGCGAGTCTACGCTCCAGCGCTGCTAGCAAATAACGCCGCGAGAGAGGCGGGAGAGTCGGTATGGGAGGCCGAAGTCGA
>NZEU01000005.1 GCA_002689135.1 Porticoccaceae bacterium
ATGGACCAATCGATCCCTCAGGAGCAAATAAGGCCACACAATTCATGCAGCTACTGGATCAGGCCAATATTCCTGTTCTTTTCTTTCAAAATACAACTGGCTACATGGTAGGGACTAAATCAGAACAAGCAGGAATGATTAAGCATGGATCCAAGATGATTCAGGCCGTCCAAAATTTAGAAGTTCCTCGAATCACACTTATGACGGGAGCAAGCTTTGGGGCCGGAAATTATGGAATGTGCGGTCGAGCCTTTGAACCCGACTTTTTATATACCTGGCCAAATGCATCTACCGGTGTTATGGGAGGTGAACAAGCTGCTAAAACGATGTCCATAGTTGCTCGTGGCAAGGCAGAAGCCTCTGGTTCCGATGTGGATGAAGAGTTGCTTGCCCAGCAGGAGAAAATGCTTGCAATGAAATTTGATAGCCAGTCGGATGCTTTTTATACATCAGGCCATCTCATGGATGACGGAATGATAGATCCTCGTCAAACAAGAAACACCGTCGGTATGTTACTAGAAACTGTCCTAGAGGCTCGTCGGCGGGTCATTCGTCCCAACAGCTATGGGGTCTCTCGCTTATAGCGGGGGTTATTAAAAAGGAGATTTTGATGAGTGTGTCGGAAGATGTCTTATTGCCTGAAACTAAAACGATCATTACTGAACGTAACGGAAGTGTGCTCAGAATTTGGCTTAACCGCCCAGAGTCAAAAAATGCGTTGTCTGCAGAGATGACTGATGAGTTGGCCGAGGTGCTCGGTCTGGTCAAGAAAAATAGAAGCATCCGAACAATTGTGCTGAGAGGGAAGGGGAATGTTTTTTGCGCTGGCGGAGATATTAAAGGCTTCAAATCAGATATACAGCGGGCAGATACAGATCTAATTGCAAGAGGAAATCGCTCATTTGGTTACTTGATGAGTCAATTAAATGAGCAGCCTCAGGTAGTAGTAATGCTAATTGAGGGAGCTGCAATTGGGGGCGGACTTGGTCTAGCTTGCGTCGGTGATGTTACAATTGTGACTGCAGACAGTCGTTTTAGGCTGAGTGAGACTAGCCTTGGTATCCCGCCTGCTCAGATTGCTCCTTTTGTGCGAGAGCGCATTGGGCTCACTCATGCTCGTCGTCTGATGCTCACCGGAGCTCGTTTTAAGGGAGATGAGGCAGTTAATTTTGGAATCGCTCACCTTGTTGTGGCTGATAGTGAAGAGCTTGAAGAGGCTTGTAATGAAATCTTATCCGACATATCGGTCTGCGCTCCCGATGCGAATGCTGTTACTAAAAATATTTTATTCGAATCTCTTAGGCGACCTCGCTCGGAGGTGTTGGATTATGCGGCCGCCGGTTTTGCAAAATGCATGCTGAGTCCAGAGGGTAATGAAGGCGTTGCCGCTTTCATTCAAAAACGAAAACCTTACTGGGTTGAAGGATCGCTACGGAAATGATGTTATGAGACGGTTTGACAGTATCTTGGTTGCAAATCGAGGCGAGATTGCTTGTAGGATTTTAAGGACCGCACAGAAGCTTGGTTACAAGACGATTGCCATCTATTCCGATCCCGACGCCGAGTCTCCGCACGTCCAACTGGCAAACCAAGCCATCAGGATAGGTCCCGGGCCGGTCGCCGAATCATATTTGGTGCCGGAATTGGTCATCCAAGCGGCACTGGAGAGTGGAGCAGGAGCTGTACATCCGGGCTATGGTTTTTTGAGCGAGAACGCCGCATTTGCTGAAGCTTGTGCTGAGAGTGGACTGATATTTATAGGTCCCACGAGTGATGCTATTGCAATCATGGGTGACAAGGCTCGTTCAAAGCGGCGAATGTTGGAAGTCGGGATACCCTGTATCCCGGGTTATCAAGGTGCAGATCAAACAGACTCTGCGTTTCTTAACGCAAGTAAGGACATGGAATTTCCAATAATGATTAAAGCAGCTGCTGGCGGCGGTGGCAGAGGAATGCGTCTCATCGACAATGCTGAGCAACTTGTCAGTTCACTCGATTTGGCCCGCGCAGAGGCTAGGACAGCGTTTGGCTCGGACAAGCTTATTCTAGAGACAGCGATAACCACTCCTCGGCATGTTGAAATACAGATTTTTGCCGATGAATTTGGTAACACGATTCATTTAGGTGAGCGCGACTGCTCGGTGCAGCGGAGACATCAGAAGGTAATAGAAGAGGCGCCATGTCCAGTCATGACCAATGAGCTTCGTGGGCTAATGGGCCACTCAGCGATAGAGGCCGCCAAAAGCGTAAGTTATCGAGGTGCAGGTACCGTTGAGTTTCTGCTAGATGAGTCTGAAAAATTTTATTTTCTTGAGATGAATACTCGGCTTCAGGTCGAGCATCCCGTGACAGAGAGTATTACAGGCCTTGATCTCGTTTCCCTTCAGATAAGCGTGGCCCAGGGGGAATGCCTCCCTTTTACGCAAGAAGAAGTAAGATTCACTGGGCACTCGATTGAGGCTAGGCTATATGCTGAAGATCCTTCTAAAGATTTTTTGCCTGCTACTGGTAATATTGACTTGTGGGTCCCAGCAGACGGCTTGGATGTCCGCATTGACGATGGGATAACGACGGGTCAGGAAATCCCACCATTTTATGACCCTATGCTGGCGAAAATTATCTGCTCTGGTCCAGACAGGGAAACAGCCAGACAAAAATTGGTGGGCGCATTAAAGCAAACTGCATTGTTCGGAATCCCTAATAATAGGGAGTTTCTGATAGATTGTTTGGAGAGACAGTCCTTTATCAAAGGAGAAGTTACAACTGCATTCATTTCGCAAGAATTTGAAAGCGATTCATTCAAAAAATACAAGCCCTTATTTGAAGATGCTGCGATCGCTGCCGTTATAGAGCTCTTAGTCGATTACAAAATATATAAAGAGTCTAGTTTGAACGTATCTAACGAATTAAAGGATTGGACAAATGTTGGCGTACTTGCGGCTCGCAAGCGCTATCAATTTGATGAAAAAATTTATGATTTATCCGTCTCAGTTATTGACCGGAAGGAGCGATATATGGTTCGAGGACAAGACCAATCGACTGAAATAAAGGTTCATTATATCGATGGTTGCAGTTCGCTCGTTTCAATCGAGCAAAAGAAGCGCGAGGTGCAATATTGTTTTTCGAAGCGCGGGTCTATTTACATATCAATCGAAGGTCGTGAAGCTATATATAGCGACTTAATCCAAAACGAGGGGCATTCCACCCGCATGACTGGAGAAGGTCGTATTGTTGCCCCTATGCACGGTTTAATGCTGAGAGTAGCAGTCGAGGCGGGCGAGCTTGTTCAGCAAGGTCAAGTTATCGCGGTTCTTGAGGCGATGAAGATGCACTATGAAATTTGCTCTGAGGTCGACGGTTTGGTATCCGAGGTGCTGGTATACTCGGGTGAGCAGGTGGCCTCTGATCAGGTCTTGATAGAAATAGATTAAAGCATGGATATTACAATTTTGGTGAAAAAAAGGGGAGAGTGATGCAGTTAAAGTTATGGCATTGCCCAGCGGCCCGCTCAATAAGGCCGCTGTGGACCATGGAAGAGATGGGTCTAGACTATGAGATTGAGGTTATGAAATTTCCACCCAGATTTTTGCATCCCGGGTACACTGACATAAATCCCATTGGGACGGTGCCGTTCTTTACCGATGGTGACATAGAGATGACAGAATCCGCGGGGATAGCTCAGTATCTGGTTGATCGATATGGTCCCTCCGACTTAGGGGTGACGAAGGATGAACCTGAGTATGGTTTATATCTCAATTGGATTCATCGCAGTGACGCGACATTAACATTTCCACAGACAATTGTTCTACGTTATTCACAGTTAGAGCCAGAAGAAAGACGGTTGCCTCAAGCTGTCAAAGATTATGTTCAGTGGTTTTATTCCCGTTTGCGTTCCGTTGAGCGGGCCGTGGAGGATAGAGAATATCTCTGCGCAGGTCGATTTACCTTAGCTGATATATGTGTTGGATTTGCGTTATATCTTGCAGAGCATCTAGGACTAAGAGAAGGCTTTAAAGAAAATACAAATTTATACTATGAGCGCTTGAAATCCCGCCCTGCATTTAAGAGGGCAGTATCAATATAGATAAGATTGTTATTAAACCGAGGGATCTCGGATTATCCAAAATAAGTGATTTTATTTTTGAGCTAGAGCCTGCTAGAACGCGTAGCTAAGCAGTGTGATGACTGAATTTGAATATGAAATTTAAGTTTAAAAGGAGAGAGTCCAGTGGACGTGAAGTTTACAAATGATGACCTAGCTTTTCGCGATGAGGTCAGAACTTTTTTTGAAGAGCAGTTTGATTTTGATTTGGCTAAGCGAGTTTTAAATGATAAGTCTGGCGATTATAAATCGGCAATCGTCGCCTGGCAAAAGAAGCTCTATGAAAAAGGTTGGATCGCGCCGGGGTGGCCTGTTGAATACGGCGGTACGGGATGGACGATTACTCAAAGGTACATTTTTGAGTGTGAGAAGGGTCGGTTGGGAATTCCTGATGCCGTCCCTTTTGGTTTGAAGATGGTTGGGCCGGTCATTTACACCTTCGGAAACGAGCAACAAAAAGAGAAATTTTTGCCGCGAATCCTCAGTAGTGATGATTGGTGGTGCCAGGGTTATTCTGAACCCGGAGCGGGTTCCGACTTGGCCTCGCTCCAAACCTCTGCAGAATTGGAAGGTGAGAACTACATCGTTAATGGGCAAAAAGTTTGGACAACTTTTGCTCAGTTTGCTGATTGGATTTTTTGTCTGGTGCGGACATCAAAAGAAATTCGGAAGCAGCAGGGTATTAGCTTCCTGCTTATCGATATGGAAAGTCCTGGTGTCTCAGTTAAGCCAATTATCACTATTGATGGAAAACACAGTCTCAATGAGGTTCTATTTGAAAACGTCAAGGTGCCAATTGAAAATCTTATAGGTGAACAAGATAAAGGTTGGACTTATGCAAAGGCGCTTTTGATTCATGAAAGGGCAGGCATTGCAGAGGTTGCTGACTCGAGAAGCAACCTCAATTCTCTTAAGTTACATGCTGCTGCAGAGATCAGTGGGGGAGTTCCAATTCTCGCAGATCCGGTTTTTCAAATGCGTCTATCTGATGTTGAAACGGAGTTGATGGCTCTTGAATACACCGAGCTCAGGGCTCTGGCGTCAATGGCGGAAGGTGGGATGCCGGGTCCGGAGAGCTCTTTTCTAAAAATTAAGGGTACTGAGATAAGGCAGGCAATTAGCGAGTTGGCGCTCCAACTGGTGGCTTACTACGGTGGTTCGCTCGAGGGCAACCTTGACCCAGGTGCACTGGGTCATGACTTTGCTTCGAAGGCTAGGGTTGATTATATGTACGGTCGTGCCGCTAGCATTTATGGTGGTTCAAACGAGGTACAGCGAAACGTAATTGCGAAAATGGTGTTGGGCGTATGAATTTTAAATTATCTGAAGAACAATCCATGCTAAAAGAGAGCGTTACGCGATTTATCCGAGAGCGATACGATTTTGACCAGAGAAAACAAATTATTAAGTCAGAAGAGGGCTATAGCCCGGACTGCTGGGCGACATTCGCAGAACTAGGATGGCTATCGATACCCTTTGCTGAAGAGTATGGGGGATTTGGTGGCACAATCGAAGATGTGGCCATTGTCATGGAGGAGATGGGCAAAGGCATCATAGTAGAACCATATGTCCCTACGGTACTGATGTTTGGGCAACTCCTAGCCTTAAGTCAGAATAACGAACTGAAATCGGAATATATTCCTAAGATAATTGATGGTAGTTATCTTGGAGCGTTTGCTTTTTTGGAACGCCAATCAAGGTACGAAATAACCGATATAAGAACGAAGGCCACCGTGCAGGATGATAATTATATCGTAAATGGGGAGAAAGCAGTCGTTTATGGTGCGGGTAACGCGAATGCTCTCATAATCACCGTCCGAACCTCGGGTGAGCAGTTCGATCGCGACGGTGTAACGTTACTGTTGCTGGAATCCGACTGGCCAGGCGTCGAAACAAAACCCTATCAAATGATGGATGGACAGATGGCCGCAAATGTAACCTTTAACAACGTCTCAGTGCCTCAAAGCAACGTCCTCGGTTCTGTCGATGCAGGCGCAGAGCTAATGGAGGCTTTGGTTCCCCTTGTAATCTTAGCAACGAGCGCAGAGGCTCTTGGAATCATGTCTGTTCTGAACGAACTTACCATTAGTTACGCAAATACGAGGAACCAGTTTGGCGCCCCTATTAGCTCATTTCAAGCGCTGCAGCATCGTATGGTTGATAATTTCATGGCGGTTGAGCAGTCTCGATCCATGCTGTATCGGGGGCTTTGTGCCTACGGCGAGGAAGAGGCCGAAACTCCGATCGAGTGCCTTCGATCGTTGCATGCCATGAAGGTGATAATTTCGAAGTCGGCTAAAAGAGTCGGAGAAGATGCTGTCCAAATTCATGGCGGAATGGGCATGACCGACGAGCTTAATATCGGCCACTACTTGAAGAGGCTTATTTCAATAAATACATTGTTTGGTGATGCTGATTTTCACCAAAAGAAGTTTAATGAACTAAGTTATAAAACTTGAAAGGATAAGCAAAAATGCTGCTTTGGGTGTTAGGGTCTTTTGCGATATTATTTTTACTATTGAGGCAATCCCGAGACGGGGGAATCCGTCAAACACTCAGGCGGTATGATTATTCATCGGGAGCAGTCTTCGCGCTGGATTCGGATGATGCCCGAAATCTATCCTCCATAGTCGCTCGTCTTCAGACGGTCTCGGCATCAATGAATGGACTATCTTTTGCAAAACGATTGAACGCTGTGCGGGTTGTGATGAATAGCTTTTTTGCTGATATTGAAGTTACGAGCGATCGCATACCCGTCAACCTAGATGGATTGCCTGCGGAATGGGTTTTGGCAAGGCGAATTGATGCGCGAAAGCGTTTCTTGTATATACATGGCGGCGCATTTTGCGCGGGGAGTCCCAACAGTCATCGCTCCATTACCAGCAGGCTGTCCGAGGCCATTGGCTGTGCAGTTTTGGCTATCGACTATAGGTTGATGCCCGAGAATAGTAGGCAAGATGCAATGCTGGATTGTAGGGCCGCATATCAGTTTTTATTGGACAACGGCCCCGATGGCTCCAATCCGGCTGATGCCATTTTTATAGGCGGCGATTCGGCAGGTGGAAATTTGACACTATCTTTGACAGCTTGGCTCCGAGATGCCGGCTCGCAAATGCCTAACGCCGTGGTTGCGCTGTCACCGCTAACCGATTCGACGCTTGATAGTCCGAGCTTTAGAAACAATTATCGATCGGACGTGATATTAAAAACGCTTTTTCGTCTATTAAATCGCGTCCCAAGAGCTCTATATGGTTCGTTTTTCTTTTTGACCCACAAGATTTCAGTTAGTAATCCTTCTGTTTCGCCCTTGTTGGGTGATTTATCAAAAATGCCGCCATTGCTAATACAGGTTAGTGAGAGTGAGATGCTGTTTGATGATGCTCGTCGTTATGTTAATAAAGCTAGAGAGGCTGGTTCACCAGCTTATCTGCAGCGGTGGGAATCTATGCCGCATGTCTTTCAGATATTCCACCCCGAGTTGAGGCCAGCGACTCTAGCGCTTGATGAAGTTGCGAAATTCTGCCAGACGCACTCTCCTGTCCGAGGATCGTTCGAGAGTCTCACAAATGCAGGAGGCTAGGCGCTCAAAACCGAATTGAGGCGCTGCGCAATTAATTCGTCTGCCTCTGACATTATTCGGTTGATCAAATCCGCAACGGTGGGTGCATCATAAATCAATCCCGCCACCATACCACAGGACCATGCGCCTGCATCCATGTTTCCATTAATCATAATGTCGGGGTACACGCCGGCTACTTGATCTATGATGTCGGAGAATTGAAGGTTTTCTCCTAGATCTTTTTCTTTCTGAAGGAGCTCCTCTACACCCGCGTTATTGAGGACCCTTTCGGTATTTCTTAATGGACGCATAACTAGCCGAGTATCCAACTCGGATGCCCCAAGAATTGCCTGTTTAACGTTTTCATGAACGGGAGCCTCTTCAGTTGCAATGAATCGAGTTCCCATATTCATGCCCTCTGCTCCCAATGACAATGCGGCAACGAGGCTGCGAGCGTCCGCCATTCCGCCTGAGGCAACAAATGGTATATCAAGTTCATCAGCTGCCCTCGGAAGCAAGATAAAATTGGGTATGTCATCTTCACCCGGGTGCCCTCCGCACTCAAAGCCATCGACCGATACAGCGTCGCAACCAATTTTTTGGGCCTTTAGGGAATGACGCACCGACGTACATTTATGAATTACCTTAATACCAGCTTCTTTCATCATAGGTATCCATTGCTGAGGGTTATTTCCAGCAGTCTCAACTATTTTAACACCTCCATCAATGATCGCTTGGAACATGCCTGGGTAATCGGGTGGCGTAAGAGACGGAAGGAAAGTCATGTTAACCCCAAAGGGTTTATTAGTAAGCTCATTACAACGTTTAATTTCTGCTGATAGTTTTTCCGGTGTTCCCTGGGTTAGCCCGGTAATTATCCCAAGCCCGCCGGCATTTGAAACGGCTGCCGCAAGGTTTGCGTAACCAACGTAATGCATTCCACCTTGAATAATTGGGTGCTCGATGCCGAAGAGTTCAGTAATCCGCGTTTTCATATTCCAATCCAGTTAAATGAGTTTAGAGAATAGTATAACTTGTGCCGACTCGAACCTAACATAAAGTTTGTAATAACTTAATAAAAAATGATTATCATTTTTGGGTCCCGCATTGTCCATTTTCTTTTCCCCCTCGTATAATGGGAAGATCCACTGTTTCGACTGGAAAACTAAATTAAGAGGAATTTGCTTATGTCAAACCATCGCGCCTTGGAGATGTTTGGTCGTTCTGGAAACCCAGCTATGAGTGATGCCACCTTTAGAGAAGAAGCTCCTGCAGACTTCAGTGAGGTATCGGTAGACGTAGATAATCAATTTATGACTTTAGAGGGTACCGTTAATAAGACTGGTATCCTGCTGCTGCTAGTATTGGTGTCGGCATCATTACCTTGGAACCTATTTTTTAGTACTGGAAACCCGGGGGCTGCTGCACCTTTTATGATCGTCGGCGGTATAGTCGGATTTGTAATGGCTCTGATAACGTTATTTAAGAAACATTGGTCAGGAATTACGGCGCCAATATATGCATTGGGTCAAGGCCTTGCCATGGGGGGTATTTCAGCGATAGCAGAGGCTCAGTACCCGGGTATTGTTATCCAGGCTATTGGACTCACGTTTGGAACGCTCGCTTCGCTCTTGTTTTGTTATAAGACCGGCATTGTAAAACCCACTGAAAATTTTAGACTTATGGTGGTCTCGGCCACCATGGGCATAGGGGTACTCTATTTGGTCAGTTTTGTGATGAGCTTTTTTGGTTCAGGAATTGGTTTTATTCACTCGAATGGTCTTTTCGGAATTGGGTTTAGTTTATTTGTGGTTGCGATAGCTGCTTTAAACCTTGTCCTCGATTTTGATTTCATTGAGCAGGGGGCCGAATACAATGCGCCAAAATATATGGAGTGGTTCGGTGCTTTTTCCTTGATGGTAACTCTTATCTGGCTCTACTTGGAGATTCTGCGATTGTTAATGAAACTTAGAAGCCGGTAGTGGATGTTAATACGATAATCTTTGGCGGCCTAACGCTCATTTCGCTCGCTGTCTTTTTTTATCTGGGCCGATTCAAGGCGTCCAAAAAACAGTTGTATTTTGAAAGAAAAGAACAGGAATATTGGCCTGATCCAGTAGCTGCATGAATTGTGTGGCCTTATTTGCTCCTGAGGGATCGATTGGTCCAT